>NZ_CP029353.1:1618241-1925155 GCF_003130795.1 Azospirillum thermophilum
GCTCATGGCCCTGCGGTGGCGTCCTTCGGGTTTCGGCTTCGGATTTCGACAAAGGGCCGGATAGCACTGGTATCCCGGCCGGTCAAGGTTCTGGTCCTGCCGGACGGAGGGACGAAGCGGTGCCGGCCGGACAAAAAGGAAGCGCCGCGAAGGGGATGGACCTTCGCGGCGCCGCCCGGTGCGCTTCCCGAAATCTTCCGCCGGTTCCCCCGAACGTCCCGGTCCTGCGGGCGGGGCCGGCGGTTGCCCTGCCTCAGGCGCTCATCGCCGCGGCGGCGATGACGGCCTGGGTGCGGTTCTTGACGCCCAGCGACTTGAAGATCGCGGTGACGTGGATCTTCACGGTGCCTTCCGACAGGCCCAGCTCGTAGGCGATCTGCTTGTTGGACTTGCCGAGGCGCAGGCATTCCAGCACCTCGCGCTGGCGCTGCGTCAGGCCGTAGCCGGCGCCGCGGTCGACCACCTCGATCTGGCGGCGGCGGGGGGCGGCCTCGGCCGTGGCGGCGGTCAGCGCGCCCGGCGGGACATAGATGCCGCCCGAGAAGACGAGGTTGAGCGCGCCCATCATGACCTTGACGCTGCTCGACTTCGGAATGTAGCCGGTGGCGCCGTGATCGAGCGCGCCGCGGATGTCGGACAGGGTCTCCGACGCGGAGATGATCACGACCGGCACGCCCGGCTGCTGCGCCTGCACCTGGTGCAACCCGTCGAAGCCCGGCCAGCCCGGCATGTGCAGGTCCATCAGGACGACGTCGAAGCCGCCCTTGCGGCACTGCTCGACCAGCTCGTCGAAGGTCCCCGCCTCCACGAAGGTGGCGTCGGTGTGGAGCTGCTCCAGCAGCCGCCGCAGGCCCTCACGGAACAGCAGATGGTCGTCCCCGATCAGAATCTTCATGGTCCCCGTCACCCTCGTTTGCCGGCCTGCCGATCGCGAAGCGGACCGGCCTTCCGCCTGCCTGCCCCCGGTCGCCAGGACTTTTGCCCCTCGAGACAAGATCGATCGATCTTCCGGCGGTTGATCTTCCGGGCGACCCCCGCGGTGCCGGGACCAACCTGCCAAATCGATTTGGCTTGATCAGACAGGTACCACATTCGGAAGACGCCCAGTATACCGACAAGGGCCATAGGTCATTCGCCTTCGCACGATCCCCCGGCATTCCCCCTCGGTCAGAGAGAGACAATAGAGCCCTGGCCGAATGTCATAGGGGACGTCGCTAAAGGCAAGGCGATGTCACGTCTTTGTCGCTCGCCGGGTGGGACGACTACTGTCCGCGCCCGGCCAGGGCCGGCAGATTTTCGCGGAACAACCGGGCGGCTTCTTTTGTTTCTGATCTGAAACAGGCCATTAACCCATATTTGGGCTAGCGAAGCCCTGCGAGGCCTAGCCCACACATGTCGAAAGGACAGATGTACCAAAGCGCGTTCGTCTGTGACCCGTTCAGCACACCACATTCCAGAGGTGTTACCGTACAGAGACGGCAAAACGCCGATGTGGTGCGCTTGACGCCCTCGTGAGGTGCGCTTGACGCTCTCGGTGGATAATCTATCGTTTGATTTACGGGATGCGTCTTCAATTTCTAAAATTATTCCAGCCTTGTCAAGTTTTTTTCCACTTTTAGAGAATATGTCCAGGGAATTCGATGGAATGACGCAGCGAATTGGTCCGAAGCGGATTGTACCGGGACGATGGATTTCAGCGTGCCGATCCTCCTCATCGCACAGGCGGCCCCGGCGCCCGGTGGGCGCGGAAGCCCGGATCGGGCCGGCCGTGGATGCCTCCTCCAGACAGAGCTGACCCATGCAAACGCACCATGAGTACGCCCAAGAGAAAGCATCTCACCAGACCCGCAACGCGGTGAACCCCATGCATGTTTGCCTGATCCTCGACAACAACGCCCTGACGGAGACCGTGGTTCAGGCGCTCGATCGAGCGGGCCGGCATCGCGTCACCGTGTTGCACGACATTACGGAACTGACGCAGAGCACGCTGACGCCGGACGCCATCCTGATCGGACTGCAGCAGTTCACCGCATTGCGCGAGAACGAGCCGATGGTCTATCTGCGGTTGTCGCGCCGCTCGCGGATCGTGGTGGTGCTCTCCTCGCGGGAACTGCTGGACGCCGCGCACATCCTGGCCTTCGCCGACGCCTGGGTGTTCGAGGACATCAACGTCGACCGGATCAACGAACTGCTGGACCTGGGGCTGGAGGGCCATTGCCTGATGCCCAAGCAGTTCCTTTCGCGGCTCGGCGTCGACGAGATCAGGCTGACCCTGCTGCCGCGCCTGTCGGAGCCGGAGTTCGAGACGCTGCGCCTGCTGGGCCAGGGAATGAACAACCGCACGATCGCCAACACGCTCGGCCTGTCGGAGGCGGTCATCAAGTCGATGGTCCGCAGCGTGCTGTCCAAGCTGCACTTCCGCAACCGGACCGAGGCCGGCGTGTTCGCCGCCCGCCAGCAGGGCGCCCTGCAGCCGGCCCGCGACGGCCTGATTCCGCCGCACCTGCACGCCGCGCAGCAGCACCGCGCCCGGGCCTGACCGCCCCCGCGGACGTCCGGCCGCGTCCGCCGCACACCCGCTCCGGTCATACCGCCGGACCGGGGCGTGCAGGCATGTCGGCGCCTCGAGGGGGAATGACGGGGGTCAGGAGCCGGGCTGCGCCGGCGCATGCGAAAGCGCCGAGCGGAACCGAATCCCGCTCGCTCGCGTCATCGCGGAAGGTGGTGTCAAAGGAGAAGCAAGGTCCGGCAGGGAGGGAGCCGCGCGTCGGCGGCCCCGCGATCCTGGTCCGGTTCTGTCGTATGGCGTTCCGTCAGAGGAGCGCCGGAGTTGCAAAGACCTTTACTGGTGCGCCGCCGCCGCCGCGACTGCGCCGGAGCCGGCCAGCTCGCCGCCGATGCCGTTGTTGAGCGCCCAGATGGCAGCCTGGGTGCGGTTCGAGGCGTTGATCTTGCGCAGCAGGCTCTTCAGGTGAACCTTGACCGTCGCTTCGGTGATGTTCAGGTGGTTGGCGATCATCTTGTTGCTGTCGCCGTTCAGCAGGCAGCGCAGGATCTGTACTTCGCGCTGCGACAGCCCCTTGCGCGACACCGGGACGTCGGCCCCGTTGCCGTTCACCCGGCCGGAGATCAGCAGGGCCGCGAGGTGGGTCGGGAACACCTTCTCGCCCATCATCACCAGCTTCAGCGACTGGGCCAGGGCGTCGGAGGACAGATCCTTCATCAGGTAGCCGTCGGCGCCGGCCTCGAGCGCGTTGGCCAGGCGGCGGGTGCAGAGATCGCTGGTCAGGATGACCATGCGGGTCTCCGGCAGCAGGGCGCGCAGGCGCCGCATGCCGTCGGCCTCCTCGTCACCGCCATTCATCAGGTCGAGAAGAACGAGCTGCGGACGCAGGCCGTTCTCGACGGAGATCAACGCCTCGCGCAGGTTCCCGGCTTCGGCGACGATCTGGAAAGGCGAGTCGTCGAGAAGCCGCTTGAGCCCTTCACGGAACAGCTTATTGGAGTCGATCAGAAAAGCGCGCACAGTGTCCATCGTCAACTCCCGCGATTTTATCTAAAGTTATTTGGAAATTCCGGATCCCCGTTAGGGAAGCCGGTTATCCAAGGCGTTCGATCATGCACCCCATTGCGGCAATCATGTGCCGATATTTTGGGTGATGTTACCCATGTGTCGCGAACAACGTTACCACTCTCTGGTGTTAGCAAAAGAACGCATTGGGCATATGCGTAAAGCAGCTTTCCGCACTGTAGATCCTCGGGATCAATTAATGCACTCTTTTGCTTTGTCCGGTGGGATTAACTTCTATGTTAACCACCACCAATTTGGAACCCCTGACGCGCCTGCGGCGAAATAATGTCACAGAGTGTGCACGCGGATTGTGTGGCACCATAATCCAGCGGTCTTTTGTGCGCCGCAGCATGATCTGCCCAACCGTCCGCCATTGGGCCGGATGGAGAGGCCGGGAGGGCCGCCGCGGGTGGCGTCATAGGCCTTTTTCCGTATATCCGGCGGCACGCCGATGTTCCCTCCCCCTGGAAAAGCGGGAGGCGCCGTTCCTATCTGGTGTCGGCCGGAACGGGCGGGAGGGACCATGAGCACGTTGCAGATCACCGGGGCGGCGATGCTGGCCTATCTCCTGCTGCTGGCGCGCAGCGCGTGGAAGCAGGGGGAGATGCGGCAGTTCCTGCGCAGCCTCGCCGTCCTGGCCGTGCTGTGCGGAGCGATCGCCGGGACGGTCGCGGCGGCCATCGCGCTCGACACCCGCTGAGCCGCGGCGGCCGGCGCCGCGCGGGCGCAAGCTCACGCGCACAGACTGAGGCGCAATCGGCATAGGGTGCGACCCGAGAAGGTCGCACCCCTGCCACACCACCCGGCATGCGGGTCCGCACCGGGCGGTTCGGGGGATTGAGGTCATGCGAGCCTGGGCAGTCCGAGTTGGTCTGCCCATTTGATGGTGAGGACTGCATTGAGAAGCTTGCCGCTGTTGCCCCACCAGCGTCGGCCATTGGCCGCGATTCGTTGGGCGACGGCGGGCTTGGCCCCTCTGGCCGTCAGTTCCCGGAAGATGGTCTTCCCCCGCTTCCACTGCTTGAGCTGAATGGCCCGCAGCCGGTGGCGTATCCATTCGTCCAGCGTTCGCCGGACCTTTGGAGTTTGCGCCAGTCGGAAGTAGGCTTTCCAGCCCAGCAGGAAATCGCGCAGCCTCGCCACCACCGCGGCCATCGACCGTCCCGTCAGCCGGGGCGTCAGGTCGCGGATGTGGTCCTTGAACGCCGTGATCGCCTTGTCGGCGACCCTCCGCCTGACCTCTCCCTTCGGTCCGGCCCAGAAGGCATAGCCGAGGAATTTGCGGCCGAAGACGGGGGCCACGGCGCTCTTGGCTTCGTTCACCGTCAGGTGCAACCGGCCATGGAGGCGCCGCAGCAGGGCCATCACCCGCTCTCCCGCCCGACGCGACCGCACATGGACGTTGCAGTCGTCGGCGTAGCGGCAGAAGGCATGGCCCCGGCGTTCCAGTTCCTTGTCCACCTCGTCCAGGATCAGATTGGCCAGCAGCGGCGACAGCGGTCCCCCTTGCGGGGAACCCGTCCGACGCCGTGCGACCGCCCCATCGTCCTCCATGACGCCGGCATCCAGGTAGGCCCGCACCAGCCGGATGATGGCCGGGTCCGGGACCCTCTTGGACAGACGGTCGATCGGAAGGTCATGGTCGATCCGGTCGAAGAACTTCTCCAGGTCCACATCCACGACGATCCGCCGGCCGGACTGCACGAAGCTTTGCGCCGCAAGGACGGCGTCGTGCGCACTCCGGCCGGGACGGAAGCCGTAACTGTGGTCGCTGAAGCCGGGATCGAGGATCGGCTGGAGAACTTGCAGCATCGCCTGTTGGATCAGGCGGTCCGTCACCGGGGAATGCCGAGTGCGCGCTCGCCACCCCCAGGTTTCGGGATCATCACGCGACGCACCGGCTGCGGCCGGTACGTCCCCTCCCGCAGGCTGTCGCGGATCGCCGGCCAGCGGCTCTTCAGCAGTGCGGCGGTCTGGTCGATGTCCAGGCCGTCCACTCCCGCTGCACCCCCGTTGGCCCGCACCTTCCTCAACGCTCGCAGAAGGTTCTCTCGCGCCAGGACCGCATCCAGCAGCCCCGGCCCCATGGCGTCCGTGTCCCGGCGCGGGCGCTCGGCTTCGTCAAGACGGGCCTCCGGACGGGCTTCACCCGTCCTCCTCTCCCGCCTCCCGGATCGCTCCGGCATCTGACGCATGGCCTCACGCATCGTCGGGTGGACTCCATTCTCCCTCGTTCGGCCCTTCGGTCCGGCTCGCGCCTCGCCTACTATGGCCTCTGCTGACTTCCCGCTCCGGCTCGACGCCGTCGCCCTTTCAGGCGCAAGGCGGGATCTCCCCAGGTAAGAACGCGTTCCTTCGCTGCACGACCGCCGGATTTACGCCACCGACCCTTGGTCACAAGAGCTTCGCGGTTCCATGCCCGCTCGCCCTGGTCGGCACCGCCTCATATCCGGTTCTTGTTCATCGGCCCGCAGCTGCGATCCACGCTTCCTTCCCACGGTCGGTTGCCCTTCCGCAGTTGCGCTTCTCTTCGTTCGCCGTGACCAGCTTACGGAGGGACTTACACCCTCAAGAACGCGCTAATGCTGGGCGCACAAAGAAAAGGCCCTTCCCCGGGCGACGGCGAAGGGCCTTCGAGCGCCGGCAGGGCCGGGATGGATCAGATCTGCCCGCGCTCGTGCGCCTGACGCATAAGGACATATTGGCGCATCATCTGGTTACGGAAGCGGTAACGGGTGCGGCCCGGTTCCACCACCGCCGCCAGGACGGCGCCGTGATCCTCCCGCGTCAGGCGTTCCAGAAGGTCGCTCGTCACCGGTCCCGCCGTCTCCAGATCCTCCGGATCGAAGGTGCCGTAGGAGTCGGTCGGGCAGAGCGCGCAGGACAGCAGCATGTCCTCCAACTCCAGGCGCCGGTCGCCGGCCAGCGCGCGGGCATAGCCGTCGACGATGCCCCGCTCCGCCTCCTGCAGGCAGCGGGCGACCGCATAGGCCAGATCCTCCTGCTCCACCACGTTGCTGCCGCGGCTGACGGCGCTGCGCGCCGCGTGCAGGCAGAGGAGCTGGGCATAGTAGGGCAGCCCGCGCACGAACTCGGCGATGCGCTGCATGACGTCGGGAGCGAAGCTGATGCCGGCATTCTCCGCCCCGGCCTGGATCAGCCGGCCGATCTCCTGGTCGGTCATCAGCGGCAGATGGACCGGCACCAGCGAACGCTGGATCGACGGATGCTTGCCGAGGAGCTGGTCCAGGTTCTCCGCCACGCCGACCACCAGCATGGTCACCGGCGCCGCGCTGTCGGACAGGTTCTTGAACAGCTCCGCCAGCTTGTTGCGGAAGTCCTCGTCGGTGACGCGGTCGTACTCGTCGAGGATCAGCAGGACATGGGTGGCATGGATGCCCGAGAGGATCTCGTTCAGTTCGGTGACGCTGAAGCCGCCTTCCGGCAGAAGCTCGTTGAAGTTGGCGAAGCTGCGGCGCGCCGCGAAGGGGTTGTCGTGGGCCGAGCGGTAGTAGGTCGACGGGATCTTCTTCAGGAAATGACGGAAGATGTCCTCGAAGCTCAGCTCGCCGCTGCAGGTCAGCTTCAGGGCGAGGTAGCCGGCCTGGCCGGCGATCTTCTCGATGGCGTTGGCGACGGAGGTCTTGCCCCGGCCGCGGTCGCCGAAGAGGATGACGTGCGCCCGCTCCTCCTCGATGGCCGAGATGATGCGGCGCAGCGTGTCGGTGCGGCCGATGAAGAGGGAGTTGAGCTGCTGCTTCGGCCGCGTCGGCGTGAAGGCCTCGCGCAGAAGGCCGTTCAGCTCCGGCGTCAGCCCCTTCAGCATCGCCGGCGCGCCGACGGCACCCGGGCCGCGCAGGGCGCCGTTGACCGACATGGTGAAGCGCGGCAGTTCCGCCCCGCCGTCGTCGCCGGCCGCGCCCTGGGCGCCGCCCGGAGGCGGGAACATGCGGCTGCGGCGATCGCTGGTCGCGTCGGGGCGCAGGATGTCCGGTCCGCGCATCGGCGCCGGGTCGCCCCCGCCGTGCCCGCCCAGCCCCTGCCCACCCGGCCCCTGTCCACCCGGCCCCGTCATGCCGAGACCGGCGATCTCCGCCGGCCCGCCGACGGAACGCAGATGCGGCTGGCCGGCAGGTCTCCCGGCAGGCTGCATGCCCGGCCCGGCGAACCCGCCGAAGCCCGCGGCATCGGCCGGAGCGTTGCCGGGGATGCCGCCCGGGGCGTTGCCGGTCACCCCTCCCGCCATCGACACCCGCTCGTCCGCACCGGCGGCCGACCGCCGCTTCCGAAAGAAATTCCGCATTCCTGCCGTACCCCGAGCTGTCCGCGTTGACGGCGTCGCCTGTGTCCGGAGTCTTGCGATTCTACTCCGGGCGAGACGCGCACCCCGGATGTAAGCGATGGGAGTGCCGGATTGCGCTGGGATTCCGGATATCATACCGACGCAGCACTGCCCGTACGGAGGCCCCTTTCGGCGAAAACGGAGCCTCCGCGAACGGAGGGGGACGGACGGCGGCGCCGCGTCGAAGGCCGCCGCCCCATCCGGAGGCGGACCGTCAGCCGACCATGGTCCAGCCGTAGAGCGCCACCATCAGCGCGCTGAACGTCACGAACTCGCGCAGGAACGCCAGAGCCGACATGGCACCCTCCCCTTCTGTTCTGCCGCCGCGGACCGTCTGGACATGTCCCGGCCGGCCGGTCGATGGGCTGCCGGCCCCTGCCGGTACTGCCCGATGCACCGACAGATACCGGAACAGATACCGAACATCAAGCTCAATGTTCAGCTTACGTTCGTTTTGTCTCCCTCATACGTTCCATGATGCGCGACGGATCGCGGCCCCCGGAGCCGGAGCCGGTACTCCGTTCGACAATCGTACGGAATGCGACCGAGTTGCAGCGGCGGTCGCTTCCATATGTTGCGTACCGCTGTATTTGATGTAATGACGGGCCAAGCGGGGACGCCGCCGCTGCTGCGGTGGTGTGCCGCGGCAGGGCCCGGCTGGGTAGGCCAGTCGGATAATCGAAGAGCAGGACCGCAGATGAGCACCGATAGCCAACCGGGGTCCGGACCGACCGGCCAGCCCGATCCGGCCCAGACCGACCGGGGTCGGGCGGGCCAGGATCCGGGCGCGACGGCGCAGGCCGCCGGGATACCGGCCGCCGACGGGCCGGGCGCCGATGGGCCGTCAACCGACACCCCGGCCACCGACACCCCGGCCGCCGACACCCCGACGAACGGCCAGCAGGAGCCGGCTGACCACGGATCGGGATCGAACAGGCTGCCGGCACTGGTGCTGGGGGCGCTGGGCGTCGTCTATGGCGACATCGGCACCAGCCCGCTCTACACCCTGCGCGAGGCGTTCGGCGAAGCCGGACTGCCTCTGACCGAGGCGACGGTGCTGGGCATCCTGTCGCTGGTGTTCTGGGCGCTGATCCTGGTGGTGACGGTCAAATACGTGATGGTCATCATGCGGGCCGACAACCGCGGCGAAGGCGGCGTTCTCGCCCTGGGCTCGCTGGCCCATCGCGGGCTCGGCCAGAAGCGCAGCAACCGCATCCTGGTCAGCCTCGCCATCCTGGGCATGGCGCTGTTCTACGGCGACAGCCTGATCACCCCCGCCATCTCGGTGCTGAGCGCGGTCGAAGGCCTGAAGGTGGTGGCGCCGCGGCTGGAGCCCTTCATCGTCCCGCTGACGCTGGCCGTCATCGTTCTGCTGTTCGTCTTCCAGCGGCAGGGCACCGGGCGGGTCGGCATCTTCTTCGGCCCGGTGATGGGGCTGTGGTTCTCCGTCCTCGCCATCCTCGGCCTGATCCAGATCGTGCATGCGCCGGACGTGCTGCGGGCGGTGAGCCCGACCTACGCCATCGCCCTGTTCCAGGCCAACGCGCTGCTGGCCTTCGTCGCGCTGGGCGCGGTGGTGCTGGCGGTGACCGGCGCCGAGGCGCTCTATGCCGACATGGGGCATTTCGGCCGGCGCCCGATCCGGCTGGCCTGGATGTACATGGTGCTGCCGGCCCTGCTGCTGAACTACTTCGGCCAGGGCAGCCTGCTGCTGCATGAGCCGGAGGCGCTGGAGAACCCCTTCTACCATCTGGCGCCGGACTGGGCGCAGCTTCCCCTGGTGGTGCTGGCGACGGCGGCGACGGTGATCGCCAGCCAGGCGGTGATCTCCGGCGCCTTCTCCCTGACGCGGCAGGCGGTGCAGCTCGGCTATCTGCCCCGGCGCGAGATCCGGCACACGTCGGAGCACGAGATCGGGCAGGTCTACATCCCGCGCAACAACTGGATCCTGCTGGTCGGCGTGGTGATCCTGGTGATCGGCTTCGGATCCTCCAGCAACCTCGCCGCGGCCTACGGCGTGTCGGTGACCGGCGCGATGGCGATCGACGCCATCCTGGCGGCGGTGGTCGCGTGGCGCCTGTGGCGCTGGAACCCGCTGCTGGTGATCGTCGCCTTCACCGGGTTCCTGGCGATCGACCTGATCCTGTTCGGCGCCACCCTGACCAAGGTGCCGCAGGGCGGCTGGTTCCCGCTGGCCATCGCCTTCGGCGTCTACCTGCTGATGACGACGTGGCGCCACGGCCGCAAGCTGCTGACCGACCGGCTCTATTCCGACGCCCTGCCCATGGAGCTGTTCCTCAGCCGCATCACGCCGCAGTCGCCCCAGCGCGTCGCCGGCACCGCGGTGTTCATGACCGGCCGCTCCGACCTCGTGCCGCACGCCATGCTGCACAACATCAAGCACAACCGCGTGCTGCACGAGCGCGTCGTCATGGTGACGGTGAACATCGAGGAGGTGCCGCGCATCAGCGACGACCGCACCATGGAGGTGGACAAGCTGGGCAAGGGCTTCTGGCGCGTGGTGCTCCACTTCGGCTACCTGGAGCAGCCGAACATCCCGCGCGCGCTGGAGTCCTGCCGCCGCTTCGGCCTGCATCTCGACCTGATGGACACGTCCTTCTTCCTGGGACGCGAGACGCTGATCCCGTCCAGGCGCCGCGGCTTGCCCGGCTGGCGCGAGCCTATGTTCATCCTGATGTCCAAGACCGCCCTGTCGGCGACCGAGTTCTTCTGCATCCCGCCGGGGCGCGTGGTGGAGCTGGGCACCCAGGTGGAGATCTGAGGCCCGGCCCCGCCGGGGCGTGCGCTACGCGCCCCCGGCCCGCGCCTGCCGGATCAGGTCGGCATACCAGCGCGACGAGGCCTTCGGCGTGCGCTTCAGCGTCTTGAAGTCGACATGGACGAGGCCGAAACGCTGGCCGTAGCCGTTGCCCCATTCGAAGTTGTCGAGCAGCGACCAGACGAAATAGCCGCGCACGTCGGCCCCCAGCGCCATCGCGTCGCGCATCGCCGCGTTGTAGGTCTTGAGGTAGGCGATGCGGTGGGGATCGTCGACCGCGCCGCCGGCGTCCGGCGCGTCGCTGCCGCCGCAGCCGTTCTCCGTCACCACGATGGGCAGCCGGTAGCGGCGGGAGATGGTCAGCAGCTCCTCCCGGAAGGCGTCGGGGAAGATCGCCCAGCCGACGGCGCGCGAGGCCTCGCTGTTGGCCGCGGCGGCCGGCGCATTGCCCCAGCCATAGCCCCAGGTGCGCTCCGGCTCGGTCTTCGCGAAGATCGGGCCGTAATGGTTGAGGCCGAACCAGTCCACCGGCCGGGCGATGCGCGCCATGTCGCCGGGCTGGACATGGGGCTCGATCGCCTCGGCGGTGCGCGGCGGGTAGTGGCCGCGGATCTGCGGATCGGGGAAGACGAGGTTCCAGTGCTCGTCCAGCAGGGCGGCGGCCTCGCGGTTCTCCGGCGTGTCGGTTTCCGGCACCACGACCTGACGGTTGTGGATGGCGCCGATCGAGGCCTGGGGGACCAGGGCGCGCAGCACGTCCACCCCGGCGCCGTGGGCGAGGTTGACGTGGTGGATGGCGCGCAGATGCTGCACCCGGTCGGTGATGCCGGGCGCCGCCCAGGGGATCGCATAGCCGAAGAGGGTGAAGACGGAGAACTCGTTGAAGGTGGCCCAGCGCTTGACGCGGTCGCCGTAGCGGCGGGCGCAGAGCGCGGCGTAGTCGGCGAACCAGCCGGCGCTGTCGCGGCTGGCCCAGCCGCCGAGGTCGTGCAGGGCCTGCGGCAGGTCCCAATGGTAGAGACAGGCCCAGGGCTCGATGCCGGCCTCCAGCAGCCGGTCGATCAGCCGGTCGTAGAAGTCGAGGCCCTTGTCGTTCACCGCGCCGCGTCCGCGCGGCAGGATGCGCGGCCAGGACAGCGAGAAGCGGTAGGCCCCCACCCCCATGCCCTTCATCAGGGCGATGTCCTCGGCATAGCGGTGGTAATGGTCGCAGGCGACGTCGCCGGTATCGCCGTTGACCACCCCGCCGGCGGTGCGGCAGCGGGTGTCCCAGATGCTGGGACCGCGGCCATCCTCGGCGGCGGCGCCCTCGATCTGGTAGGCGGAGGTGGACACCCCCCAGACGAAACCCTGCGGATAGGGGGGCGGCGTGGCGGACATGCTTCCTCCAGGAGGTCGGGCGGGAGACCGGGTGGGCGGACGTTTTCGCGTATACTACCTTTGGCAGAGTGCCTGTGGAATGGGCATAATGGGGCGTCCGAACCCTGCTGCGGAGCGGCCTGCCATGACGTCGTCCCTTCCCGGGTCCTTTCCCGGCCCCTTCCCCGCCGGCTTCCTGTGGGGAGCCTCCACCTCCGCCTTCCAGATCGAGGGGGCGGCGACGGAGGACGGGCGCGGCCCCAGCATCTGGGACAGCTTCTGCAAGCTGAAGGGACGGGTCGACAACGGCGACACCGCGGACGTCGCCTGCGACCATTACCACCGCTATGCCGAGGACGTCGCGCTGATGCGGGACCTCGGGCTGCAGGCCTACCGCTTCTCGATCTCGTGGCCGCGGCTGCTGCCGCGCGGGCGCGGCGCGGTGAACGACAAGGGCCTCGACTTCTACGACCGGCTGATCGACCGGCTGCTGGAGGCCGGCATCGAGCCCTGGGCCTGTCTCTACCATTGGGACCTGCCGCAGGCCCTGCACGACCTCGGCGGCTGGGCCAGCCGCGACAGCGCCGGCTGGTTCGCCGACTATGCCGCGCTCTGCGCCCGCCGCTACGGCGACCGCGTCAAACGCTGGGCCACCTTCAACGAGTTCTCCGTCTTCACCCTCTTCGGCTACGCCTTCGGCTGGGGCGCGCCGAGCATCGCCGACCGGGCGGTGCATCTGCAGGTCATCCACCACGTCAACCTCGCCCATGGCGCCGGGGTGGACGTGCTGCGCGCCCTGGTCCCCCAGGCCTCCATCGGGCGGTGCACAGCGTGCAGCCCATGCGGCCGGAGACCGACCGGCCGGAGGATGTCGAGGCCGCCGCCCTGTTCGACGAACACTGGAACTGGGCCTTCCCCGATCCGCAGATCCGCGGCCACTACCCGCCGCGGATCGCCAGGGCGATCGAGCCCCATGTCCAGCCCGGCGACATGGCGCGCATCGCCCGGCCGCTCGACTGGTTCGGCCTCAACCATTATGCGCCGGTCTACGGCCGGGCCGATCCGGAGTTGATCTGGGGCTTCGGCTTCGGCTCGCCGCCCGCCGACATGCCGCGCACCGACGTCGGCTGGCCCTATGATCCCAGCGCCTTCCGCGACGCCCTGCTGGAGCTGACCCGCCGCTACCGCCTGCCGGTCTATGTGACGGAGAACGGCTTCGGCACCAAGGCGGAGGAGGCGCCGGATGACGGGGGAGTGGTCCGGGACGGCGCCCGCATCGACTATCTGCGCGCCTGCATCGGCGAGATGGCCCGCGCCCGCCAGGAGGGGGCCGACGTGCGCGGCTATTTCGTCTGGTCGCTGCTGGACAATTTCGAATGGGGCGGCGGCTACGGCACGCGATTCGGCATCGTGCGCGTGGACTATCCGACCCAGCGGCGCGTCCCGAAGGAGTCGGCCCGCTGGTATGCCGGCCTGATCCGGCAGAACCGATCGGACGCGCGGTAAACTGTCGCAGAAACACACAATATGTCAGCACCGAAACCTATTGCAATTTTCTAACCTTCTTTACAAAGTTCCGATCCGGAAATTGCCTGCCCCGGAGAGGGACGCCCCGCCATGACCGAGACCGTGACCGCCCTGGTGGTCGATGACGAGGAAATGACGCGCGCCATCGTCGGCGGCTATCTCGCCCGTCTCGGTTACCGCACGCTGGAGGCCGGGAGCATCGCGGCGGCCTGGGACATCCTGTCGGCGCCGGGCTGCCCGGTCGGCGTCCTTCTGCTCGACCGCCGGCTTCCCGACGGCGACGGGCTGGAGCTGTTGCCGCGGATGCGCGCCCTGCCCCATCTGGCCGAGCTGCCGGTGATCGTGCAGTCGGTCGCCGACAGCGGGGCGGAGATCGCCGCCGCGATCCGCGCCGGCATCTTCCATTACATGACCAAGCCCTATGACGGGACCCTGCTGCGCTCGGTCGTCGGCGCGGCGGTGGAGAACCACGGGCGGCTGAAGGCGCTGCGCGGCGACGTGCGCAGCCGCACCGACGCCATGGCGCTGATGCGCGGCGGGCGGTTCCGGCTGCGCACCCCGCAGGAAGCCCGCGATCTCGCCATCGCCCTGTCGGCCGCCGCCCCGGCCGCGCGCGGCCTGACCTTCGGCCTGACCGAGCTGATGCTGAACGCGGTGGAGCACGGCACGCTGGGGATCGGCTTCGAGGCCAAGCGGCGGCTGAAGGCGCCGGGCGCCGCGGCCAACGCCTATGCCGAGGAACTCGACCGCCGCCTCGCCAGCCCGGACTACCGCGACCGCTTCGTGACCGTGGAGGTGGAGCGCGACGAGCGGCGGCTGACCATCACCATCACCGACATGGGCGGCGGCTTCGACCATCGGCACTATCTGGCCGCCGACCCGGCGCAGAACACCGCCGCCCACGGGCGCGGCATCGCGCTGGCCCGCCTCGCCGGCTTCGCCGAGCTGACCTATCTCGGCGACGGGAACCGTGTGGTCGGTGTGGTGGAGCTGGAGGAGGGGCGGTGACGGCCGGGCGCCGCCCGCCCCCTCACATCCCCGGATCGTAGACGATCACCCGGTTCCGCCCCTCGCGCTTGGCGCGGTAGAGGGCGAGGTCGGCACGGTGGATCGCCTTTTCCAGCGTGTCGGTCGCCCCTTCCACGCCGGCGATGCCGATGCTGCAGGTGACGTTGAGCGGGCCGCCGGGGCCGGGAATCGGCAGGCGGGCGATATGGCGGCGCACCCGCTCCGCCACGACGCGGCTTTCGTCGGCGGTGGCGCCGGGAAGCACGACGACGAACTCCTCCCCGCCGAGGCGTCCGAGGATGTCGTACTCGCGCAGGATGGTCTGGCAGCCGCCTGCCACCATGCGCAGGGCGTCGTCGCCGGTGGCGTGGCCGTAGCTGTCGTTGATCCGCTTGAAATGGTCGACGTCGAGCACGAAGACCGCCAGCGGCTCGCAGAAGCGATGGGCGCGGGCAAGCTGCTGGCGCCCCAGCTCCATGAAGGAGCGCCGGTTGTAGATGCCGGTGAGGGGGTCGCGCGACGCCATGTCGCGCAGCGCCTCCTCCATGTTGCGGCGCTCCGTATAGTCGTAGATCCAGGCGAGGTTGACCGGCACGCCCTGGATCACCGCCTGGTTCACCGTGAACAGCGTCCAGAAGGGCGACCCGTCGGCGCGGCGGAACTGCACCTCCATGTTCACGACCGACTTGGCGGTGCGCAGCCGATCCAGCACACGCTCGCGCTGGTGGTCGTCCACATAGTAGTCGCGCGCCCGGCTGCCGATCAGCCGCTCCCGCGACAGGCCGATCAGTTCGGCGAAGCGCGTGTTGACGAAGACGATGCGGCCGTCGTCCCGCCGCGAGACGGAGACGCCGACCGGGCTCTGCTCCAGGATCGCCTCCAGCCGCGCCTCGTTGGGCAGCCCTTCGGCCAGATCGTGGATGACGCCGACGATCCCGTTGGTGCCGCCGCCCTCGTCGGCGAGCGAGGCCTTGGTCAGGCAGACCATGCGGGTGCTGCCGTCGGCAAGCGGAACCGCCTCCTCGTAGCTGGTCTGGCCCTGGCGGGCGAAGAGCTGGCGGTCCTGCGCGACATGCGCCTTGGCGGTGCGCGGACTCATCACCGCGAAGCTCGACTTGTTCAGGATCTCCGTGCGGGAGAGGCCGGTATACTGCTCGAAGGCGGCATTGCAGGCGACGTAGCAGCCGCGCTGATCCTTGATGAAGACGGGCACCGGCAGCCGGTCGAACAGCCGCTGCTGGGCGTCGACGTGGCGGCGCAGCTCCATCTCCCGCTGCCGGCGGGCGGTGACGTCGGTGAAGACGTGCAGTTCCACCGGCCGGCCGGCCGGCCCCGGAACGGTGCTGACCGCCTCCACCACCCACAGGCTGGTGCCGTCGGTCCGGCGCAGGCGGCGCAGGCCCGGCGTGTCGTCGCCCTCCTCCCCCGCTGCGCCGGGCGGCTCGAAGCGGGTGAAGCGGCTGCCGGCCAGGACGCCCGAGGGCTGGCCGAGCAGATCGTAAAGCGCCCGGTTGGCATAGAGGATCAGCCCGTCCGGCGACAGGGCGCAGACCGGCGCCGGCAGGGCGTCGTAGGCCGCCCAGGCCATCATGCACGCCTCCTCGCCCTGTTCCTCCACCACCATCACCGCACTGCCCGTTTCGTACATGGGCGGGTGTGTCCCACAAAAGATTATTTCACAGGATCGAGCCTCCTTGCCAGAAAGCTCTGATTACTGGAAAGCATGCTACGGGATGCCGGTCCGTTGGCCTCGTCCATGTTGTTGAATACACTGACGGTCCCGTTTACGCCAGCATTCCACGGCATGCAGCGGCAAGTCGCCGCATGGCCTCGTCATCGGGTGGAAGTCCCAGCCGCAGCCAGTCCGCCCGGTAGTCGAACCTCCTGACCAGGATCCCGGATGCGCCCAGCGCAGTATAATGCGCAAACGCGTTTGGCGTGCAAACGAGTCGATAGAGCGCCGTTCCCCCGACCACCTCCAGCCCCGCCGCCACCAGGAGGCGATCAAGCCGCTCGGCCGCATCCCTCAGGCGATTCCGCGTCGCGGCGATCCAGTCAGGGTCGGACAGCGCGGCGGTCGCGACGGCGAGCCCCGGACCCGAGACGGCCCAGGGACCGATGGCCGTCCGCAGCGCCGCCGCCAGTTCCGGCGCCGCCAGCGCGATGCCCAGGCGAAGCCCGGCGAGCCCGAAGAACTTCCCGAAGGAGCGCAGAACCACCAGCCCCGGCCGGCCGGCCTGCGCGGCGACGCTGGCCGCCGGATCGGGATCGGCGAAGGCCTCGTCCACCACCAGCCAGCCGCCGCGCGCGGCCTGCCGGTCGGCGAGCGCCAGCAGATCGGCCGCCGGCAGCAGACGCCCATCGGGGTTGTTCGGGTTGACGACGACCAGAACCTCGGCCTCCGTTCCGTCCGGCCGGGCCACCTCCTGGACGCGGTGGCCGGCGGCGGCCCAGCAGGCGGCGTGCTCGCCATAGGTCGGCGCCAGGACGGCGACCCGTCCCGGCGCGCGCAGCCGCGGCAGAAGCTGGATCAGCGCCTGCGAGCCGGAAGCCGCCGCCACCATGTCCGGCGACGGGGCGCCGTAGCAGGCCGCCGCCGCCTCGCGCAGGCGGCGTTCGGCAGCCCGGCCGGGAAGCCGGGTCCACGCCTCGGCCGGGATCTCCGGCACCGGGTAGGGCCAGGGGTTGATGCCGGTGGACAGGTCGATCCATGGCTCCGGCGCACCGGGGAATGCGGCACGCGCGCCGTCGAGGTCGCCGCCATGCAGAAGATCCTTCTCCAAGCCCTTGGTCACGCCTGCGCTTTGCGCCATCATCCCGCCCCTGTCGCTCCCTGTCCTGCGGATGTCCCAGCCCGTGCCGTTCCACCCGTTCCTGCTCGCCGCCGCTTTGGCCATCGAGGCCGCCGCCGGCTATCCGGACGCACTCTACGCCCGGATCCGCCATCCCGTCGTGTGGATCGGCACGCTGATCGGCCATCTCGACCGCGCCCTGAACGATGAGCGCGAGTCCTTCGACCGGCGCAAGGCCTACGGCGTGCTTGCCGTGGCGGTCCTGCTGCTGGTGGTCGGCGGCGTGGCCTCCGCGGTGGCCGGGCTGTGCCGCGCCCTGCCGTTCGGCTGGCTGTGGGAGGCGCTGCTGGCCTCGACCCTGCTGGCGCAGCGCAGCCTCTACGACCATGTCGCCGCGGTGGCCGACGGCTTCCGCCGCGACGGGCTGGCCGGGGCACGCCAGGCGGTATCGATGATCGTCGGCCGCAATCCCGAGACGCTGGACGAGCCGGCGGTGTTCCGCGCCGCCATCGAAAGCCTGGCCGAGAACTTCTCCGACGGGGTGGTGGCGCCGGCCTTCTGGCTTCTGGTCGGCGGGCTGCCGGGACTGGCGCTCTACAAGGCGATCAACACGGCCGACAGCATGATCGGCCACCGCACGCCGCGGCACGAGGCCTTCGGCTGGGCGGCGGCGCGGCTGGACGATCTGGTCAACCTGCCGGGCTCGCGCCTGACCGCCCTGCTGATCGTCGCCGCCGCCCGGATCACCGAAGGAGCGTCCGCCGCCGACGCCTGGAATTCCGTGCGCCGCGACGCCCGCCGCCACCGCTCGCCCAACGCCGGCTGGCCGGAGGCGGCGATGGCCGGGGCGCTCGACCTGCGGCTCGGCGGGCCGCGGGTCTATGGCAAGACCCGGATCGAGGATGTCTGGCTCGGCCCCGGCCGCACCGCCGCGACGGTGGAGGACGTGAAGCGCGCCCTGTTCCTCTACCGCCGTGCCTGCCTCGTGCTGATCGCCGGGGCGCTGCTGCTGGCCATCCTGCTGTAGGGCGCGCCATCAACCGTTCGTGCGGGCCGTTCGTGCGGGCCGTTCGTGCCGGCCGTTCAGCGCGCCGCCGCCAGCATGGCGTCGATGTCGGCATGCTGCTCCAGCCGTTCGGCGATGCGGTCGAGGGCCGACTCCACCGTCGCCTCGTAGGAGGCGCCGCCGCCCGCCGCCCCCAGCCCGGCGAGAAAGGCGGAGCGGAACCCGTCCGCGGCGAACAGCCCATGGAGATAGCAGCCCGCCACACGGCCATCGGCCGACCGGGCGCCGTCGGTGCCGCCGGCCGCCAGCCGCAGCACGGGACGGATGCGATCCTCCCCCTCGGTCCGGCCCATATGCATCTCGTACCCGGCCACCGTCTCGCCGGTCGAAGTCTCGGTTGCCGTCGCCTCCTCCAGCACCTTCGGACCCTTCAGCACGGTTTCGACCGCCAGGAGGCCGAGGCCCGGCGCCTCCCCCGGCGGCCCCTCGATGCCCTCGGGGTCGGCGACGATGCGGCCGAGCATCTGGTAGCCGCCGCAGATGCCGAGGATCCGGCCGCCGCGCCGCCAGTGGGCCAGCAGGTCGATGTCCCAGCCCTGCGCCCGCAGGAAGGCGAGGTCGGCGATGGTCGCCTTGGTGCCGGGCAGGATCACGAGGTCGGCATCGGCCGGCAGGGGCTGGCCGGGGCGCACCATGGTCAGCGACACCGCCGGTTCCTGCGCCAGCGGATCGAAATCGTCGAAGTTGGCGATGCGCGACAGCATCGGCACCGCGATGCGCAGCGTGCCGCCGGCCCGCCCGCGCAGGCGGTCGAGCGCCACCGCGTCCTCCGCCGGCAGGAGAGAGGCCTCCGCCAGCCAGGGAACCACGCCGTAGCTCGCCCAGCCGGTATGGCGTTCCATGATGCGGAGCCCCTCATCGAACAAGCGAACGTCGCCGCGGAACTTGTTGATGAGAAAGCCCTTCACCAGCCGGCGTTCCTCATCCGGGATGAGAGCGTGCGTTCCCACCACGCTGGCGATGACGCCGCCGCGGTCGATGTCGCCGACCAGCACGACGGGCACCCCTGCGGCGGTGGCGAAGCCCATGTTGGCGATGTCGCCGGCGCGCAGATTGACCTCCGCCGGGCTGCCGGCCCCTTCCACCACCACGATATCGGCTTCGTCCTTCAGCCGCCCGAAGCTCTCCAGCACGGTGCCGAGCAGGCCGCGCTTCAGCGACTGGTAGTCGGCGGCGCGGGCCGTGCCGACCACCTGCCCGCGGACGACGATCTGCGAGCCGATGTCGGACTGCGGCTTCAGCAGGACCGGGTTCATGTGGACGCTCGGCCGGACGCCGCAGGCCCGTGCCTGGAGCGCCTGGGCCCGCCCGATCTCGCCGCCGTCCGCCGTCACCGCCGCGTTGTTGGACATGTTCTGCGGCTTGAAGGGCCGCACCGTCAGCCCGCGCCGGACCAGCGCCCGGCAGAAGCCGGCGACCAGCAGGGACTTGCCCACGTCGGAGCCGGTCCCCTGGAACATGATGGCGCGCGGCGCACCGGAGGGGGCCGCCATGGTCAGAACTCGATCCCCGGCTGGGCCTTCACCCCCGCCTCGAACGGGTGCTTCACCAGGGTCATCTCGGTCACCAGATCGGCGGCGGCGACCAGCTCCGGCCTGGCCGTGCGGCCGGTGACCAGGACGTGCAGGCCGGACCGGCGGCCGGCGAGGACCGGCAGCACCTCCTCGACCGGCAGGTAGCCCATGCGCAGCGCGATGTTCATCTCGTCCAGCACGATCAGGCGGTAGCGCGGGTCGGCCATCATCGCCTGCGCCTTCTCCCAGGCCCGGCGGGCGGCGGCGACGTCGCGCTCGCGGTCCTGGGTCTCCCAGGTGAAGCCCTCACCCATGGCGTAGAAGTCCACCAGATCATCGAAGCGCTCCAGCGCCACCATCTCTCCCGTGGACCAGGCGCCCTTGATGAACTGGACGACGCCGACGCGCATGCCGTGGCCGACCGCCCGCATGATCAGGCCGAAGGCGGCAGTGGACTTGCCCTTGCCGTTGCCGGTGTTGACCATCAGGAGTCCCTTCTCGATGGTCTTGCCGGCGATCACGCGGTCCTGCAGGGCCTTGCGGCGCTTCATCTTCTCGGCATGGCGCCGGGCGGCCTCGTCAGGCTCGGAACCGGAGTCGGACGCGGGCGGGACGAGTGGACTGTCGGTCACGGCAACTCTCCTTTCACCGCCAGCGGCAGGCCGGCGACGGTCAGAACCACGCGGGGAACCCGCGCGGCGATGGCTTGGTGAAGCCGCCCGGCCTGGTCGCGGAAACGCCGGGCGAGCGCGTTGTCGGGCACGATACCCAATCCGACCTCGTTGGACACCAGAACGATTCGTCCGGGCAGGTCGTCGAGCGCCGCGACGAGCCCGGCAACCCTCGCCTCGACATCGGCATGGGGGCCGGACTCCTCCATCATCAGGTTGGTCAGCCACAGGGTCAGGCAGTCGACCAGGACGCCGGCATCGGCCGCGGCATGGCGGCGCAGCGCCCCGGTGAGGTCCAGCGGCTCCTCCACCGTCTCCCATCCGGCGCAGGCGCGGTCGCGGCGGTGCTGCGCCACCCGCTCGGCCATCTCCTCGTCCCAGACGCGGGCGGTGGCGACATAGATCCGCCGCCCCGGCCGGGCGCAGACCAGCCCCTCGGCATAGCGGCTCTTGCCCGAACGGGCGCCGCCCAGCACCAGCGTCACATCGGCCATCCGCCCCCTCCTGCCTTCCACAGTCACGACCGGGGCGACTGTGGCAAAGGCGGCCGGCCGCGTCAAACCGGGCATCGGCGGGCGGCCATGCGTCCGGACGGGGTGGACAGCCGCCCGTCCGGGCTCCATTCTCTTTCGCACCGCAACATCGCGCCCGCCCGCCATTTCCCGCCCGCCATCATTCCGACGGACATGCAGACGCTCGAAATCATCCACCGCCCCCCGGCGCCCGGTTACCGGGGCCCGGCCCGGCCTGCGCCGCTTCTGTTCGTTCATGGCGCGTTTTCCGGCGCCTGGATCTGGGACGAGACGTTCCTTCCCTGGTTCAGCGCCCAGGGCTGGGACAGCTATGCCGTCTCGCTGCGCGGCCATGGCCGGAGCGCGGGGCGGGAGCGGCTGGACTGTTTCGGCATCGCCGACTATGTCGAGGATGTGCTGGAGGCGGCGGACCGCTGCCCGGCGCCACCGGTTCTGGTGGGACATTCCATGGGCGGCATGATCGTGCAGCGGGCCCCGATCCATCGCCGCTTTCCCGCCGCCGTGCTGATGGCCTCCGCACCGCCCTTCGGGCTGTGGGAATCGACCCTGGGCCTCGCCTGGCGCGATCCCTACGTGTTTCAGCAGATGGCGATGCTGAGCAGCTTCGGCGGCAAGGCGATCGATCCGGAGGCGATCCGCCGGGCCATGTTCTCCGACGACGTCCCGCCGGCCGAGGCGGCCCGCTACGAGCCGTTGCTGCAGGAGGAGTCGCGCCGGGTTCTGCTGGACATCGGCGGCTGGATCCCCTTCCCGCCCCTGCCGGCCCGCGGCTTCCCCTTCCTGGTGATGGGGGCGGAGCGCGACCTGCTGATCCCGCCCGACCAGGTGCGCGCGACCGCCCGGCTGGTCGGCGCCGAGCCGGTGATCCTGCCACGCATGGGCCACACGATCATGCTGGAGCCCGGCTGGCGGACCGCCGCCGAGCGCATCGCCGACTGGGTGATGGAGAGAACGGCGGTGGCGGCGGTGTAGTCCCAAGGAAATGGTGGGCAAAGGAAATGGTGGGCGATGAGGGGATCGAACCCCCGACATTCTCGGTGTAAACGAGACGCTCTACCGCTGAGCTAATCGCCCGCCGGCACCGCCCGGATGCGGACGG
This sequence comes from Azospirillum thermophilum, assembly GCF_003130795.1. NCBI lineage: Bacteria > Pseudomonadati > Pseudomonadota > Alphaproteobacteria > Rhodospirillales > Azospirillaceae > Azospirillum > Azospirillum thermophilum. The sequence continues at coordinate 1,640,503 of NZ_CP029353.1, forward strand.
CGGCCGTAAAAATGAAACCGGCCGGACAGGCTGTCCGGCCGGCCGCACTATGCCCTGAAAGGGCGGATCAGTTCAAGGCGTCCTTCAGGGTCTTGCCGGGCTTGAACTTCGGCAGCTTGGACGCCGGGATGGTGATCTTTTCACCGGTGCGCGGGTTGCGGCCCTCGCTGGCGGCGCGCTCGGCAACGGCGAAGGTGCCGAAACCGACCAGACGAACCTCGTCTCCCTTCTTCAGCGAGTCCGAGATGCCCTCGAACACAGCGTCGACCGCCTTGGTTGCATCGGCCTTAGACAAGCCCGAGGCATCGGCGACGTGCGTCACAAGATCATTCTTGTTCACTTAATCCCCCTTCCAAATTCGACAAAATACTAGCGATCGAAAGCCACCCCACGACTTTTCGACCGCGAAGCATAGACGCAGCAAAGCCGGACCGTCAATTGCGCAGGGCCGGCTTGGCCGCGGAAAACTATCCGGGGCGATAGCCCCGGATCAAGCCGTTTAGTGGCGGACCAGTTCCCCACCCTTTTCAGGCTGCGCCTTGTCGGTCTGCGCCTTGGCGGCGGCCGCCTCGACCTCGGGTTCGGTCCACTCGATGGGCTCCAGCGCGCGGGTCAGCGCGTGCTTCAGCACCTCGTCCACCGTGCCGACCGGAAGGATCTCCAGCCCGCGCTTCACGTTGTCCGGGATGTCGGCCAAGTCCTTCTCGTTGTCCTTCGGGATCAGCACATGCTTGATGCCGCCCCGCAGGGCCGCCAGCAGCTTCTCCTTCAGGCCGCCGATCGGCAGGACACGGCCGCGCAGCGTGATCTCGCCGGTCATCGCCACGTCCTTGCGGACCGGGATGCCGGTGAGGACCGACACGATGGAGGTCGCCATCGCGACGCCGGCCGACGGGCCGTCCTTCGGGGTCGCCCCTTCCGGCACGTGGACGTGGATGTCCTTGCGCTCGAACAGGGTCGGCTTGATGCCGAAGGCGACGGCGCGCGACTTGACGTAGCTCTCGGCCGCCTGGACCGATTCCTTCATCACGTCGCCCAGCTTGCCGGTGGTCGTGACCTTGCCCTTGCCGGGCAGGCTGACCGCCTCGATCGACAGCAGCTCGCCGCCGACCTCGGTCCAGGCGAGGCCGGTGGTGACGCCCACCAGATCCTCCAGCTCGGCCTCGCCGAAGTGGAAGCGGCGGACGCCGGCATATTTGTCGAGGTTGCGGCGGGTGACCGTGACCTTGCCGCCGGAGCCCTTCATCAGGATCTCCTTCACGGCCTTGCGGCAGAGGTTGGCGATCTCGCGCTCCAGCGAACGCACGCCGGCCTCCCGCGTGTAGTAGCGGATCAGGTCGCGCAACGCGTCGTCGGAAATGCTGAACTCGCCCTTCTTCAGGCCGTTCGCCTCGATCTGCTTCTCGATCAGGTGGCGCTTGGAGATCTCGACCTTCTCGTCCTCGGTATAGCCGGCGACGCGGATGATCTCCATGCGGTCAAGCAGCGGCTGCGGCATGCGCATCGTGTTGGCCGTGCAGACGAACATCACGTCCGACAGGTCGTAGTCGACCTCCAGGTAATGGTCGTTGAAGGTCGAGTTCTGTTCGGGATCCAGCACCTCCAGCAGGGCCGAGGAGGGATCGCCGCGCCAGTCGGCCCCCAGCTTGTCGATCTCGTCCAGCAGGAAGAGCGGGTTCGACGACTTCGCCTTCTTCATGCCCTGGATGACCTTGCCGGGCATCGAGCCGATATAGGTCCGCCGGTGGCCGCGCACCTCCGCCTCGTCCCGCACGCCGCCCAGCGACATGCGGACGAAGTTGCGGCCGGTAGCCTTGGCGATCGACTTGCCGAGCGAGGTCTTGCCGACGCCGGGCGGACCGACCAGGCAGAGGATCGGACCCTTGACCTTGTTCATGCGGTTCTGCACCGCAAGGTACTCGAGGATGCGCTCCTTGACCTTCTCCAGGCCGTAATGGTCGGCGTCCAGCACCTTCTCGGCCAGCTTCAGGTCGCGCTTCACCTTGGTGCGCTTCTTCCACGGAATGGAGAGCATCCAGTCCAGGTAGTTGCGCACGACGGTCGCCTCGGCCGACATCGGGCTCATGGAGCGCAGCTTCTTCAGCTCGGCCAGCGCCTTCTCGCGCGCCTCCTTGGAGAAGCGGGTCTTGTTGATCTTCTCCTCCAGCTCGGCGGCCTCGTCGCGACCGTCCTCGGTCTCGCCAAGCTCCTTCTGGATCGCCTTGAGCTGCTCGTTCAGATAGTACTCGCGCTGGGTCTTCTCCATCTGCCGCTTGACGCGGTTGCGGATGCGCTTTTCCACCTGCAGGACGCCGATCTCGCCCTCCATGAAGGCATAGACCCGCTCCAGCCGCTCCGACACCGTCGCGCATTCCAGAAGCTGCTGCTTCTCCGGAATCTTCAGCGCCAGGTGAGAGGCGACCGTATCGGCCAGCTTGCCGGCTTCCTCGATCTGGTTGATCGAGACCAGCACCTCCGGCGGGATCTTCTTGTTGAGCTTGATGTACTGCTCGAACTGCGACACGACGGCGCGGCTCAGAGCCTCGAGCTCCTGGTTCTCCCCGGTCTTCTCCTCGACCAGCTCGGCGTAGGCCTGGAAGAACTCCTCATTCTCGGCGAACTTCGTGATCGACGCGCGCTGGCCGCCTTCGACCAGCACCTTGACGGTCCCGTCCGGCAGCTTCAGGAGCTGCAATACGGTGCCGACGGTGCCGACGCTGTAGATGTCGGCGGGAGTCGGATCATCCTGCGCGGCGTTCTTCTGGGTGACGAGCAGGATCTGCTTGTCGTCCTTCATCACGTCTTCCAGCGCGCGCACGGACTTCTCGCGCCCGACGAACAGCGGCACGATCATGTGGGGGAACACCACGATGTCGCGCAGCGGCAGGACCGGGTAGAGGGCACCACGGGGGAGTTCGAACATGGACAGGGCCTCTTGAGAAAGAACGCCGCCAGCCCGGGATGGGCCTGGGGTACCCACCGCCTCAGGATGAGCGCGGCAGAGCGGGGAAACGGCACGCTGACTAACGTGGCACACGCCCCATCCCCCTTCAAGGGGCAGCGCCCCCTACCGCCCGGTTTCACCGCCGGGGCACGAAAAAATCCCCGGCAAAGCCTCCGCAACAGCCCCTTCCGGCCCCCTCGCCCCCGCCTGCCCGGCAATCCGGCCGGCAAACGGCACGCAGGGCGGCCGATCGCCGCAGACTCGGGTCTCCAGGCAAGGAAAAAGGGCGCCGAAGCGCCCTTTTTACCGTCTTGCATAGCCCGCTGTGCGGTTCCGAGTCCCGCGGGAGGCCGGCTGCCGGCCGATGAACCCGGGGATCAGGCCCCCGGCGCCTCGGTCCGGCGGTCGGCGTGGACGTAGAGCGGCTTGGCGCGGCCCTCGACCACCTCCTTGTTGACCAGGATGCTCTCGACGCCGGTCAGGCCGGGCAGCTCGAACATCGGGTCGAGCAGGATGGATTCCATGATGGACCGCAGGCCGCGCGCGCCGGTCTTCCGCTGGATGGCCTTGTGCGCGATGTTCCGCAGCGCGTCGTCGGAGAATTCCAGCCGGACATCCTCCATCTCGAACAGGCGCTGGTACTGCTTCACTAGCGCGTTCTTCGGCCGGGTCAGGATCTCGACCAGCGCCGCCTCGTCCAGGTCGGCCAGCGTGGCGACGACCGGCAGACGGCCGATGAACTCGGGGATCAGGCCGAACTTCAGCAGATCCTCGGGCTCCACCTCGCGCAGGATCTGCCCGGTCGAGCGCTCGTCCGGGCCGCGCACGTCGGCGCCGAAACCGATCGAGGTGCCCTTGCCGCGCTGGGCGATGATCTTGTCCAGGCCGGCGAAGGCGCCGCCGCAGATGAAGAGGATGTTGCTGGTGTCGACCTGCAGGAACTCCTGCTGCGGATGCTTGCGCCCGCCCTGCGGCGGCACGGAGGCGACGGTGCCCTCCATGATCTTCAGCAGGGCCTGCTGCACGCCCTCGCCCGACACGTCGCGGGTGATCGACGGGTTGTCGGACTTGCGGCTGATCTTGTCGACCTCGTCGATGTAGACGATGCCGCGCTGCGCCCGCTCGACATTGTAGTCGGCGGCCTGCAGCAGCTTCAGGATGATGTTCTCGACGTCCTCGCCGACATAGCCGGCCTCGGTCAGCGTCGTGGCGTCGGCCATGGTGAAGGGGACGTCGATGATCCGCGCCAGCGTCTGGGCCAGCAGCGTCTTGCCGCAGCCGGTCGGACCGATCAGCAGGATGTTCGACTTCGCCAGTTCGACGTCGTTGTGCTTGGTGCCGTGGGCGAGCCGCTTGTAGTGGTTGTGCACGGCCACCGACAGGACACGCTTCGCATGATCCTGGCCGATCACGTAATCGTCGAGGACAGCGTGGATGTCGCGCGGCGTCGGGACCCCATCGCGGGACTTGACGAGGGTCGTCTTGTTCTCCTCGCGAATGATATCCATGCACAGTTCGACGCATTCATCGCAGATGAATACCGTCGGACCGGCGATCAGCTTGCGGACCTCGTGCTGGCTCTTGCCGCAGAAGGAGCAGTAGAGCGTATTCTTCGAATCGCCGCTGCTGGACTTGCTCATCGGTACTCCGTCATCTCGCGGGGGACGTTAACAGAACGCACTTACCATCAGCCACGGCGTCCCCCGACGCCGGTCCTCATCTCAAGCTTGTCTCCGGCCGGGCCTTTGACAAGGTCACCAATTCGACGCGGCTCCCCGACAGGCCGCAAAAGAACCGGATCCCCGCCATTCAACAACAGGGACCCGGTCCGATCAACCCTTTGTTGGAGGGTCCTCTCCCGAGGAGCGGACGACGTCAGGAGGAGTGGTTGTCGCCACCCGGGCGCTTCTCCACGACCTCGTCGATGAGACCGAAGGCCTTCGCCTCTTCCGGAGACATGAACTTGTCACGCTCCATCGCCGCCTCGATCACGTCGAGCGACTGGCCCGTGTGCCTGGCGTAGATGTCGTTCAGGCGCGAGCGCAGCTTCAGGATCTCCTGCGCCTGGATCTCGATGTCCGCGGCCTGGCCCTGGGCGCCGCCCGAGGGCTGGTGGACCATGATGCGGCTGTTGGGCAGCGAGAAGCGCTTGCCCGGGGCGCCGGCGGCCAGCAGCAGCGAGCCCATGGACGCGGCCTGGCCCATGCACACGGTGGACACCTGCGGACGGATGTACTGCATGGTGTCGTAGATGGCGAGACCGGCCGAGACGTATCCGCCCGGCGAGTTGATGTACAGCGCGATGTCCTTGTTCGGGTTTTCCGATTCAAGGAACAGCAGCTGAGAGCAGATCAGGCTGGCGACGGCATCGTTGACCCCGCCGATCAGGAAGATGATCCGCTCCTTCAGCAGGCGCGAATAGATATCGTACGCACGCTCGCCCCGGTTGGTCTGTTCAATGACCATCGGGACCAGAGCATTCATCTTCGGTTCGAAGTCGTACATGTTCTTGATTCCCTGCCCCCGCAGCTCAATCGTCAGAGCGGATCCTGATATAGGTACGAAAAGGGGCGACCGGTAGGCCGCCCCCTTCACTTCGTCGCGGCTCAGGCGGCGGCCGCTCCGTTTTCGTCCTCCGGATCCTTCATCAGCTCGTCGACGGAGACCGTCTTCTCGCTGACCTTGGCGAGTTCGAGGATGAAGTCGACGACCTTGTCCTCGAAGATCGGAGCGCGGAGGCTCTCGAGCGCCTGCTGGTTCTGGCGGAAGAACTCGAACACCTCGCGCTCCTGGCCCGGGAAGCGGCGCGCCTCGTTGATCAGGGCGCGGTTCACCTCGTCCTGGGTGACCTGGACGTTGTTGCGGCGGCCGACCTCGGACAGCAGCAGGCCCAGGCGCACGCGGCGCTCGGCGATGGTGCGGTACTCGGTCTTCAGCTCGTCCTCGGGCTTGTTGGCGTCCTCGCCGGCGGTGCCGTTCTTCAGCTCCTGCTGCAGACGCTCCCAGATGCCCTCGAACTCGATGTCGACCATGCCCTGCGGCACCTCGAACGCGTGCGTCTCGGCCAGCTTGTCGAGGAGCTGGCGCTTCACGCGCAGGCGCGACATGTTGGCGTACTCGCTCTTGATGCGGTCGCGGATGGCGTCGCGCAGGGCCTGGAGGCTCTCCATGCCGAACTCCTTGGCGAGCTCGTCATTGACCTCGGCCGGAACGGTCTTGCGCAGCTCCTTGACGTCCACCTCGAAGACGGTCGCCGCGCCCTTCAGGCGCTCGTGCGGGTAGTCCTCCGGGAAGGTCACGGAGACGGTCCGGTGCTCGCCGGCCTTGGCGCCGACCAGCTGCTCCTCGAAGCCCGGGACGAAGCGGCCGGCACCCAGCTCCAGCGGGTAGTCCTTGCCGTCCATGCCCGGCAGCGCCTCGCCGTCGACGGTGCCCGCGAAGTCGATCACGGCGATGTCGCCGGTCTCGGCCGGGCGGTCCTCGGTGACCGGGGCCTGGGTGGAGTGGGCGGAGGCCAGCTTCTCCAGCGCCTCGTCCACCGCCTTGTCCTCGACCTCGGCGACCGGCTTCTCCAGCTCGATCGAGCCGAAATCGCCCGGCTCGATGTCGGGCAGCAGCTCGACGCCCATGGTGTAGGTCAGATCGCCGCCATCCTCGTACTTCTCGACGTTGATCTTCGGCTGCAGCGCGGGGCGCAGGCCGCGCTCGCCCATCGCCTGGCGCGAGCTGTCGGCGATGGCGTCCTCCAGCACCTCGGCCAGCACACTGCCGTGGTAGCGCTGCTTGATCACGGCGACCGGCACCTTGCCCGGACGGAACCCCGGGAGCTGAACCGTCCGGCGCAGCTCTTCGAGCTTGCCGTTCACCTTGGTCTCGATGTCCTGGGCCGAAATGACGACCTTGTACTCGCGCTTCAGTCCGTCGGCGCTGGTCTCGGTGATGTTCATCGGAACGAAAGCCTATCTCGTTGGTCCGGCCCGGCGGCGCCCGTCCGGGCGGCCCGAAACCGTGTTTACATTGCGGTCCAAAGGGCTGCCATGGTGCGGGCGAAGGGACTTGAACCCATACGACCGAAGTCACCGGAACCTAAATCCGGCGCGTCTACCAATTCCGCCACGCCCGCAATCATGGCAATGGCAGTCTGCGACGGGTGCCGGGACACCCGCCGGACCGCCGGCGAAGATCGCTCTATAGCATAGCGTGCCGGCTGCAAACAGGCAAAATGGGCCAGCCCCCCACCGTCCGCGCGGCATGCCGTCCGGAGGGGGGCGCGGCCCCCGCCCCTACCCCGCCGCCTTCGCCAGCGAGCGGATCGAGGAGGACGTCACGATCCTGCCCTCCCCGCTGTAGGCCTCGTGGTTGGCGTCGATCTCGCCCAGCCGGTAGCGGTAGTTGATCATCATGCCGCCGGACTGCCGCAAGCCCTTGACGGAGCGGTCGGCAAGCCAGTTCAGCCGTTCCATCCGCGCGCCGTTGGTCAGGTGGAAATGGGCGACCGGGTCGAGCGCCCGCGCCCGCGCCCCGCCCGGCCGGTCGGACCTGCGGGCGGGCGCCTGGGCGGTGGCGAGGTAGCGCGCGCACAGCCGCATCAGCGGACCGCGCAGGCACTTCTGCAGCTCTTCGTCCTCGTCCCAGGACGGGATTGCGAGCGCCCGCTGAAGCAGCGGGGCCTCATCGGCGGCCGAATCGCCTGTGCTTCCGGCAGCGGCCTCGACCTCTTGCGGCGAATCGCCGCCGCCCCCGAGCCTGTCCGCCAGCCTGTCCGCCTCGGCCGCGGTCAGCAGGGCGTCACCGTCGCGGTCCAGCTCGGCGTCGAGCCAGCGACGGAATCCGGGGATCGGCGACAGGGTGGCGAAGGTCTTGATGTTCGGGAACTCGCCCGTCAGCCCGTCCACCACCCGCTTGATCAGGAAATTGCCGAAGCTGATGCCGGCCAGCCCGGTCTGGGCGTTGGAGATCGAATAGAAGATGGCGCTGTCGGCGCTCTTCGGATCGCACACCGGCGCCGACGGGTCGAGCAGCGCATGCACGTTGTCCGACATGCCCTGGACCAGGGCCACCTCGACGAAGATCAGCGGCTCGTTGGGCATGCGCGGATGGAAGAAGGCGAAGCAGCGCCGGTCGGAATCGAGCCGGTCCTTCAGGTCCTGCCAGCCGCGGATCTCGTGCACCGCCTCGTACTTGATCAGCTTCTCCAGCAGCGAGGCCGGGCTGTCCCAGGTGATGCGGTGCATCTCCAGGAAGCCGACGTCGAACCAGCTCCGCAGCAGGTTCTTCAGGTCGTCCTCCAGCGCCTGCAGCAGCGGCTCGCCACGCGCCATCTCCATCAGCTCGGCGCGCAGGTCGACCAGGAACTTGACGCCCTCCGGCAGGCCGTTGAACTGGGTGAGCAGCCGCAGCCGCGGCGGCTCCAGCGCGCGGCGCAGCGCCCGTTCGGCATGGCCGCGGGCGACCGGGTCGTGGGCAGCCTGGAAAGTGGCCATCGCCTCGGCCACCGCGTTGCGGTCCACGTCGAAGTCGCGGGCCAGCATCAGGAGGAAGTTGCGGCGCCCCTGCGGTTCCAGCGCCAGATAGGTGCGGCCGAGCTGGGCGGCACGGGCGCGGGCGGACACCTCGCCGCCGCGCCCCTCCAGGCAGGCCTCGATGTGCTCGCGAAGGCGGTCCGCGTCCTCCTTCGGCAGGCTGGCGCGGGGTGGCGCGCCGACGACGCCGCGGGCCGACGCCGCGATCTCCCGCCAGCGGGAGCGCAGGTTGTCCAGGGCACGGTCCAGGAAGCCGGGCTGCGAAGGCGGCGCGGGTTCCAGGGTGGAGAGGTCCGACGTCTCGCTCATGCTCCGGAGTCTGGCCCGCGCCCCCTCCGGTTGCAAGGGGGCGGATGGCCGCGGACGGCGCCTCGCCGTCCGGGTTACCGCGACGGGGCGCCGCCCTTCAGCTTTTTCAGCGCAGCCGGCAGGCAGCCCGGCAGATCCTCCGCGATCAGGCCGGGGCCGACCGCCGCCGCCGCCTCGCCATGCAGCCAGACGGCGGCGCAGGCGGCGTCGAAAGCGTCCATGCCCTGGGCGATCAGGCCGAGGGCCACCCCGGCCAGCACGTCGCCCGACCCGGCGGTCGCCAGCTCCGGCGGCGCATTGATGTTGATCACCGCGCGCCCGTCGGGGGCGGCGATCACCGTGTCCGCCCCCTTCAGCAAAACGACCGCCCCGCTGCGCCGGGCGGCGGCGCGGGCGCGCGACAGCTTGTCGCCGCCTGCCTCCGCGGCGCTGCCGAACAGCCGGGCGAACTCGCCCTCGTGGGGGGTCAGCAGGCAGCGGCCGTTCAGCCGGTCCAGCAGGTCGGCGGGGGCTCCGGCGAAGCTGGTCAGCGCGTCGGCATCCAGCACGCAGGCCTTGCCGGCCGACAGCGCCGCGAGCACCCGCGCCCGGGTGTGCACGCCGACGCCCGCCCCCGGCCCCAGCAGAACCGCGGTCCTGCGCGGATCGGCGAGAAGCTCGCCGAAGGCGGCGTCATCCTCCACCGGCGCAACGATCACGCTGGGCGAGCCGGCGGCATAGATGGGAAACGCCTCCGGCGGGCAGGCGACCGTCACCAGCCCGGCCCCCGCGCGCAGCGCCGCGACGGAGGCGAGGCGCCCCGCACCGGTCATCCGCCCGCCGCCCAGCACGACGGCATGGCCGCGGGCATATTTGTGGCCGTCGGCCTTCGGCCAGGGGAAGCGGCGGCGCCACAGATCCGGCCCGTTGACGAGGGTCCGCGGCGCGATCTCGTCCAGCACCCGCTCGGGGATCCCGATGTCGGCGACGATCACCTCGCCGCACAGCAGGCGGCCGGGCAGCAGGACATGGCCGGGCTTGCGCCGGAAGAAGGTGACGGTCAGCGCCGCCTGCGGGGCCACCCCCAGCACCTGCCCGCTGTCGCCGTGGACGCCGCTCGGCACGTCCACCGCCACCACGGTGCGCCCGGCCATCGCCCGGACGACCTGCAGCGCCACGCCCTCCAGCGGCCGGCCGAGCCCGGCCCCGAAGAGCGCGTCGATCACCAGCGGGTTGCCGTCCAGCAGATAGGGGTCCGCCGCCTCGATCGGGCCCGGCCAGCGCTCCGCCGCCACCGCCGCGTCGCCGCGCAGCGCCGAGCGGGTGCCGAGCAGCCCGAGCCGGACCGGCCAGCCGGCCTCCAGCAGCAGCCGCGCGACGACGAAGCCGTCGCCGCCGTTGTTGCCCGGCCCGCACAGGACGGTGGTGGGATGCGGCGCCCAGCGCTCGGTCACCGCCTGGACGACGGCGGCGCCGGCCGCCTCCATCAACGCCGGACCGGACACGCCGCCGGCGATGGTCAGCGCGTCGGCCCGGTACATCTCGGCGACGGACAGCAGTTCGTCCATGGCAGCGCTCCGATTCCCAGCCGGACAAGCCTGAAGAGAGGCAGACAAGCATAGACGCCCGGCAAGCGGCGATCCAGCCACCCGGACGTTCAGGCAAATCGAAGAGAAGGGAAGATGGGGCGATGGATGGGACTCGAACCCACGACCACTCGGACCACAACCGAGGGCTCTACCAACTGAGCTACCATCGCCACCGTGGGGCCGCCTATGTGCCCCAACGGCGAGGCCCGGTCAAGAGGAGTTTTGACAGATCCCTCAAAAAAAAGTTCCGCCCGCCGTCCGGCCATCCGGAGGGCGCGGCGCCGGGACGGCTTGCGCCAATTGCACAAATAATGTTCACTTCGCCGCATCCTTTGGCAGCCGGATGCCGCTGCGGATGGCAACCGCCTCCGCGCCACCGGGGTCCCGCACTGCCGGATCGGAGCGGCGGTGTCTGGCACGCTCCGTGCTTATCACTGGCGCGTCGGCAGAGCCGTGGACGGTGCCTGCCGGCGTTGGCACCTCGTACACGAGAGACCCATGAAGAAGATCGAAGCCATCATCAAGCCGTTCAAACTCGACGAGGTGAAGGAGGCCCTTCACGAGGTCGGGATCAAGGGGATCACCGTCACCGAAGCCAAGGGCTTCGGCCGCCAGAAGGGTCACACCGAGCTGTACCGGGGCGCGGAGTACGTCGTGGACTTCCTGCCGAAGGTGAAGATCGAGGTGGTGATGGAGGATTCCCTGGTGGAACGGGCGATCGAGGCGATCCAGCAGGCCGCCCACACCGGCCGCATCGGCGACGGCAAGATCTTCGTCACTCCCGTGGAAGAAGTCGTCCGCATCCGGACCGGGGAGAAGGGCGCCGACGCGATCTGATCGCGCCGCCGACCGCCTGCAACCGGATCAACCTGCCCGGCACCTGCCAACATGCGCCCTGCCCGACTGCACGATCGACCGGCGTCCATCCGCAAGCCCTGCGCAACAATCTGCTGCCAGCGCTTTGGGGGTGCGACTTTTTTTGCTCGCTCGTTGTGCGTGGGGTTCGGTCGTGACATAACGTCCGCCGCAAGCGCCGTCATCCGCCCGTCCATCCGGCCTACCGGCGCCGAGGGATCGGCTTGACGCAGCGGGACCCAAACCTCTTAAGCGTGGAAAAAGAGCAATGTCCGACATCAGCAAGGTCTTCGACCTGATCAAGGAACACGACGTCAAGTACGTGGACCTCCGCTTCACTGACCCGCGCGGCAAGCTGCACCACACCGCCCAGCACGTCTCCACGATCGACGAGGACGTGTTCGAGGACGGCATCATGTTCGACGGCTCCTCGATCGCCGGATGGAAGGCGATCAACGAGTCGGACATGATCCTCCAGCTCGATCCGACCACCGCCGTCATGGATCCGTTCGCGGCCCAGCCGACGCTGAACATCCTGTGCGACGTGTTCGACCCGGGCACCGGCCAGTCCTACGAGCGCTGCCGCGCGGCATCGCCAAGGCGGCCGAGCGCTACATGGCGTCGGTCGGCATCGGCGACACCGCCTATTTCGGTCCGGAAGCCGAGTTCTTCGTCTTCGACGACGTGAAGTTCTCGGTCGAGATGAACAAGGTCTCCTACGAGTTCGATTCGGAGGAGGGTCCCTACACCTCCGGCAAGGACTATGAGGACGGCAACCTGGGTCACCGCCCGGGTGTGAAGGGCGGCTACTTCCCGGTCGCGCCGGTCGACAGCGGCTCGGATCTGCGCGCCGAGATGCTGAGCGTGCTGGCCGAGATGGGCGTGCCGGTCGAGAAGCACCACCACGAGGTGGCCGCCTCGCAGCACGAGCTGGGCATCAAGTTCGACACGCTGGTCCGCACCGGCGACAACATGCAGTACTACAAGTACGTCGTGCACAACGTCGCCCACGCCTACGGCAAGACCGCGACCTTCATGCCGAAGCCGGTCTTCGGCGACAACGGCTCGGGCATGCACATGCACCAGTCGATCTGGAAGGAAGGCCAGCCGCTGTTCGCCGGCAACCAGTATGCCGACCTGTCGGAGCTGGCGCTGTACTACATCGGCGGCATCATCAAGCACGCCAAGGCGCTGAACGCCTTCACCAACCCGACGACCAACTCCTACAAGCGTCTGGTCCCGGGCTATGAGGCTCCGGTGCTGCTGGCCTACTCGGCCCGCAACCGTTCGGCCTCCTGCCGCATCCCCTACGTCGCCTCGCCGAAGGGCAAGCGCGTCGAGGTGCGCTTCCCGGATCCGTCGGCCAACCCGTACCTGGCCTTCGCCGCCCTGCTGATGGCCGGCCTCGACGGCATCCAGAACAAGATCCATCCGGGCGACGCGATGGACAAGAACCTGTACGACCTGCCGCCGGAAGAGCTGGCCCAGGTCCCGACCGTCTGCGGATCGCTCCGCGAGGCGCTCGACAGCCTGAAGGCCGACAGCGCCTTCCTGCAGAAGGGCGACGTGTTCAGCAAGGACATGATCGAGTCCTACATCGAGCTGCGCACCGAGGAGCTGCTGGCCTTCGAGACCATGCCGCACCCGATCGAGTACAAGATGTACTACTCGGTCTGATCACGGACCGTCGGAATACCGCGATCCGCCCGGCCCGCAAGGCCGGGTGGACCCGCCGGTGGACCTTGCAGACGGACCCCGCCGCACCCCTGCGGCGGGGTCTTTCCTTTTCAGCCTCCCCCCGCGCAGGTCCGGGCCTCACCGCCCGGCGCGGCCGATCCAGCGCGGCAGGGCCGGCGGCGGGCAGGAGGGGCGGGCGGCGCAGTCGGCCCTGGCGCAGCCGCAGGCCGGGAACAGGCAGGCGTCGCCGTTGACGTCGGTCGCCCGCACGGCGAGGTCATAGCGGACCCCGCGCATGATCCTGGCGCCGGACGTGCTGTGCTGCTCGTAATGCTCCACCACCACCCGCACACGGGTCAGCAGGGCGCGTTTTTCCTCGATCGCGGACTTGTGGTTTCCGGGGTTCATCGTCACCGCCCCCTCCCCTGCCAAGAGTTGCGTTCCCGCAGAGAAGGAAACGCGACGGACACGGAAAAGGCGCGAGGTGCAGGCGTCTATCGCCATCCGGGCATCCGGCGGCCGGCCGCGGTAACCGCCACGCAGCCCGACGCCGCCTCGGCACCAACGCCGCGCCAGGGCTGTTGCGGTTGCCGTAACGCGAACGGACGGAACGAGGACCGGAATGAAACGGGAGTATGACCGCGACCGGCTGCGCCGCGTCGCCGCGGCACTGGGGGATAGCCACCTCTACGACAAGCACCATACCGGCGAGTTCATCGCCATGCGGCTCAGCGACAGCCTCGCCGACCTGCCGGGCTTCGATGCCGAGCGGGTGCAGGACACGCTGATGCGGCTGGCCGAGGCCGCGCTGCGCGCCGACGAGGATGGCCGGGCGTGACGGCCGGGCGTGAGCATGCGCCGCCCGCCCTGTTGAGGGCGGATACGGAACCCCCATACCCGGACAGACAGGAGAGCCCGACGATGGCCGACACGCCGACGCAGAAGCAGCAGCAGTCCGACAAGCCGCAGGAGAAGGTGACCGGCACGCCGGGCCCGAGCGACCGCGACGAAGCGGCCCCGGCACCCCCGGCACCGGCGAGAACATCGACCCGAAGACCGGCGAGAAGTTCATCGAGGGAATCGGCGGCGCCTGACGCCCCCGGCAGCGGACCGGCGGCCGGTCAGCGGCGCTGCCGCGGCAGGTAGCGCGACACCTCGCCGTTGCAGGCGCGGCTGACCCGCTCATACTCCTCGCGGGTGTCGACCTCCGCCTGGCGGCGGTCGCGCTCGCGTCCGAATTCCTGGATGGTGGAGCGGAGCGCCGCTTCGACCGGGCGGCGGATGGCTGCCAGGGCCTGCTGCTGGCTGCGGGCATGCACCGGCCCGGCGGCGGCCAGCGCATCGTCCAGGCGGCGGCGGACGATCGGCGCGAACTCCCGCACCAGTGCCTGATCCACCGCGACATGGCGCATCTCGTGCGCCAGGACCTCCCTGTAGATGCAGCTGTCGGGCGGCAGCTCGCGGGCGACCAGCACGACATGCTGCTGGATGCCGAAATTCACCAGCAAGGCGCGCGGCTGGGCGCAGACCGTCCCGTCCGGCATCGCCTGGAAGATGGCGCTGAGCTGCGACTGCTCGCCATAGCGCGCCTGGGTCAGGCCTAGAACATGGCCCTGCGAGACACCGGCCGGCCCGGGGGCGCGACCGGGCATGGCGCCGAGCTGGGCGACGGATTTGGTCAGGTCGGTGCGCAGCGGGGCGAACTGCAGGTCCACCTTCACCTGGGCCGGCGGACCGGGCCGGCAGGCGGCGGCATGCGCCGGTTCCGCACGAAGCGCCGCAGCGCCCGCCACGGCCATCGACAGCAGAAGGGCGACGCGACAGAGGGTCATAGGCCCCAATGTCGTCGCCGCCCCGCTTTCAGGCAAGAGGCGTTTCGCAGCAGTCAGCCCGCCCCTTTATCCGTACCCCCACCGCTTGCGGCGGCGGGAGGGCCCGGCTCACTCGCCACGGCGGCCGGGGTAGAGGAAGCGCGTCTTCAGCGTGCCTTCGACCTCGCGCAGCTCGTTGGCCAGCGCCTGCTCGTCCACGTCGCCGTCGACGTCGACGACGACATAGCCCAGCTCCGGATCGGTCTGCAGGTACTGCGCCGCGATGTTGAGGTTCCGGCCGGAGAACACCTCGTTGATCTTGCGCAATACGCCCGGACGGTTCTCGTGGACGTGCAGGAAGCGGGTGCAGCCCTCATGGACCGGCAGGCCGACCTGCGGGAAGTTCACCGCGCCGACGGTCGAGCCGTTGTCGGAGTATTCCAGCAGCTTCTGCGCCACCTCGCTGCCGATGTTGGCCTGCGCCTCCAGCGTCGAACCGCCGATGTGCGGGGTGAGGATCGCCGACCTGATGCCGCGCAGCGGGCTTTCGAAGACTTCGCCGTCCGATCCCGGCTCCTTGGGGAACACGTCGATCGCGGCGCCCAGGATATGGCCGTCCGCCATGGCGGCGGCGAGCGCGTCGATGTCCACCACCTGGCCGCGGGCGGCGTTGATCAGGTGGCTGCCCTTCTTCATGGTCCGCAGCTCGCGCTCGCCCATCATGTTGCGGGTCTGCGGGGTGTCCGGAACATGCAGCGTGACGACGTCCGAGGAGGCCAGCAGCTCCTCCAGCGAGCTGCAGGGCTGCGCATTGCCGAGCGCCAGCTTCTTCAGCACGTCGTAGAAGCGGACCTTCATGCCCATGGCTTCCGCCAGGATGGACACCTGGGTGCCGATGTGGCCGTAGCCGACGATGCCCAGCGTCTTGCCGCGGATCTCGTAGCTGTTCTTGGCCGACTTCATCCAGCCGCCGCCATGGACGAGCTGCGACTTCTCGAAGATGCCGCGCATCAGCATGATGATCTCGCCGATCACCAGCTCCGCCACCGACCGGGTGTTGGAATAGGGGGCGTTGAAGACCGGGACGCCGATGCGGCGCGCCGCCTTCAGGTCCACCTGGTTGGTGCCGATGCAGAAACAGCCGACGGTGATCAGCTTCTGCGCCGCCTCCAGCACGCGGGCGGTCAGGTGGGTGCGCGACCGGATGCCGAGGATATGGACCGACCCGATCCGTTCCAGCAGCTCCCCCTCGTCCAGCGCATGCGGCAGCCGCTCGACGGTGGCATAGCCGCCGCCGGCGAACTCGCTGATCGCGTTGTCGTGCACCCCTTCGAGGAGAAGGATGTTGATCTTGTCCTTGGAAAGCGAAAGCTTGGTCACGGCCGGACCCCGTTCCTGTCTAGACCCCGCCTGACGCGGGCCACCCGTTTGGCGAGCGCGCAAGGTAATACCAAGACGGACCCTTGTCACGCGCGGGTTGTTGCGTTGCGGCAGCGCGCTTCGCATGGCGGTCTGGCGCGGCATGCACGACGCGCGGCCGTTGGCGCGCGGGGGCGGTCGGTGTATCTGTCGGAGACATGGAACCGGGCCCGGCCGGGGGCCCTGCGACAGGGGGAACCGCATGAGCGACGTCACGATCTACCACAACCCGCGCTGCTCCAAGTCGCGCCAGACGCTGGAGCTTCTGCAGTCGCGCGGCATCGCGCCGGTGGTGGTGGAGTATCTCAAGACCCCGCCCTCGCCCGCCGAGCTGTCGGAGATCCTGAGGAAGCTGGGCAAGGGTCCGCGCGACATCCTGCGCTCCAAGGAAGCGGCCGAGGCCGGCATCGCCAGTGAGCTCGACGGCGATGCGCTGGTCGCCGCCCTGTCGGCCAACCCGAGCGCCATCGAGCGGCCGATCGTCGTGAAGGGCGACAGGGCCCGCGTCGGACGGCCGCCGGAATCGGTGCTGGAAATCCTGTAAGCTCCCTCCCCACCCTGCAAACCGGTGCCGGCCGCCGCCGCCGGCCCTTCCCGTCCTGCCAACCGCGCTCGAGAGGCGACCTGCCGTGCCCGACCAGATTTCCGCCGAACACATCCCCGCCACGGCCGCCGCCGAGCTGCTGACCGTGCGCGATTTAATCCGCTATGCCGTCAGCCGCTTCAACGAGGCCGACCTGGACTACGGCCAGGGCACCACCACCGCCTATGACGAGGCGGTCTTCATGGTGCTGGAAGGGTTGAGGCTGCCGATCGACCAGCTCGACCCCTATCTCGACGCCCGCCTGACGACGGCCGAGCGCAAGGCGCTGGCCGAGCTGCTGCACGCCCGCGTCACCACGCGCAGGCCGGCCTCCTACCTGCTGAAGAAGGCCTACATCCAGGGCATCCCCTTCTATGTGGACGAGCGCGTGCTGATCCCGCGCTCCTTCATCGGCGAGCTGCTGTTCTCCGACCTGTTCGGCGGCGACGACTTCACGCTGGTCGAGGATCCGACCTCGGTGGAGCGGGTTCTCGACCTCTGCACCGGCTCCGGCTGCCTCGCCATCCTGGCGGCGCGCATCTTCCCGGAGGCGCAGGTCGATGCGGTCGACCTGTCCGCCGACGCGCTGGAGGTGGCGAAGCGCAACGTCGCCGACAGCGGCTACGAGGACCGCATCACGCTGCACCAGGGCGACCTGTTCGCGCCGCTGAAGACCCGCAAGTACGACGTCATCATCACCAACCCGCCCTATGTCGACGCCGAGGCGATGGACCTGCTGCCGGAGGAGTTCCGCCACGAGCCGGAGCTGGCGCTGGCCGGCGGCAAGGACGGGCTGGACATCGTCCGCCGCATCCTGAAGGAGGCCGCCAAGCACCTGACGCCGGAGGGCGGGCTGCTCTGCGAGATCGGCACCGGCCGCGAGGTGCTGGAAGCCTACTACCCGGAGATCGACTTCCTGTGGCTGGAGACGGCCAACAGCTTCGGCGAGGTCTTCTGGCTGACCCGCGACCAGTTGAAGGGCATCAAGTAACCGGGCCTGTCAGCCCCCGGGCCCGGCGCTTCCCCCTCATCGGCCGCCAGGGACGCGCCGGTCGACAGACCGCGCGCCTGCCCGTGGGTGGTGATGCCCTGCCGCTCCAGCCGGGGCAGCAGGGCGGCGGCGAGCTCCGCCTGCAGCAGGGCCGGGGCGAACAGGCCGACCCGCGCGTCCGGCCGCAGGCCGAAGGCCGCGGCGACGACCTCCAGCGGGGCCCCGGTCAGCGCCGGGTCGAGAACGGCGGCAAGCCGGCCGAGGTCGAGGGCCGGCGGCATCTCCGCCGCCACCCCCGCCGCGGCACAGTCGCGGGCCAGGGCGGCCAGGGCGGCGTCGACCTCCACCCCGACGACGACGCAATGGTGCAGCGCCTCCGCGATCGCCGGCCAGACCGCGGCGAAGGGACGGGCGCCGGCGACCATGTCCGGCGAGACGCCATGACGGGCGGTGGCCTCGGGAGTGACCGGCTCGCCGGGATCGACCAGGACGTTCAGGGAAACGGTGCGGAAGACGCGGGCTCCGGCGAGGCGGACCGTGCCGACCGCCGCCACCCGCCCGTCCTCCGGTCCGGCGCCGGTGGTGGCGACCCACAGCGCGACGAAGGGGATGGCGGCGAGCGGCGCGTCCTCGTCCAGGCTGGGACCGCGGGAGAGCGGGCGCAGGACCACGCTGCGGTCGCCGGGAAGCAGCGGGTGCAGGTCGGCGCCGCGCACGGGGAACAGCAGCGCCACCCCTGCCTGCAGGCCGAGGTCGGCGAGCCGCACCGGAAGCTCCTGCCCGTCGCGCCGCCGCACCGCCGCGGCAACCGGCCCGTCGCTCTCCCTCGCCCGCTCGATGGCGCGGAACAGGTCGGGGCGCGAGATCACGTCATAGATGTCGCCGCCCGGCTCCGCCCCCAGCAGATGCCCGGCCGCGCTGTTCAGCAGGTCGATCCTGCCGAGATCGTCGAGGATGACCGCCGGCTCCTCCACCAGATGCAGGGTGCGCGAAAGCCGCTCCCCTGCCGCGCTGCCGCCACGGCGCTCCCGCTTCAGCACCTCCGCCGCGGCCTGGGCCAGACGCCCCAGCTCGTCCCGCCGGGCGGACCAGTCCGAGTCGCCGCGCGGCCGTGCCGACTCCCACGCCTCGCGCAGGCGGTCGAGGTCGCGGAAGTGACGGTTCAGCACCGCAAAGGCGATCCACAGGCCGGCCATCGCCACGCCGGCCGCACCGCCGGCGGCCAGATCCGGGCTCCGCCCCTCCGCCGGCTGGAAAAGCTCAAGCCCGAGGAAGACCAGAGCCCCCGCTGCCACAGCCATGCCAAGAATCGCAACCCGCCATGCACTGCCCATCATCGGGCCGTCTCCGCCTGCCTTGACCTGCCGGTCCCCGATGGGGAATCTACTGCCGGCGCGCACGGCGGAGAAGGTCGTGACGGGATGCTCCCCACTCGATCACGGCATGTGACTTTTTCGGTCCCGCAGAGGGACGGCCGCAACAGGCCTTTGACACCTGCCGTTGAAGAGCATGCATAGGCAAACAGTCGTGTCATTGTTGTGTAAAATGCCCAAGAAATGTTCCGGCCGGTTCTTCTTCGCCTTTGCCTCGAATGCGTGGTTTTCCCGGCGTTAAACCCGTGTTAAGACCAACCGGGTTATCGTTGCTCATAACCAATTTGATAGAATGTCTGGAGGCCGCATGACTTTGGTCTATCGTCCCCTTCCCTACGGCGGCCAGCACGAGGTCCGGCGGACGGGGGGCAGGATCATAGCCATGGTGGTCGCCGCCCTCGCCGTCCCGACCATAGTCGGGGCCGGCTGCACGGTGGACGCGTTGCGCGGCGTGGCGGTCCAGGCCCGGCTGTCGCAGGCGGTGGATGCCGCGGCGCTCGCCGGGGCCGCGTGATGTTCGATGCGCAGCGCGACGGCCACATCCGCAGCTTCTTCGAGAAGGCCTATCCCAGCGGCTTCCTGGGATCGAGCCTTTCCGCCCTCACCATCGCCGAGGATCCCTCCGCCGGCACCCTGACGGTCAGCGGCCGGGCCACGGTGCACGCCGTCTTCCTGCGCCTGCTCGGCGAGGGCGACGTGACGGTGGAGGCCCGCTCGGTCGTGCGCCGCACCAGCCAGGCGATTCGCAAGAGCCTCTGACCGAAGGTCCCTGCGGGGTCGGAGCGCCACAGGTCAGGACGCCGATTCGGCCGGATCGGGCAGCCGACGCGGAAAGCGCAGCAGGAAACAGGCGCCCTTGCCCTCCTCGCTCTCCAGGGCGATGGAGCCGCCCATCGTCCGCGTCATGATGTTGTAGCAGATGCTGAGGCCCAGCCCACTCGCCCCGCCCCGCGCTTGGTGGTGAAGAAGGGGTCGAAGATATAGGGACGGATCGAGTCGGCGATCCCCTTGCCGTCGTCGCGATAGCGCAGCTCCACCCAGCCGGGATCCGTCTCGCGGGCGGTCAGCTCGATATGCCCCTCCTGCCCCTCCTCGAAGGCATGGACGAGCGCGTTCATGATCAGGTTGGACAGCACCTGCGAGAAGGCACCGGGATAGCTGTCGACGATCAGGTCTGGCTGGATGTCCGCCGTCACCCGGACCCGCGACTTGCGCAGCCGCGGCCGCAGGCTCAGCAGCACCTCGTTGACGTAGCCGGCGAGGTCGAAGGCCCGGCGCTCGTCGCTCGCCTGATCGACCGCCACCTGCTTGAAGCTCTGGATCAGGGCGACGGCGCGCTCGATGTTGGTCATGATCATGCGCGTCGATTCCCAGGCCACATCCAGGAAGTCCTGGAAGTCGCTGCGGCGCACCCGTCCGGCATCGAACAGCGCGCGGATCTTGCCGACCTCCTCGCCGAGATGGGAGATGGCGGTCAGCGTCACGCCGATCGGCGTGTTCACCTCGTGCGCGACGCCGGCGACGAGCTGGGCGAGCGAGGCCATCTTCTCCGCCTGGATCAGATTCTCCTGCGCGATGCGCAGGTCGGTCAGCGCCTGTTCCGCCCGGTCCTTGGCGGCCAGCAGCTCGGCCTCCGCCTGCTTGCGCTCGGTCACGTCGGT
Organism: Azospirillum thermophilum; assembly: GCF_003130795.1. Classification (NCBI taxonomy): domain Bacteria; kingdom Pseudomonadati; phylum Pseudomonadota; class Alphaproteobacteria; order Rhodospirillales; family Azospirillaceae; genus Azospirillum; species Azospirillum thermophilum. Next base: position 1,661,216 of record NZ_CP029353.1, read on the forward strand.
GAAGGTGCTGACGAAGCCGCCACCCTCCATCGGCGCGCCTTCCACCTCGATCACCCGGCCGTCGGACAGCACGCGCTCGAACCGGTGGGGACCGGCTGCATCGCCAGCTCCACCCGCGCGCGCACCTGCTCCTCCGGGTCGCCGGGGCCGTAGGAGCCGCGGTCGACATTGAAGCGGACGAAGTCCGCGAAGGGCCGGCCGACCGCCCCGTACTCCGGCGGGAAGCCCAGCAGCTCCAGGAAGCGGCGGTTCCAGGCGACCAGCCGCAGCTCGTCGTCGAAGGCGCTGAGGCCCTGGCCGATGCTCTCCAGGACCGCCTGCAGCAGGGCCGACTTGCGCGCCAGCTCCTCCTCCGCCCGCTTGCGCGCGGTGATGTCGAGCGCGACGGTGACGATGTGGCTGACCTCCCCGCCCTCGTCGGTCAGCGGCATCTTGGTGGTCAGCCAATGGCGCCGCCGCCCCTCGGTATCGGGGTGGCTCTCCTCGAAGAAGGGGATGCCGCGGCCGGTCTCGATCACCAGCCGGTCGAGCCGCTCGGCCGAGGAGCCGCCGCCGGCCACCGGCGTCGCCCCGTCCTCCAGGTCGCCCGGCTCGATCCCGTAGGTGTCCCGGTAATGGCGGTTGACGAGCTGCAGCCGCCGCTCGCGGTCGCGCACGTCGATCAGGGCGGGGATCGCGTCGATGACGCCCTTGAGGATCTCGCGGCTCTGCCTGACCGCCTCGTCGGCGATCAGGCGGTCGGTGATGTCGGTGTAGGTGCGCACCTGCCCGCCGTCGGGCAGCGGGACAATGTGCACCTCGATGAAGCGGCCGTCGGCCTGGGGGCGGGCATAGGTCAGTTCGCGCTCCGGCCGGCCGAGCCGCTCCATCAGGTAGCGGACCTGCGCCTCCACATCGTCGCCGAAGTCCGGCGCGTCGGGCGGCAGCAGGATCTGCCGGGTGCCGAGCTGGAAGCGCGAGATGTCCTCCAGCGTCGGCAGCCGCGCCGCCATCTCCTCCGGAATGCCCAGCAGGTCGAGGAGCTTGCGGTTGTAGGTGACGATGCGGAGGTCGGCGTCCAGCAGGGCGATGCCCTGCCCGATGTTCTCCAGGGTCTGGCGCAGCATCTCGCTCTTGCGCGCCAGTTCGGCCTCGGCCCGCTTGCGGGCGGTGATGTCGGTGTAGGTCTTGACGAATCCGCCGCCGGGCAGCCGCCGCGTCCGCACCTCCACCACGCCGCGGCCGGGGCGGACATGCTCGTAGATCGGCACGTCGTCGCGCCGGGCAAGCGCCAGCTTGCGGCGGACATGCTCCTCCGGATCGCCGGGGCCGTACTCGCCCCGCCCGGCGCTGAAGCGGATGTAGTCCTCGTAGCGGGGATCGGGGAACAGGTCGTGCGGCACGTCGTAGAGGTCGAGCAGGCGCCGGTTGATCGCCAGCACCTTCATGTCGGCATCGACCATGATGACGCCCTGGTCCATCCGTTCCAGCAGGTCGCTCAGCTGGGCGTTGCGCCCCTCGGCCGCCGGGTCGCTCACCTCGCTCCACAGGCTGAGGCGGCTGCCGTCGGGAAAGTCGTGACGGTCGCAGCGGTAGCGGCGGCCGTCGGGCCGGCGCCGCAGCGCAGCGTCCTCCCCGTCCTCCCCGGCCTCCACACCGCCGTGGCCGGGGCCGGCCGTGCCATCGCGCAAGGCCGGCGACAGCTCGGGGAACATCCGCTCATAGGCCGCGTTCCAGCGCAGGGGCCGTCCGTCCGGGGCGTCGAGCCGGACCCCCTGGTCCATCCGGGAGAGCAGCACGGAAAGCAGGAGCGAGTCGTCCGGCCCGCCCTGCGTCGGGCGGGGATGCGCATCGGGCGATGCGGTGGCGGACGCGGCGTCCGTTCGTCTCGTCATGCGGGCAGTCTAGCAGGGCCGGGCCGGTTGCACACCCAATGTCGCCTCCGGTGCACCACCGATGCGGCAAAGCGCCCATACCGCCGGGACCTTCCGCGGCGGATCGGAAGGTGCTTTTTTAATCTTTTGGGAACCGTCGCCTCCCTAGCCTGTCGCGACAGCGCCCTTCCCCTCCCGACCGCACAGGTCCGACGCCGCCCGTGTCCAGCATCGCCGCCCTTCCCCCTCCCTCCGCTGCGCAGCCCGTCTCGGGCGTGTCGAAGCTGCGGCAGATGCTGGCCAGCGACGCGGTCGCCGTCACCCCGATCCGCCGCATCCCCGGCGAGGAGGAGCGGCGGCGCTCCTCCCCGGAACTGGAGGCGGCCGACGAGGCGCTGAAGGGCAGCGGCCGCGCCCGGCTCGACGAGACGCAGGGGCGCACGCGCGGCGCCGGCGCGTCGGCCGGCGGAACGGCCGCGGGCGGTCCGGACGGCGGTGCTGCGGTCAGCGGCGGCCCGGTTCCCTTGACCGGCCTGCCGAACGCCCGCTTCGTGGCGCAGAGCATCCATCAGGAGGCGATGGGGACCGGTCTTCATATCGAGCCCTGGTCCTCCGCCATCGCCGCCTATCGCAAGGCCGACGCCGGACCGGCGGGCGGCCCGATGCTGAACAGCCTGGCGGTCTGATCAGTCGCCGCCCGGCACCGGATGGGCATGGTCGGCCGCCGGGGCCGGACGCCGGCGCAGCAGCCTGCCCGCCAGCCGGCCGACATCCTCCATGTAGAGATAGAGCGTCGGCGTGATGTAGAGCGTCAGCACCTGCGACACGCAGAGGCCGCCGACCACCGCGAGGCCGAGCGGCTGGCGCAGTTCCGCCGCAGCACCATGGGCGATGGCGATGGGAAGCGTGCCCATGATGGCCGCCATGGTCGTCATCATGATCGGGCGGAAGCGCAGCAGGCAGGCCTGCTCGATCGCCTGGGCGGCGGTCATGCCCTGGTTGCGGCGGGCGTCGATCGCGAAGTCGATCATCATGATCGCGTTCTTCTTCACGATGCCGATCAGCATCAGGATGCCGATGATGGCGATGACGCTCAGCTCCTGCCCGAACAGGATCAGCGTCGCCAGCGCGCCGATGGCGGCCGAGGGCAGGCCGGACAGGATGGTGATCGGGTGGATGAAGCTCTCATAGAGCACGCCCAGCACGATGTAGATCACGATCACGGCGGCCAGCAGCAGGATGCCCTGGCTGGCCTGGGCGTCCTGGAAGACCTGGGCGGTGCCGGCGAAGCCGGTGGTGATGGTGGCCGGCAGCCCCATCTCGCGCTCCGCCTTGCGGATGATGTCCACCGCCTCGCCCAGCGAGGCGCCGGGCGCCAGGTTGAAGGACAGCGTCACCGCCGGCAGCTGGCCCTGGTGGTTGACCGCCAGCGGGCCGGCGGTGCGCTCCACCCGCGCGAAGGCGTCGAGCGGCACCAGCCTGCCCGTGGTGGCCGAGCGGACATAAATGCGCGACAGGGCGGTGTCGTCCTGCTGGTACTGCGGCAGCAGCTCGATCAGCACCTGGTAGTCGTTGCTCGGCGTGTAGATGGTGGAGACCTGCCGCTGTCCGAAGGCGCTGTAGAGGGTGGAGCGGACGAGGTCGACGCCGATGCCCAGCGTCGCCGCCTTCTCGCGGTCGATGTGGACATAGGCCTGGGGGTTGTTGAGCTGCAGGTCGCTGGTCACGTCCTGCAGGACCGGCATCTCGCGCAGGGCCGCCTCCAGCCTGCCGGCCCACTGGTACAGCTCGTCGAGGGCGAGGCCCTGGATGGTGTACTGGTAGAGGCTCTTGGCCGACCGGCCGCCGATGCGCAGGTTCTGCGACGGCTGCATGTAGACCGCCATGCCGGGGATGCCGTTCACCTGCCGGCGGAGCTGCTGGATCACCTCGGTCACCGGCGGACGCTCGTTGCGCGGCTTCAGCGTCAGGAACATGCGCCCCTGGTTGCCGGTCGAGCCGCCGACGCCGACCGAGGAGGTGACGTCCTGCACCGCGGGATGGGCCTTCATGATGGCGGCGACGCGCTGCTGCCGTTCCGCCATCGCCGGGAAGGCGATGTCGGGCGACGCCTCGGTCGTCACCTGGATCTGTCCGATGTCCTCGGTGGGGAAGAAGCCCTTGGGGATGGCCTGGAACAGCAGGACCGTTCCGACGACGGTGCCGAGCATCAGCAGCCCCATCAGCGGCCGGTGGCGCAGCGACCAGCGCAGCGTGACGGCATAGCCGTTGAGCACGGCCGAAAAGCCGGCTTCCAGCTTGCGGCCGAACCAGCCCTCCTCCTCGCCGTGCTTCTCGGGGGTCAGGAAGCGGGAGCACATCATCGGCGTCAGCGTCAGCGACACGAAGGCCGACGCCGCGATGGACATGGTGACCACCACCGCGAATTCGTGGAACAGGCGGCCGACCACTCCGCCCATCAGCAGGATCGGGATGAACACCGCCACCAGCGACAGGGTGATGGACACGATGGTGAAGCCGATCTCGCGCGAGCCCTTGATCGCCGCCTCGAAGGGCTTCATCCCCTCCTCGATGTAGCGGACGATGTTCTCCAGCATGACGATGGCGTCGTCGACGACGAGGCCGACCGCCAGCGTCAGCGCCATCAGCGAGATGTTGTCGATGGAGAAGCCGAACAGGTGCATGCCGGCGGCCGTCGCGATCAGCGAGATCGGCACGGCCAGCGCCGGGATGATGGTCGCCGACAGGCGGCGCAGGAACAGGAAGATCACCATCACGACCAGCGCGATGGTCAGGCCCAGCGTGAACTGCACGTCCTCCACCGCCTCGCGGATCGGGACGGACCGGTCGTTGACGATGCGGATGGAGGCGGCCGGCGGAAGCTGCGCCTGGAAGGTCGGCATCAGCGCGCGCACCCGGTCCACAACCTCCACCGTGTTGGCGTCGGGCTGGCGCTGGACGGCCAGCATGATGCCGCGCGTGCCGTTCAGCCAGCTTGCCGTCCGGTTGTTCTCGACGCTGTCCTGGACCGTCGCCACGTCGCCCAGCCGCACGGGCCCGCCGCCGCGGTAGGCGACGATCAGCTCGCGGAAGGCGGCGGCGTTGGGAAGCTGCGGATTGGCGGCGATGACGAGCTGCTGCTTCTCGCCGCTCAGCGAGCCGACCGGCGTGTTGGCGTTGGCCGCCGTCATCGCCTTCTGCAGCTCGTCGATGCCGATGCCGCGCAGCGCCAGCGCGTTGGGATCGACCTGGACCCGGACTGCATATTTCTGGGAGCCGTAGATCTGCACCTGCGCCACGCCGGGCAGCGTGCCGACGCGCGGCTGGACCGTCGTCTCGGCGATGTCGTTGAGCTGCGACAGCGGCAGCGTCGGCGACGACAGGTAGACGAACAGGATCGGCTGGTCGGCCGGATTGACCTTGCGGTAGCTCGGCGGGTTCGGCAGGTCGGCCGGCAGGCGGCGCAGCGTGCGGGCGATCGCCGCCTGCACGTCGGCCGCCGCCGCGTCGATGTCGCGCTCCAGCACGAACTGGATGGTGATGGAGGTGTTGCCGAGCGTGCTGGACGAGGTGATCGTGTCGATGCCGGAGATGGTGGAGAACTCGCGCTCCAGCGGGCTGGCGACCGAGGCCGCCATGGTCTCCGGACTGGCGCCCGGCAGGGCGGCCGACACGTTGATGACCGGAAAATCCACGCGCGGCAGCGCCGCGGTCGGAAGCTGGCGGTAGGCCGCGAGGCCGGCGAGAACCAGGGCCGCCGTCAGCAGGATGGTCATCACCGGACGGCGGATGCAGAGTTCGGAGAGGTTCATGACGCGCCTCCCGGCGCCGCGGCGTTGGCCTCGGTCTTCTTGCCGCCCTCGGCCGGACGCCCGTCGGCGTTGGGGGGATGGGCATTCGACTTGTCGCCGGACGGCTTGTCCTGCCCCTTCTCCGGCCCCTTCTCCGGCCCCTTGTCGGGATTGCTCCTGTCGGGGCCGCGCTCGGCCACCTTGGCGCCGGGATAGAGGCGCGACTGGCCATCCACCACCACGCGGTCGCCGCCCTTCAGGCCGCCGGCGATCACCGCGGTGCCGTCCTGGGTGCGCGCCACCGCCACCGGCCGGACCTCCACCGTGTCGTCGGGCTTCACGACGTAGACGAAGCGCCCCTGCTGGCCGGTCTGCACCGCCGTGTCGGGGACGGTCACCGCCTGGGGATCGACGCGAAGCGTCAGCACCACGTCGACGAACTGGCCGGGCCACAGCCGCGTGTCGGCGTTGGGAAATTCACCCTTCACCTGGATGGTGCCGCTCTGCTGCTCCACCTGGCTGTCGACGAAGGTGAGTTTCCCCTCGGCCGGCGCCGTGCCGCGGTCGCCGGGGATGCCGGCGGTGACCAGCGGCGCCCCCTGGCGCATCGCCTCGCGGATCGCCGGCAGATGGCGCTCCGGCACGTTGAAGGACACCATGATCGGGCGAAGCTGCGTCAGGGTGACGAGCGGGGTGGCGTCGGCGGCGCGGACCATGCTGCCCGGCCGGGCATTGATGGCGCCGGTGCGACCGTCCATCGGCGCCGCGATCCGGGTGAAGCTGAGCGAGACCTTGGCCGCCTCGACGGCGGCGAGATCGGCCTTCACCGTCCCCTCCAGCGCCTCGGCGGCTGCGACGGCGGTGTCGTACTGGGTGCGGGAGACGGCGTTGGTGCGCAGCAGCTCCGCATAGCGCCTCATGTCGTTGCGCGCCTTGTCGAGGTTGGCGCGGTCACGCTCCAGATTGGCCTGCGCCTGGCGGAGCTGGGCCTCCAGCGCGCGGGAGTCGAGGGTGAAGAGCGGGTCGCCGGCCTTCACCTCCTGACCTTCGGTGAAGTGGACCGCCTCCACCACCGTATCGACACGCGCCTTGATGGCGATGGCGGCGATCGGCTGGACGGCGCCGATGGTGCTGATGCGGTCCGGCATCGGCTTCACCTCGGCGGCGCGGGTGACCACCGGAACGCCGCGGGCGCCGCCGCCGGGGGATGCGGCGGTGGCGCTCCGCCCTTCCCCGCCCGGCTTCCCGGCGTACCAGAAGCCGCCGGCGCCAAGCAGGGCCAGCACCAGCAACGCCAACAGGATACGTCTCGTCACGTCCGAACTCCGGGGCTACGCGTTCGCGATGGCAGAGGAATGGGAAGGAAGGGCCGGCTTGTCCGGCGGCGCCGCGGCGGTGGCCGCCAGCACGAGGTCGAGAATGGCGCGCTCCAGCACGTCGCGCGGCTGGCTGCCGCCCATCATGATGCCGCCGCGCACCATTCCGATGACCAGAAGCGGGGTCATCGCCGTGTCCACCTGGCGGAACTGTCCGGCGGCGATGCCGTCCTCCAGCACCGCGCGCAGCGCCTCGGCGATGCGGGCGCTGCGGCGGCGCAGGATGCGGCGGGTGCGGTCGGCCAGATCGGAATGGTCGCCGCCCAGCAGTTTCAGCGTCGTCAACTGCTCGTTCAGCGTGTCGATCAGCGCCGAGATCATGGCGGTCAGGCGGTCGGTCGGGGCGGCGCCGGGATCGGCCGGCCCGTGCAGCCTGTCCTCCAGCCGGGACAGGGCGCGCTCCAGCGTCTCCAGATAGAGATCTTCCTTCGAAGGAAAGTAGCGGTAGAGCGTGGCCTTGCCCACACCGGCCGCCCGCGCCACCTCGTCCATCTGGACCTCGGCGTAGGAGCGGCCGGCGAACAGGGCGTCGGCCGCGGCGAGGATGGCCTCGCGCCGTTTGGCTCGCCAGTCGGGCATCGTGTCCAAAGGCATAAAATGGAACTCGCCGGTTTCAAAAAGGGACGATAGCCCAAGCCGGCCGGCTGTCAAGGGGGACCATTCAGACCCGAACGGTTTCGCCGGACCCTGGGCAGGTTTTCCGAACTCCGCCCGCCCATGCGGGGTCCGATCTGGAGAAACCTGCTTAGCAGCCGGCGATGGCGGAATGGTGACGGCCCGATGAAAAAGCCCTCCTCCCGCGCGGGAGGAGGGCTTCTCCGACGAACACCCGTCAGGCCGGGGCCGGACGATCAGGTGCTGGTGCCGGGGGTGCGGGCGGTGGTTGCCGGCGTGCCGGTGCCGATGCCGCCGGAGGTGCCGCTGGTCGTCCCGGCAGTGCCGCCTGAGCCGCCGCCGCCGCTGCCCGAACTGCGGCCGGTCAGGCCGCTGGAGGCGTCGGCCGGACCGCCCACCCCGGCGGACGCCATCGCGGAGGCTCCCGCCCCGGTGCCGGTCCCGCTGGTCGACCCGCCGCCGGTGCTGCTGCCGAGCCCCATGTCCTGCCGGCTGCCGGAGCCGGTGTCCTGCCGGACGCGCAGGTTGTTCTGGACATGGGTCACGCCGGAGACGGACTCCGCCAGGTCCTCCGCCCGCCGCCTGACGGTGCGGTGGTCGACATGGCCGGACAGGGTGACCTCGCCGTTGCTCACCGTCACGTCGATGTCCGAGGCGTCGACATAGGGATCGTCGGTCAGGCGGTCGTTGATGTCCTCGCGGATCCGCTCGTCGAGAGCGGGTGTAGCCGCGCGGGCCGCGGCCGCGATGCTGCGCGCGGATCTCGTCCTCGTGGCGGCGGCGGGCGGCATCGTCGTCGCCGAACCAGGAGGCGATCTCGTCGCCGCCCGTTCGAGGAAGCCGCGCCGTGCTGGGCCGTAGCCCGGGGCCGGCCATCGTGCGCCATGGCCCGGCCGTAGCCGCCGCCATAGCCTTCGTGCGCGCCGGCGCCAGGAGGCGGTCCCGGAGGAGGTCCCAGGAGCGGTCGCCGCCGCCGAATGGCCCTGGTGCCGTAGTCCCGGTGCCGAAGCCCCTCATAGTCGCGGTCGATGTAGTCGCCGCGGTCGCCGAAGTCGCGCATGCCCTCTTCCCGGCCGCCGAGGTCGCGTCCGCCGCGGGTCTCGCGACCATAGCCCGAACCGCCCGAATATCCGCCATAGCCGGAGGAGCCGCGCCGCGTGAAGCCACTGCCATAGCCGGCGCCGCGCTCGACCTCGTACCGGTCGTCGCCGCTGCGGGAGCCGAAGTCGCGACGGCCCCAGTCGCCGGCATCGAACCCGCGTTCGTCACCATAGCCGCGCTCGCCCTCGCGCCAGTCGCGGCCCTCGTTCCGCCATGTTCTCGTGCTGTGCCATGGTGGTCTGCTCCCTCATGCGTTCGTTCGTCCGCCGCGGGCTGCTTCCCGGCGGCGCTGAACGGTCAACAGAGGGGTCGGAGAGGGCGTTCCGGAATTCTTCCGCGCCTCCCTGGGCGGGGCGGGCCGATCATGGCACGGGGCTTGCGTGATATCGCCCCGGTTGGTTCCACGCATGGCCTTACGGCTCCGGTGCTCGGCTCCGGAGCCGTTTTTTTGGTCAGGCTGGTCGAAGGGCGGGCAACCGCCCCGGCCGCGGCCTCAATCCTCGGGCAGGGACAGGCCCAGCAGACGGCCGGCGGCGGTGCGCAGCTCCTCGTTCAGGAACGGCTTGTAGAGCACGGCGTCGGCATTGAACATCTCGGTCATCTTCAGGACATAGCCGGCCGGCAGGTTGGGGGCGCCGCCGGACATGGCCAGCACCTTCACCCCGGGATACTCGGCACGGATGGCCTTTATCAGCTCGACCCCGTCGACCTCCGGCATCAGGACGTCGGTCACCACCAGGTCGAACGGCCCCTTCTGCAGCTCGTTCAGGGCGAGCCGGCCATTCTCCGCCTCGATCACCTCGAGCCCCAGCGACTCCAGGTATGCCACAACCGACAGTCGGACGGCGGGGGAGTCCTCAACAACCAGAATTTTAGCCATCACCCGTATTTCCCGTCCCCGTGACCAGACACGCACCACTCAGTCGACTGAACGCACGGGCATCCGGTCAAGGTGAATCAGCATTATTGCGTCATTTTGCAGCAACCGGCCGGCGTCGCGGCCGGCAGGCGCTCAGGACAGCGCCGCTACGGCCTCCTCGGCCTTCCCGTGGATCTCGAACAGCGACGAGAAGCCGCTGAGATCGAACACCTCGCGGATGTGCGGCGCCATGGCGGCCAGCGCGATCCGTCCGCCCGCCGGCCGGGCCCGCTTGGCGGCGACCAGGAGCGAGCGCAGACCGGCCGAACTGATGTAGGTCAGCGGCTCCATGTCGACAACCACGCGGCTCGCCGAGCTGCCCACCGCCTCGACCAGATGGGTCTCGAATTCGGCGGCATTGCTGCTGTCGATGCGCCCCTCGGCCTTCAGAACGGTGACGGAGCCAACGGTCTGCTTGCTGATGTTCATTCCTCGCCCTCACGGGTTCATGTTTGGCGCCCGTGTATAGCACGGCTCCCGCCCCGATCCCTAGACACCTCTGCTGCCTCAGGCCTGCGCCGCCGCCATGGCCGGGAGGGCCGGAGCGCCGTCCTGCGCCGCCATCCCGTGCCAGCGCAGGACGAGGCAGGTGATGTCGTCGGACTGCGGCGCGCCGGCGGTGAAGCGGGCGACGTCGGACAGGATGCCGTCCAGCCCGTCCCTCGCCGAGGCGGCGGCCTGCGCACCGACCACGGCCGCCAGCCGCCCGTCGCCGTACATCACCTCGGCGTCGTTGAAGGCCTCGGTCACGCCGTCGGTGAAGAGGACGACCATGTCGCCGCTCTCGAGCCGCAGCGACCGTTCGGCATAGGGCATGTCGGGCATGGCGGCCAGCGCGATGCCGGGCGTGCGCGCCAGTTCCGCAACCGTGCCGTCGCGCGACAGGCGCAGCGGCGGGTTGTGGCCGCCGTTGGAGTAGGCGAGTTCGCCGGTGCGCAGGTCGAGTTCGCCGTAGAAGACGGTGACGAACATCGACTGCTCGTTCTCCGCGGCCAGCAGGTTGTTGACCCGCCGCATCGTCTCCGCCGGACCGACGCCCGACTCGGCGATGGCCCGCAGCATGGTGCGGGTGATCAGCATGAAGAAGGCCGCCGGAATGCCCTTGCCCGACACGTCGGCGATGACGATGGCGACCTTGCCGCCGGGAATCGGGAAGAAGTCGTAGAAGTCGCCGCCGACCTCCTTGGCCGGGACCATCCGGGCCGCCACCTCCATCTGCGGCAGGCTGGGGAAAACCTGCGGCAGGATGGTGAGCTGCATGGTGCGGGCGATCTCCAGCTCCTGCTGCAGGCTGATGAGGCGGCGCTTGTCGGCCAGCGCCTCGCGCAGGTCGCGGACGAGCTGGACGAGCTGGACCTGCTGCGTGCTGACCCGCGTGGCGAGGCGGGAGAAGCCGAGCGCCAGCAGCCCGAGCTCGTCGCTGACGCCCTTGGACTGGGCGGACTGCGGGTCGTAGGTCGCCATCTCGATCTGCCGCAGCTCGTCGAGCAGGCTCTGCCGCGCCTCGTCCTCCAGGGTGACGGCCAGCGTCTCCATCTGGCGGCGGATGAAGCGCTGCTGGCGGCGCAGGCGGCGTTCGCGCTGGCCGGCCGACCGCTCGATGTCGCGCATCACGCCGCGGAACACCTCCACCGCGCGGGCGATGCGCCCGATCTCGTCATTGCCGGCGGGCAGCTCGACATAGCCCATCGCCCGGCCGGCCGAAAGGTCCTGCAGCGCCTGCACCGCCGTGTCGAGCGTGGCGAAGTTCTTGCGCAGATAGCCGTAGAGCAGCGCCAGCGCCGCCAGCACGAGCAGGGCGACCGCCGCGACATAGGCGATGGTCCACAGCCGCCGCTCCGCCGCCGCCTGCGTCACGTCCAGCGCGACCAGCACCGTGGCGACCCGGCCGCCGGCGAGGTCGGCGATCGGCAGGCTGGCGAGGTCGTAGCTCCGTCCCTCGGCCTGCAGGGGAAGGATGACGCGCTCCGCCGGGCGAAGCAGGGGCTGGATGACCGGCCACAGCGGATCGTTGGCCCCGGCGACCGGCTCGCCCGCCCGCGACACCGCGAAGACCCGGCCGCCCACCGCCTTGCGCAGCGCGTCCAGCGCCGCCGGCAGGCCGAGGCCGATGACCGCCGCCCCGGTGACCGACGTCCCGGAATGGACCGGGGAGGAGGCGGTCACCAGCAGCCGGTCGCCGGCCCCGATGCGCAGGCCGCGGGGCAGCCGCTGCCCGCCCAGCAGGGTGTCCACCTGCGTCTTGCCCAGCAGCGGCGCCGGGTCGAGCGAGCGGTCGGTGCTGTAGAGCAGGGCGCCGGTGGAGGCGAAGAGGTTCACGTCGGCGAAGCCGGCGCGGGCGGTGATGCCCAACGCCTCCAGCCGGCGGCTCAGCGGCGCGCGCTCACCGGCGCCCAGCGCCTGCGCCACCTCCGGGTCGGAGGCCAGCCGGCCGAGGGCGAGGTCGGCCCTGCCGGTCGCGGTGGTCATGGCGAGCTGCCAGGAGGATTCCAGCCGGGCCAGCTCCAGCTCCCGCGCGTGGCGGTCGGCGGCGTCCTCGCGAAGGCCGGCCATCCCCAGCAGAAGGGCGGAGACCACCGCGGTGGTGGCGAGCACGAAGAGGATGATGCGGGTCTGGAGCAGCATCGGTCGGCGCCTCTTCAGGACCGCGGGATGACGAAGGGCCGCGCCACCGGCAGGGCCAGCAGCGAGAGCACCAGGGCGGAGGCGGCGAGTTCCCCGCCATTCCAGTCGAGCGCCACCGCCCACAGCAGGGCGGCGACCAGCGCCACGGCGGTCGCCCGCAGCACCGTGCCGGCGCCCCCGCGAACCTGCCGCCGCACATAGGCGAGCGACAGGCCGGCGGCGAGGCCGCCCCCGGCGAGCGCCGCGACCAGCCCCGACAGGGCGGCACCGCGCAGCAGAAGGACCGCGCCGCACGCCACCGCCAGCCCGGCGAGCAGGGCGGCGCCGCGCACCCGGCGCGCCGGCGCGCTGCGGCCGGCCAGCAGTCCGGCCAGCAGCGCCACGCCGCCGGCCGCCAGGAAGGCGGGCACGTCCTCCGGCACGCCGCGTGCCGCGGGAACCGCGGCAGCCGCCGCCAACGCGGCGGCGGCGACCGCCAGAGCGACATAGCCCTGGGCGTCGCTGGCCCGGGCATCGACCACCCGCCGCGGCGGGGTCGCCAGCCCCGGCCCGAGGGCGTCCAGGGTGCGGTCGCGCGCCGCCTCCACCGCGCGGGCGACCTCGGCGTCGAAGACCGCGCTGCGCACCTCGTCGGCATGGGCGGCGAAGCGCTGGCGGCGGTCATGCATCAGGAAGACCGCCGCGTTGCAGGCGAGCAGCAGCCGGCCCAACTGGTCGCGCGGCCGGCGCCCGACGAGGGTCGAGAAGTCGCCCAGCGCCGCCGAGGCCATGACCGCGGAGAGCCGCCGCAGCGGGGCGAGCAGGATCGCCGACACCAGCGCCGCCGACATCTCGGCCAGCAGCAGGGTCACCGCCAGCGCGCCGAGCGCCACCACGGTCAGCTCGCGCAGGATCTGGGCACGGATGGCGCGGGGGTGGACGCCGACCAGCACATGGCCGAGGGTGTGGCTGACCGTCTCGCCGGCGTCGCGCAGCCGCATCCGCACCACGAGATAGCCTTCGCGCTCCACCGGGCGGGCCGCCACGGCGCGCGACGCCGGCTCGGCCACGTCCCTCATGGCATGGATCAGGCCGGCCAGCCGATCGGGCTCGAGGCCCACGGCCTGCAGCACCTGGTCCTTCTCCCCGAGCACGGCGATGAAGCCGGTGTCCGGGTTGCGCTGCGCGATGCCGCCGAGATACTCGTCGAGCCCCGGCAGCCGGTCGAGCGGGATGCCGTGGAACAACGCCCGCTCCAGCTCCGCCTGCACGGAATCGGCGATGGCCGCCGCCTTGGTCGCCCGCGCCTCCGCCAGATTCTGCTGGGCGAGCTGCGTGCCGAGCAGGCCGACGCCCGCCATGGTCAGCAGCGCCGCCAGCAGAACGATCAGCGGGATGCCGACGCGGAAGGCCAGGGTCCGGCGGGCCGCCGTGGGGATGTCGCTCGTCATCGTCATGCCAGTTCGTCCAGCCGGGCAACCTCGCGCTCACCCTCCGCCAGCAGCGCCGCGCGCGGCGCACCGCGTCCTTGAAGGCGGCAACCGGCAGGCCGAGCGTGTCCGCCGCCCGCCCCGCCCCCGCTTCCCCGTCCGCGGCGGGCGGCGGCCCGGACCGGGAACCGGCGAGGGTCTCGATCTCCTGCGCCAGCCCGGCCAGCACCCGGCGCGGGCCGCGGGCGATCCAGACGCCGGCCAGCCAGGCGAGCAGCAGGACCGGGGCCGCGACCGCCAGCGCCCCGATGGAGAGCTGCAGCGCGTAGCTCTGGATGGGTTCGTCGACCACGTCGGCCGGCAGCCGAAGCAGGACCGCGCCCGCATTGGTGCCGAAGCTGGTGGTGATGCCGATGCCGAACAGCATCTCCGGCCCGCGTGTCAGGGTCCAGACACCCGGGCTGGCGACCTGTTCCGGCGTCGCGCCGACCTCGCCGACCTCGACGGCGTCGGTGGAGAAGAGGGCCACCCCCTCCTCGTCGAGGATGGCGATGGACAGCAGGTCCGGCAGGGCGACGCGGGCTCGCTCCAGCAGCGGCGGCACCTGCGACAGCTCGGCGAGGGCAAGGCCGAGGTTCAGCTGGGCCTCCAGCGAATCCTTCGTCTCGCTCAGCACGAACCCCGCCTGGGAGGCGACCGCCTCCTGCAGCCGGCGGTGCTGCTCGCCGACCCAGAGGACGACGGCCGCCATGGCGGAGACGAGGACCGTCACCGCCAGGAACGCCGCCAGCCGCGCCGAGAAACTGCCCGTGCCCATGCGCCCTCTCCCCGCCCCTGCGTTCAGGCCGCCGCCGTCTGCGGCCGGCCGGGCGCGGTCTGGATGGCGCGGCCGACCAGGGCGTACCAGCGGGTCGCCGTGGCCGGGTCGCCGCCTTCCGGAACGCGGCCCCAGACGCGGTTGCCGCCGTCGAACAGATCCCCGCGGGCGGCCAGTTCGTCCACCGGCACGAGCAGCGCCGTGGCGCGGTCCATCTGCGCATGCTCGGCCGCGTCGCGGTGGAGCAGCAGGCGGACCAGCCCCTCGCCCACGCGGATCAGCCGCCTGGGATGGAGGCCGTGGCCGGCGAGATGGCCCCAGCTCCGGTGGTTGCGCGGGCTGACGGTGGTCAGCAGATGGCGCCGGCCGATGCTGTCGGATACCGCGATGCGCCAGTCGATCAGCCGGTGGTGCAGGCCGCGCCCGCGCATCGCCGGATCGACCATGGCGGAGGACATGTGGGCGACGAGCGGCAGGTCCTCGGCCGGCAGCGGCAGGTCGCGGCCGCGGTTGTGGTCCTCCGGCCCCGGAATGCCGAGCGCGCCGTAGGCGACCAGCTCCCCGTCCTGGAAGATGCCGGCGGTCAGGCCGCGCGCCCCGAGATGATCGGCGATGAAGTTCCCGACCTCTCCCGCCATCCGGTAATGGTCCGGGTCGTCGAGCGTGGCGACGATCCGCTGGCGGAACGCCGTCAGCCGGTCGCCGTCCGCGAGCGTCAGCATGCGCGCGCTCAAGTCCTCCGGCAGTTCGGCCACCAGGAGGGCGAGCCGGGCTTCCGCCAGGGCGAAGGCCTCGGCTCCCTCCGCCGGCGGGCGGGCGGCAGCCTCCGCGCCGTGGGACAAACCGGTCATGATTCGATGATCTCCGCGAAATTGAGCAGGCCGATCGGGGGATAGAATTCCAGGTCCCGCACGGTGGCCATGTTGATGATGACGGAGAAGCGCTTCAGCGTCTCCACGGGGATGTCGGCCGGTCTGGTGCCGTCCACCATGATCTGGGCCGCCTTGAAGGCGGTGAAGCGCCCGATGCCGTAGCTGCTGCTGGCCAGCGCCAGCATCGCCTTGTCGGTGCGCACGATCAGTTCGGTGACGGAGAAGGTGGGGAGCCGGTGACGCAGCGCCTCCTCCGCCACGACGGAGCGGTTGTGGAAGGCGATGAAGGTGTCGGGGCCGATATAGAGCATCTCCGCCCCGCGCGAGGCGGCGCGGGCGATCAGATCCGGGACGGCGGGGGCCGAGGGTTCGCCCGACGCATCGATCGGCACCGGCTCCTCGATCAGTTCCAGCCCGCGCAGCGCCGCCTCCGCCCGCAGCCCCTCGACGGCGAGGACGGAGTTGCGTTCGATCGGGTTGAAGATGACGCCGAGCCGCCTGATCGGCCGGTAGGCCTGGATGGTGTTGAGCTGCACCGACACCGGCGCGATGTGGACGGTGCCCGTCACGTTGCGGCCGGGACGGGTGAGGTCGGGCACGATCCTGGCGTCCACGGGGGCCGCCACGAAGGTGAAGACCACCGGGATGTCGGTGATGTGCCGGCGCGGATCCGCCTCGTCATAGGGGCCGACCAGCGCGCGGGTCTGCGGCGTGCCCCAGCTGTAGATCAGGTCGGGACGGGTGTCCCGGATCTCCTCAATGATGGCGGGCATGCGGCCGGCGTCGCCGCCGGTGTTGCGGATGGTGTATTCGGCGCGGATGCCGCGGCGGGCGAGATAGTCCTTGAAGCCGAACTCGTTGTCGCTCTCGCCCCGGCCCAGCACCATGGTGATGCGGAAGGTCCGGTCGGGGACCGCCGCCAGCGACTCCTCGGCCAGGGCGCCGCGAAACGGCGCCAGGGCGCCGGCGGCACCGGCGGCGGCCCCCAGGGCCAGCAGCCGCCTGCGGCCGGGATCGAAGGGGGTTCGGATGGGCCCAGTCTTGTCGGGCATCGCTCAAGCCTCCTGCGGGCGGGCGGCGGGGTCGCCCCGCCCGGTTCGGAAGAGTATCCAGAAGATCAGTGCGCTCAACCCGCACAACAGGCCGATGCCGAGCATGGCCTCCCGGTAGGAGGTCGCGACCGCCACCCCATCGCCAGCATCGGGCCGACGGCGCCGCCCAGCCGCTCGATCAGGCGGTACCAGCCGATGGCCGCGGTCTCCGGCAGGCCGCCGTCGCGGGCGATCTGCGAGACGAGCGTCAGTTGCGGCGCGCCGATCAGCGCCTGGGCGAGGCCGAACAGGGCGATCGCCAGCGGCGGCCCCCACAGCGTGTCGGTGGCGAGGATCGGCAGGCAGCTCACCAGCGTGCCGACGCCGCCCAGCGTCACGAATCCGCGCCGGGCCTGCCAGCGGTCGGACAGGCTGGCGGCGAGCGGCGACACCAGGATGAAGGCGACGAAGTACATCATCTGCACCCGCCCGACCTCCGCCTTGCTCGCCCCGTCGGCGGTCAGCAGGAGCGGGACGAGACAGAAGAGGAAGGCGGTGGAGGCGATCTTGGTCGGCACCGCGCTCAGCAGCATCAGCGAGGTGAAGCGCAGGTCGCGGAACAGCGGCCACGCGCTGCCCAGCGCCGGCCGGGCCGCCGCCGGGCGGGCGGTGCCGGCCTGCGGGCGCACGCGCATCAGCAGGATCGTCACGGCGATGCCGGCGCTGAAGGCCAGGACCGCCCCGATCAGGAAGGTGGCGCGGAAGCCGGCCTGGTCGGCGATGATGCCGCCGCTGACCGGGCCGCAGACGCCGGCCGCCAGCAGCGCCCCGATGAACATCGCCATGCCGCCGGCCCGGTTGCGCGGCGTGGTGTGGTCGACCACGATCCCCTGCGCGGTGATCAGCACCAGCCCGTAGCCGAGCGCGGTCAGGCAGCGCCACACCATCAGCCAGACCAGCGAGGACGCGAAGGCCGTCATGGCGAGGCTGAAGGATCCCAGAAGCGCGCCCAGCAGGAACGCCCGGCTGCGCCCCCAGCGCTCGGAGAAGCGCGCGCCGCCGGGCTGGGACAGCGCCCAGATCAGCATGAACATGGTGATCGGCAGGCTGACCACGAGATCGGGCGTCAGCCAGGGCACCTGCGTCGCGAAGGACTTGGCGTAGGCCGGCAGGAAGGGCCGCGACAACTCCTCGGACAGGCAGAAGAGGAAGACAGGCAGCCGCAGGAAGACGAGGTTGAAGGGCGCGGACGCGGTTCCGGCCTGCCCCGGCGCGCGGAAGCGGAAGCGCTGCGCCAGCGCGGCCAGCCCCTGCTCCGCCCGGCGGGTGCGCGGATCGTCGGGCCCATGGGCGGCGCGGAACGCCTCCACCCGGCGGGTCAGGGCGGCATAGCGGGCGTTGACCCCGTCGAGCAGGCCGCGCGCCTCGGCCGCCATGTCCGGCTCGCCGTCGGCCGGCGCAGGCAGCGGCGCGGCGCGGAAATCGCCCTCCTCCGCCCGCTCGGCCAGCAGGCGCAGCGCGAGCACCCGCCGCATGGCAAGGTTCACGACGAGAAGCAGCACCTCGAAGATCAGCAGCACCGACACCAGCACGACCGACAGCACGTCGAGCATCAGGTCGGCCGACGCCTTGGCGAGAAAGGCGGCATCGACGCCGACATGGACGCGGCCGGCCGGCCGGTCCGGATCGCCGAGACGCTGCAGGCGGTCGATGAAGCCGGCGGCGAACCGTCCCTGCGGGCCGGCCGCCAGGCGGTCCGCCGGAAGCTGCGTCATCCCCTGGAGCGGCCGGCCGGCCGCCGCCAGGATCCGCCCGGCGGGGTCCGTCACCGCCACATAGGCGATGTCCTGGTGGCGCGCCGCCTCTTCCTCCAGCAGCCGGTCGACGCCCGGCATGCGGTCGAGCGGAATCCCGGCCTTCAGGCCGCGGTCGATGCGCGACGCCAGAAGCTCGGCCACCGTGCCGGCCTTGCGGGCCAGCTCCGGCTGGAACAGCGGGTCGAAGCTGCGCAGCGACAGCCAGGAGGCCACGCCGGCCGCGATCAGCACGATGGCGACCGAAACGACGGTCAGGCGGAAGACCAGCGCGTTGATCGGGTCGCGCGACGCCGCCACGCGCCGGCCGCCGCTGCGCGCCTTCCGGAAGAGGCCCATCATGGGACGACCGCCTGGGGCGTCGCCCGCTCCATCGCATCCATGTCGCGGTCGAGGTCCGCCATGGCGGCGTCCGCCTCGGCGACCCCGGCCTGCAGGCGCCGGCGCACGGCGCCGCTGATCGCGCCGCTGCCGGCCGCCTCCCCGGCCAACCGCCGGCCGCCGCGCCCGACCACCAGGACCACCGCCCCCAGGGTCGCCAGCGCCGCCACGCCCAGCAGGACCAGCAGGCTGGTGAGGAGATGCCGGGCGACCGCGTTGATCCGCTCGTTCAGGCCGGAGAGCGAGGAGCGGATGATGACCTCGCCGACGAGCTGGCCGAAGCTGTTGCGCACCCCGGCGCCGAGGATGATCGCGTCGCCGTCGATGCGCTGGCGGATGCCGCCCGGCACCGGCGCGCTGTCCGGCTCCCACGCCACGGTCGAGGGACGGCCGACCGAGGACAGGTTGGCGGCGAAGAGGACGGTGCCGTCCT
This sequence comes from Azospirillum thermophilum, assembly GCF_003130795.1. NCBI lineage: Bacteria > Pseudomonadati > Pseudomonadota > Alphaproteobacteria > Rhodospirillales > Azospirillaceae > Azospirillum > Azospirillum thermophilum. The sequence goes on from NZ_CP029353.1 coordinate 1,680,253, forward strand.
CCCCCACCACCTCGGCATTCTCGATCTCCTCCGGCTCGGCGGCCCGCTCCACCAGGCCCTGCACGTCCACCAGCTCCGACAGGTCGAGGCCGAGCGTCAGGCCGTACTCGACGCGGCGGCGCACCTCGTCCGCCACCACGGACAGGCGCGAGCTGGTTACATCATGCAGGGTCCGCTCGAACTTCAGGGCGGCCAGCACCATCGACAGCAGGACGGCGAGCGCCACCGTGGCGGCAATCACCGCTCCGGTCCTCAACGCCAGCGCACGTCCCAGAATCATTGCGAATTCCACTTTCCGCCGGTGCGAAACCCTCGGCCGGACACGCCGGGTACCACCGGAAATGGTACCTTCTTAGGCGAACCGATTTACAAAAGAACCGCGATAGCAATCCCGTTGCAAGCGGTTTCGCTGCTCGCGATACTTGCGCGCGGGCGGCCGTGCCCAACGGAAACAGCGCTTGAGCTTGGCCGCCGCGACAGCGATCATCCCGGTTGCTCACATCCAGGTTGCCCACCCATGGCCGGCGCGCCCGGCAGAACGGACGGACAAGACGCCCGATGATCGACGCGCTCGAACTGGTTATCGCCAACGACCTCGCCGAACTGGGCCGGCTGGCCGAGGCGGTGGACGATTTCGTCGGGCGGCACGGGCTGCCGATGGAGGTCGGCTTCAAGCTGAACCTCTGCTTCGACGAGCTGATCACCAATACCGTGTCCTACGGCTATCCCGACGGCGGGCGTCACGAGATCCGGGTCAGGCTGACGCTGGAGGAGACGGAACTGCAGGCGGAGCTGGTGGATGACGCCGCCCCCTTCGATCCCTTCGCGGAGCGTCCGGCGCCCGATCTCGACGCCGACGTCGACGAGCGTGCGATCGGCGGGCTCGGCATCTTCCTGGTCACCCGGTCGGTCGACCGCGCCAGCTATCGCCGCGAAGGCGACCGCAACGTCGTGCGGCTGATCAAGGCGATCCCGCCGACACCCGCCGCGCAGGGCGCCCTGCAATGACCGGCGCCGGCGCCCGGTCCCCATCCGCCGCGGCGGAGCGGGCCGTGGCGCTGGTCCGCGCGCTCGACGCCGCAACGACGCCGCAGGATGCCGACGCGCTTTCCCGGCCGGCCGCCGCCCTCGGGCTCGCTCCCCGCATGCCCGGCGATCCGGGAGAGGAACTGAGGCGGGGCGGCGTGGCCGGGCTGCGCCGGCATCTCTGGGACGCCTACGGGCCGGCGCTGGAGGAGCGCTTCGGCCTGCCGCTCTGCCGCCACCTGACGGCGGTCGTGGCGGACGCGGAGGCGGGACCGCCCGATGCCGTCGCCACCGCCGGCGCGCTGGCCCGCCTCGCCCGGCAGGGGCGGATGGACCATCGCCAGCGGCCGAGCGGACCGCTGCAGCGCTCCATCGAGGCGACGGCGGCTGCCCTGGCGGAAAGCGTCGGAGGGGAGGCCGAGAGGCTGCGCCGGACCCTGGAGACGCCGGACGCCCCCGACCTGCGCGCGGTGTCGCTGATGGTCCTGCGCATCGAGGGGGTGCGCTGGGTTCTGGACATCCTGGACCACCCGCCGGCCCTGGCCCGCCTGTCGCGGGATGCCCGGCGCCTCAGCCGGCGGGCGCTCGGCCGGTCGGCGGAGACGATCCGCGGCTTCATCGCGGCGCGCGACCTGCTGTCGCTTTACGACAACGCCTCGGTGGTGTCGCAGGTCGACCATCTCCTGACGCTCGCCGGCCGCCTGCTCGATGCCCTGCGCGACGGCGAGGAGGAGCGCACCGCCTTCGTCGCCCCGGACGACGAGACGGCGTTGCGCGGGTTCGGTGCCGCCCTGGCCGATCTCGCGGACGTGCTCGGACGGATCGCGTTGCGGTCCGTCGCCGCCCGCGACCTCTCGCCGGCGCTGGCGGTCACCGCGCTCAAGCAGTTGCACTGCCTGCACCTGCTGGCAAGCCGGCTCGGACCGGACCGGCCGCCGGAGTTCGAGACGCTGGAACTCGTCATCGCCCGTCAGGCCGAGGCCGCGGCGCTCGCGCTGCGCGGAGCACGCGGGCAGTCCGCCGGCCTGCCGGACGAAGCGCACCGGGAGCAGGCGGCGGCTCTTTCCCTCCTGCTCCACAGCCTTGGGCTGGAGCCTCCGGCCAAACCTTAGGCGTCAGGCGTCGCCGACGATCGCCGTGATGCGGCCGCTGCCGCCGCAGGTTGGACAGGACTGCCCGCCGAGCCGGCCGCTGCCGCCGCAGTCGGGACAGGGCGCCTCACCCGTCTGCCGGGTGCCCGGAACCGATTCGTCGCCCCGCCCCACGGCACTGCCCGGCTGTGCCGGCACCACGACGCGCCGCCCTTCGTCGCCCGTCTTTTGGTTGGTCATGATCGCTCCTCTGCGCGTGCGCGTCTGCCGCCTCAACAGCCGCGCAACCGGGAAGTTCTGGTCATGACCGGCAGCGCTGCCACTACAACCAATGCTGAGCGGACATTTCTGCTCTGCGCTGCTTCGCAACAATCTGTTGCATGACATCGGGACCGGCCTTTGCCATGCTTTGGAACTGTGGACGTGCGACATCAGGACGTCCCGTTGGAGCGCGTAATGCGTCACAACCTCTATCAGCGGAGTCGGCGGCCGATGACCGGGGCGCAATGCCAGGCGGCCCGCTTGCGGCTGGGCTGGTCGACCCGGCAACTGGCAGCCAAGGCCGGCGTGCCGTGGTCGGAGATCATACGGTTCGATTACGGCACCGGCGAGGTCGCGCCCGAGGTGGTGGCCGCCGTGCAGATGGCCTTTCGCCGGGCCGGGCTGGACCTGCGCCAGCTCCAGCGCTGAGCGTCGGCGCAAAGGGCAAAGGCGGCGGGTACCGCCGCCGCCCTTTCGTTTTCCGGCCCGGCTCCGCCGGTGCCCGCCCCCCTCAGTGTCCGCCCCCCTCAGTGCCCGCCGAGATGCAGGGCCGTCGGGGCCAGCCAGCCGAGCAGCGAGATCGCCACGCCCGCCACGCCCAGCGCGCCGGACAGCCAGGCCAGCGGCAGGAAGCCGGTGATGACGGTTGCCGAGGCCAGAACGATGGCGATCTGGAAGGCGGCGGAGGCGTACTCGTACATATGGTAGGCGGCCAGCGAATGGTCGCGGACCGCTTCCGCCTGCTTGGCGCGCGCCGCCAGTTCCTTGCGGCCTTCCTGCGTCTCCGGCTCGGTGTCGTACCGCAGGGCGGTCTGGGCCCAGACGTCGATCTGCTTCTGGATGGCGTCGCGCTGCGCCTGCGGAAGGTCGGCCGACAGCTCCAGCTTCGCGGCCTCCCCGGCGGTCCGCATGGTGGTCATGCGAATGGTCTTGGCCTGGAAGAAGGCCCAGAAATTCGCCGCCTCGATGTTGCGGTTCAGGGCCTCGGTCTGGGCACTCTTGCCCGCGGCCTCGGCGATGGCCAGCAAGGCCGCCAGGATGGCGATCATCAGGCCGATGCGGCGGTTGCTGGAATGATGGCCGTGGGCCGCCTCGTGCGCCTTCTCGTGATGCTCGAACGCTTCGGACATGGTCCCGCTCTATCCCGTTTTCCTCTCCTGCCCGCCCCGGTCGCGGCGGGGTCCCGGGCGCGCGCAGAATGCTATGTTGCGGCGCATCATGCCACCTCCTTGTGCGGAGGCGCTATGACTTTCGTCGAGAGGCGGAAAGGCGGCTTCGGCACCGTGGACAGGGAAAAGGCCCGGCGAAGCGCCGGGCCTTTTCAAATTCGGTCGCACGGGAGGAAGTGGCGTCCCCGACGGGATTCGAACCCGTGTCGCCGCCGTGAAAGGGCGGTGTCCTAGGCCTCTAGACGACGGGGACGTCGTGCGGTGGAGCGCTTTCTATAGACGCCGCAGCGGGAAGGCAAGCGCTTTTTTCGGCGGCATCCGGGTCAGTGCGACTGGGCCGGCGCGGCGTCGTCGATCAGCAGCTGGACGGACTCGCTGCCGTTCCAGCGGTCGATGCGCAGGGTGCCGGCGACGTGGAACGGGGTGCCGCGGCCGGTCAGCAACGCCTGGCCCAGCGCACTGTCGAGGGCACGGAAGGCGATGGCCTTCAGCCGCGCCCCGTCGTTGCCCTGCAGGAAGCAGCGCACGTGATTCGCCCCCACCACGTCGGCCCGCACCACCCGCGCATCGGCCAGGGCGAAGCGCGGCTCCGAGTTGCCGGTGCCGAAGGGACCGAGCCTGCCCAGCGTCTCGACCAGCGCCGGGGTCGCCGCACCGACGGACAGGGCGCCGTCGAGCTGCAGCATCGGCACCAGCGGCGCGGCCTCCACCTGCTCGCGCACGCGGCCGGTCAGGAACTCGCGCAGCTCGCCCAGTCTGGCCCCCGCCACGGTGAAGCCCGCCGCCATGCGGTGGCCGCCGCCGGCGATCAACAGCCCCTCCTGCCGCGCCGCGATCACCGCGGCCCCCAGGTCGACGCCGCGGACCGAGCGGCCGGAGGCCTTGCCGACGACGGTGCCGTCCGCCCCCTCCTCCAGCGCCACGACGCAGGCCGGGCGGCTGTAGCGCTCCTTCAGCCGGCTGGCGACGATGCCGATGACGCCGGGATGCCAGCCCTCGCCGGCGATGAAGACCAGCTCGGCCTCGCGGTCCGACAGGGCTTCCAGCCGGGCGATGGCGTCGTCCAGCACCCCCTGCTCCACCGCGCGGCGCTCGGCATTGTGGGCTTCGAGCTTCTGGGCGAGGTCCATCGCCTCCAGCGGGTCGTCGGTCGAAAGCAGGCGGGCGCCGAGGTCGGAGGCCCCCACCCGCCCGCCGGCATTCACCCGTGGTCCCAGCACGTAGCCGGCGTGATAGGCATCGGGCTTGTCCTTCACCCCGGCGACGTCCGCCAGGGCGGCGAGGCCGGGATTGCAACGCCGGGCCATCACCTTCAGCCCCTGCGCCACCAGCGCGCGGTTCAGCCCGGTCAGCGGGACGACGTCGCACACCGTGCCCAGCGCCACGAGGTCCAGCCACTCCATCAGGTTCGGTTCGGGCCGCTCGCGGTAATAGCCGGCCTGCCGCAGCGCCCGGTTGATCGCGACCACCGCTAGGAAGGTCACCCCGGCGGCGCAGAGCGTGCGGTAGGCGCCGTCCTCGTCCAGCCGGTTGGGGTTGACCAGCGCCACGGCGGGCGGCAGCCGTGGCTCCGCCGCATGATGGTCGAGCACCACGACGTCGAGCCCGGCCCCGGCCGCCGTCTCCAGCGCCGCGAAGGCGGAGATGCCGCAATCGACCGTCACCACCAGCCGCACGCCCTCGGCCTTCAGCCGCAGCAGGGCCGGACCGTTGGGGCCGTAGCCCTCCTTCACGCGGTCGGGCACATAGACGCGGAGATCGGCGCCGGCCGCCCGGAAGAAACGGCGCAGGACCGCGGCCGAGGTGGCGCCGTCCACGTCGTAGTCGCCGAAGACCGCGACCGGCTCCCCCTCCAGGATGGCGGCGGCGATGCGGGCGGCGGCCTTGTCCATGTCCTTGAAGCGCGACGGGTCGGGCAGCAGCGCCTTCAGCTTGGGATCGAGGAAGTCGTCGCAGGCTTCCTCCGTCACGCCGCGGGCGGCCAGCACACGCCCGACGATCTCGGGCAGGCCGCGCCCCTGCGCCAGCGCCCAGGCCATCCGCTCGTCATAGGGCCGGGCCTGCCAGCGCTTGCCGGACAGCGATCGGGTGATGTTCAGGAAGGCGGGAGCGGTGTCGGTCATGGACGCTCGGGCAGCCACGGGACGGGGAAGGCCGAAGCCATAGCAGATGACGGACGCGCCCGGCCATGCTCCGCTGCGGGGGGCGCCCATGCGCGGACGGCCCCTTGCCGCCCATGGTGCGCCGCAGCTTGAGACACATCAATGCGTGCATGCGGGTGATTTGATCCACTGCCCGGACCATGACGCGGAGGAGGAAACCCATGATCACCACCGCGATTTTCCCGGCCCGCTACGTCCAGGGCGAAGGCGCCCTCGACAATCTGGGCGAGGATCTGGCCCGGCTGGGCAGGAAGGCGCTGGCCGTCGTCGACCCGTTCGTTCTGAAGACCCTGCGCGGCCGTCTGGTGGATGCCGCCGCCGGCCGTCTCGACCTCGACGTCCAGGAATTCGGCGGCGAATGCTCCGACGAGGAGATCGCGCGGCTGACCGCCCTTGCCCGCGCGCAGGGGGCGGAGGTCGTCGCCGGCGTCGGCGGCGGCAAGGCGCTGGACACCGCCAAGGCCGTCGCGCATGAGCTGAACGCCCGCACCGCCATCGTCCCGACCCTGGCCTCCACCGATGCGCCGTGCAGCGCCCTGTCGGTGATCTACACCGCCGACGGCGCCTTCAAGCGCTATCTGGTCCTGCCGCGCAACCCGGATCTCGTCCTTGTCGACACCGGCGTGGTGGCGCAGGCGCCGGTCCGCTTCCTCGTCTCCGGCATGGGCGACGCCCTGTCGACCTGGTTCGAGGCGGAGGATTGCCGGATCAAGCGCGGCGGCAACATGACCGGCCGCATGGGCCCGATGACCGCCTTCAGCCTGGCGCGGCTCTGCTACGACACGCTGCTGGAATACGGCGTGCTCGCCAAGTCGGCCTGCGAGCAGAAGGTCGTCACGCCGGCCCTGGAGCGCATCGTCGAGGCCAACACGCTGCTGAGCGGACTGGGCTTCGAGAGCGGCGGGCTGGCCGCCGCCCATGCCGTCCACAACGGCCTGACGGCGCTGGAGGAGACGCACCATTACTGGCACGGCGAGAAGGTCGCCTTCGGCACGCTGACCATGCTGGTGCTGACCGGCCGCCCGGCGGCGGTGCTGGACGAGGTCTACGGCTTCTGCCGGTCGGTCGGGCTGCCGACCACGCTGGCCGACATCGGCCTCGCCACGGTGAGCGACGAGCGGCTGCTGCTGGCCGCCGAGCGCGCCTGCGCCGAGGGCGAGACCATCCACAACGAGCCCTACGAGGTCACCCCCCGCCGCGTGCTGGCCGCCATGAAGGCCGCCGACGCGGAAGGCCGGCGGCGCAAGGGGCTGTAGAAGCCTCCGCCCCAAAAAAGAAGGGGGGCTTGCGGTCGTCCCGCAAGCCCCCTTTTCCGTGTCCGGAGACCGGAGACGCTTACTTCACGCTCTTCTTGCGGGTGAAGTTGTGGTGCGCTTCGATGTAGCGGACGGTGCCCGACTTCGAGCGCATGATGACCGAGTGGGTCACCGCACCGCCGGCGAGGCGGCGGACGCCGCGCAGCATGGCGCCGTCGGTCACGCCGGTGGCGGCGAACATCACGTCGCCCTTCGCCAGCTCGGTCAGGCTGTACTTCTTGTTGAGGTCGGTCACGCCCCACTTGGCGGCGCGGGCCTTCTCGTCGTCGTTGCGGAACAGCAGGCGGCCCTGGAACTGGCCGCCGATGCAGCGCAGGGCGGCGGCGGCCAGCACGCCTTCCGGCGCCCCGCCGGAGCCGACATACATGTCCACGCCGGTGCCCGGCTGGCTGGTGGCGATCACGCCCGACACGTCGCCGTCGGAGATCAGCATGATGCGCGCGCCGGCCTCGCGGACGCGGGCGATCAGCTCGGCATGGCGGGGACGGTCGAGGATGCAGACCAGCAGCTCCGACACCTCGGAGCCCTTGGCCTTGGCCAGCGCCTTCAGGTTGTTGGCCGGGGTCTCGTCGAGGTCGACGATGCCGTCCGGCAGGCCGGCGCCGACGGCGATCTTGTCCATGTAGACGTCGGGGGCGTTGAGGAAGCCGCCCTCCTCCGCCATGGCGACGACGGCCAGGGCGTTCGGGCCGCCCTTGGCGGTGATGGTGGTGCCCTCCAGCGGGTCGAGCGCGATGTCGACCTTCGGACCCTTGCCGATGCCGGCGCCGACCTTCTCGCCGATGTAGAGCATCGGCGCCTCGTCGCGCTCACCCTCGCCGATCACGACGGTGCCGTCGATGTACAGCGTGTTGAGAGCCTGGCGCATGGCGTCGACGGCGGCCTGGTCGGCGAGCTTCTCGTCGCCGCGCCCCATCAGCAGCGAGGCCGACAGGGCGGCGGCCTCGGTCACGCGGACGGCTTCCAGCGCCAGGTTCCGGTCCATATTGGACAGGTCGACATGAGCAGACATGGTAATACTCCCCCCGACTCTTCGGTCGTGTTGGTTTGATCTGTAAGGTCTGTCAGAACTGTTCGATGCGGATCATGCGCGGCGGCTCGACCACCGTCTGCTGTTCGCCGATCGTCTTCAGCGCCTTCTGCATGGCGGCCTCGGTCGTCTCGTGGGTGGTGAGCACCACCGGGACGGCCTCGCCCGGCGAGCGGCCGCGCTGCAGGAACTGCTCCATGGAAACGTTCTGATCGCGCATGGCGGCTGCGATGTCGGCTATCACACCGGGCCGGTCCACCACCATCAGGCGGACGTAGTAAGCCCCCGCCGCGCCTCCATCGGCGACGGCGCGGCCGCGGACAGGCGGCTGGCCGGCACCCCGAAGGTGGGGGTGGACCGGCCGCGGGCGACGTCGATCAGGTCGGCGACGACGGCCGACGCGGTGGGCCCCGCCCCGGCGCCGCGGCCGACGAACAGAACCCGGTCGACGAAGTCGCCCTGGGCGACGACGGCGTTGAACACGCCGTCGACCGCGGCGATCGGAGCGCCCTTCGGCACCATGCAGGGATGCACGCGCTGCTCGATGCCCTGGTCGGTGCGGCGCGCGATGCCCAGCAGCTTGATGCGGTAGCCCAGCGCGTCGGCATAGTCGAAATCGACGGCCGAGACGTGGCGGATGCCCTCGACATGGACGCCGGCGAAGTTGACCGGCGTGCCGAAGGCGACGGAGGTCAGCACGGCCAGCTTGTGCGCCGCATCGACGCCGTCGATGTCGAAGCTGGGGTCGGCCTCGGCATAGCCCAGCGCCTGGGCGTCGGCCAGAACGTCCGCGAAGTCGCGGCCGGTCGTCCGCATTTCCGTCAGGATGTAGTTGCAGGTGCCGTTGAGGATGCCGTGGATCTCGGTCACCCGGTTGGCCGCCAGACCTTCGCGCAGCCCCTTGATGATCGGGATGCCGCCGGCGACCGCCGCCTCGAAGGCGACGGTCAGGCCACGGGATTCGGCGAGGGTCGCGATCTCCGTCCCATGATGGGCCAGCAGCGCCTTGTTGGCGGTGACGACGTGCCGCCCCAGCTCCAGCGCCGTGTTGACGGTGTCGCGCGCCGGCCCTTCGGAACCGCCGATCAGTTCCACCACCACGTCGGCGTCGGGATGGGCGGCGAGCTTCACCGGGTCGTCGTACCAGGCGACCCTGGAGAGATCGACGCCGCGGTCCTTGCCCTTCGAGCGGGCGCTGACCGCCACCACCTCGATCCGCCGGCCGCAACGCTCGGCGATCAGATCGCCCTGCTGCTCCAGGAGTTTCAGGACGCCGGCACCGACCGTACCGAGACCGGCGACCGCGATTTTCAGGGACGACGTCATTTCGCTTTCACCGGCTCGAGAAGGGCGGCACGCGCCTCGGGGTCCTTGCTCGCCGCGGCGCCGGCCGCGTTGGAGCGGAAGAACTCCTTGATGTTGCGGGTGGCCTGGCGGATGCGGTGGACGTTCTCCACCAGCGCCAGACGGACATGGCCGTCGCCGTACTCGCCGAAGCCGATGCCCGGCGCCACGGCGACCTTGGCCTCCTGCAGCAGCAGCTTGGAGAACTCCAGCGAGCCCAGGTGGGCGAACTGCGGCGGGATCGGCGCCCAGGCGAACATGGAGGCGGCCGGGCTCGGCACCTCCCAGCCGGCGGCGGCCAGCCCCTCGATCATCACGTCGCGGCGCTGCTTGTACATGGCGCGCACCTGCTCCACGCACTCCTGCGGGCCGTTCAGCGCGGCGGCGGCGGCGACCTGGATCGGCGTGAAGGCGCCGTAGTCCAGGTAGGACTTGATGCGGGCCAGCGCGGTGATCAGGGTCTTGTTGCCGGTGGCGAAGCCGATGCGCCAGCCCGCCATCGAGTAGGTCTTCGACATCGAGGTGAACTCGACCGCCACCTCGCGGGCCTCCGGGATCTCCAGGATCGACGGAGGCGGCTCGCCCTCGAAGAACACCTCGGCATAGGCGAGGTCGGACAGGATGTAGATGCCGTGCTTGCGGCAGAACTCCACGATCGGGCGGTAGAAGTCGAGGCCCACCACCTCCGCCGTCGGGTTCGACGGATAGTTCAGCACCAGCGCCAGCGGCTTCGGCACGCTGTGGCGCACGGCGCGCTCCAGCATGTTCATGAAGCTGTCGATGTCGGTGGAGGTGCCGTTGGCCTGCCCGACCGGCAGGTGCCGGACCGAGGCGCCGGCCAGGATGAAACCGAACGGGTGGATCGGATAGCTGGGGTTGGGCACCAGGATGATGTCGCCCGGGCTGGTGATCGCCTGGGCGAGGTTGGCGAGGCCCTCCTTCGACCCGATGGTGACGATGCACTCCGTCTCGGGGTCGATGGTGACGTTGAAGCGGCGCTTGTAGTAGGCCGCATGCGCCTTGCGAAGACCCGGGATGCCGCGGGAGTTCGAGTAGCGGTGCGTCTTCGGATCGCGCACGGCCTCGACCAGCTTCTCGACGATGTGCGGCGGGGTGGGCTGGTCGGGGTTGCCCATGCCGAGGTCGATGATGTCCTCGCCGGCGGCGCGAGCTCGCGCCTTCATCGCGTTGACTTCGGCGAAGACGTAGGGCGGCAGACGCTTGATGCGATGGAATTCAGTGTTCGACATGGAGGCTCCGGATCCGTTCCGGCCACGCCAGAAACCACGAAACGCCAGCGGACCGGGACACACGTTCTACCGCCGCGACCCCGCCGATGCGAGGCAAATTTCGCAATACCGCCCCCGCAGGATCGGGTGTTGCGCGGATGGGCCGCCCGCTCCCCGGTCGGACGGCCGGGAAGTCAGCGCCTGCCCGGCGTCAGGTTGGGCACGGGCGGCACCGGAATCGGGGTCGGCAGCGTCTCCGGCACGGGCTGGGAGAGCGCCTCCGAATGGTACTTCTGGCCGACGGAGCGGTCGCGGGCCAGCCTGTCCATCTGGGTCTGGCGCTGCGCCTCGGTCGAGATGTCGGTCGGCCGCGGCGGGACGGTGCCCAGCGTCGGGTAGTCGGGGTTGGTCCCGCTCATGGCACGGATGGGCGACGGATTGTCGCTGACCGGCGACGGCTCCCCCGTCACCGAGCCGAGAAGCCCGGTATCCAGCGCGCGGTCGCTGCAGGCGCACAGGGCAAGCGGCAGGAAAACGGCAGCGGATGCAAGACGATGCAATCCCCCGGCGTCACAACGACCCCCTGTACGCTTCCGCATTGTATGATCTCCGTCCTGTACCGCGTCGCCGCGCTTGTGCTGCGGGCTGTGAAATGAAATCTTCATGGCTGCGGTGTATGAGGGGCGGCAGCGTCTTGCATATGCCGGAGCAACAGGTTCCACCGACTGTTCAGGTTTGACCGACCGCCCACAAGCGCAGGACCCCTTGCACCACCGTTGCCCTGTATAACCGTCCCCTTGCCCCCCAAGAAGCGCAAAACGCGCCCAACGCCGATTTCGACTTACAAGAAGGACCGTGCCAATGGCCGAGAACCAGGCCCCCGACGTGAAGCTCCCCGATCCGGTCGAAATGTCGCGCGCGATGACCCGCATCGCGGAACAGAGCCAGCGCCTCGTCTCTGAGTTCCTGACGCGCCAGACCGCGGACGGCGTCGGCCAGAGGAACCCGGACCCGATGGGCGTGGGGCATGCCTTCCTCGAGATGACGACGCGCATGATGGCCGACCCGGCCAAGCTGATGCAGGCGCAGATGTCGCTCTGGCAGGACTACCTCACCCTGTGGCAGCGCACCACCCAGCGCTTCCTGGGCAGGACACCCAGCCGGTGATCACCCCGTCCAAGGAGGACCGGCGCTTCAAGGATTCGGCGTGGGACGAGAACACGCTGTTCGACTTCATCAAGCAGTCCTACCTGCTGTCGGCCCGCTGGATGCAGTCCACCGTCAACCAGGTGGAAGGGCTGGACGACCACACCGCCAAGAAGGTGGACTTCTACACCCGCCAGTTCGTCGACGCGATGGCGCCCTCCAACTTCGTCATGACGAACCCGGAGGTGCTGCGCACGACGATCGAGACCGGCGGCGAGAACCTGGTCAAGGGCCTGGAGCACCTGCTGAAGGACCTGGAGCGCGGCAAGGGCGAGCTGCGCATCTCCATGACCGACTATGACGCCTTCGAGGTCGGCCGCAACGTCGCGGTGACGCCGGGCAAGATCGTCTACCAGAACGACCTGATGCAGCTGATCCAGTACACCCCGACCACGGCGGAGGTGAACAAGCGGCCGCTGCTGATCGTGCCGCCCTGGATCAACAAGTACTACATCCTCGACCTGCGCGAGAAGAACAGCTTCATCAAGTGGTCGGTGGACCAGGGCCACACGGTCTTCGTCATCTCCTGGGTCAATCCCGACGAGAAGCTGGCCGCCAAGACCTTCGAAGACTACATGTTCGAGGGTCCGCTGGCCGCGCTGGACGCCATCGAGAAGGCGACCGGCGAGCGCGAGGTCAACGCCATCGGCTATTGCCTGGGCGGCACGCTGACCGCCTCCACCCTGTCCTACATGGCGGCCAAGAACGACGACCGGATCAAGTCGGTCACCTTCTTCACCACCATGCTGGACTTCACGGAAGCGGGCGAGCTGTCGGTCTTCATCGACGAGGAGCAGCTCTCCTACATCGAGAGCCAGATGGCCGAACACGGCTATCTCGACGGCTCGAAGATGGCGACCACCTTCAACATGCTGCGCGCCAACGACCTGATCTGGTCGTTCGTCGTGAACAACTACCTGCTGGGCAAGGATCCGTTCCCGTTCGACCTGCTGTACTGGAACAGCGATTCGACCCGCATGCCCGCGGCGATGCACAGCTTCTACCTGCGCAACATGTACCAGAAGAACCTGCTGGCGAAGCCGGGCGGGATCACGCTGGGCGGCGTGCCGGTCGACCTCGGCCGGATCAAGACGCCGACCATGTTCCTGTCGGCGCGCGAGGACCACATCGCGCCGTGGAAGAGCACCTTCGCCGGTGCCAAGCTGCTGGGCGGACCGGTGAAGTTCGTGCTGGCGGCCTCCGGCCACATCGCCGGCGTCGTCAACCCGCCGGCGGCCGAGAAGTACTGCTACTGGACCACCGACAAGCTGGCGAAGACCCCGGACGAGTGGCTGCCGACCGCCAAGCAGACCCCCGGCTCCTGGTGGCCGGAGTGGAACAAGTGGGTCTCCAAGTTCGCCGAGGGCAAGGTCCCGGCCCGCGTGCCGGGCAGCGGCGCCCTGCCGGTGATCGAGGACGCCCCGGGCTCCTACGCCCGCGTCCACATCAGCTGAGGCTCGCCGGTTCGGCGGGGGTGTGGCGTCACGCCCCCGCCAGCCCAGCAAGGTCGCGGACGGCCGCCGCCAGCGTCTCCTCCCGGTGGGAGGCGAAGCCGAGGACGAGGCCGTTCAGCGTCCGATCCTCCAGACCATAGGCCGACAGCGGCGGACAGAGCAGTCCCTGCCGCTGCGCCCTTGCGGACAGGTCCCGATCCGGCAGGTCCGGCGGCAGGCGGACCGTGACATGCAGTCCGGCCTCTCCCGGTTCCGGAACGGCGACGCCGCCCAGATCCCGCCCCAGAGCGTCGAGCATGGCCGCGCGGCGGCCGGCGTAGAGCGTGCGCATCGCCCGCAGGTGCGAGGCGAAATACCCTTCCGCCAGGAAGCGGTGCAGAGCCGGCTGCGGCACGATGCTGGTGCCGCCGTCGAAGTGCCGCCGCGCCGCCGCGACCGGCTCGACCAGATCGGGCGGCAGCACCACGTATCCGAGCCGCAGGCCGGGAAACATCACCTTGCTGAAGCTGCCGACATAGATCACCCGCCCTGCCCCGTCGAGGCCTTGCAAGGCGGCGAGCGGCGGCCCGGCGTAGCGGAACTCGCTGTCGTAATCATCCTCGACGATCCAGGCGTCGTTGGCCGCGGCCCAGTCCAGCAGCTCCAGCCGGCGGCGCAGGCTCATCGTCACGCCGAGCGGAAACTGGTGCGACGGGGTGACCAGCACCAGCCGGGCGCCGGGGCCGCGCCGGGCGCCTTCCGCCACTACCAGCCCTTCCGCGTCGACCGGCACCGGGACGAGGCCGGCGCCGGCCCCTTCCAGCGCGGCGCGCGTGCCGGGCCAGCCGGGATCCTCCACCCACACCGTCTCCCCCGGATCGAGAAGAAGCTGCACCGTGACGGCGAGCCCCTGCTGCGCGCCGGACACGATCATCACCTGCTCCGCCTCGCAGCGGACCGCGCGGACCGCGCGCAGATAGTCGGCCACCGCCGCCCGCAGCGGGAGATATCCCATCGATTCGGCCTCGACCGCCAGGGTCCGCCCGCCGGTCCGCCAGCTTCGCGCCAGAAGCTGGCCCCATAGCGCGAAGGGGAAGGCCCGCCGGTCGGGCGATCCCAAGCCGAAGGGACGGTCCGGACTGTCCCGCCGCAACGGCAGGGAGCGGGTCAGCAGGGCGCCACGCGCCGACAGGCCGATGTCCCGCCGGCTGCCGCGCCGCGGCACCGCGCCGTCGGGCGGCGTGTCCGGCAGGGATGCGGCGACGAAGGTGCCGGCCCCCGCCTTGCCGGTGATGTAGCCTTCGGCGAACAGCGTCTCGTAGGCCGTCACCACGGTGTTGCGCGACAGGCCCCTGTCCCGGGCCAGCGCGCGGGTCGGCGGCATGCGGTCGCCCGGGCGCAGCCGGCCGTCGACCACGGCCTGCCGCAGGGCAAGATAAAGCTGGCGGTGGAGCGGCTCCGCCCCCTCCCGGTCGAGCGCGAGAGGGCCCAGGCCGGCAAGCACCGGCTTCGCCTTCCGTCCCATGCGCACGCCCTCCCGCGCCGTTCGAATTGGACCTGTCGGAAAGCCCAATGCGGACCTTTCTCAGGAACCACTTTGCCGGCCAAGCTGCGGCATCGCAACCGCCCACAGACATGCAGACCCATGACGACAGAGACGTCCGGCACCCGCCTCGCCCCCACACCCCGCACCCGCACCGTACGCATGCACGAGCGCGGCCAGTACGACGCCGCCGCCATCCACGCCATCATCGACGAGGCGCCGGTCTGCCACATCGGCTTCCTCGACGGCACCACCCCCGTGGTGATCCCGACCGTGCCGTGGCGCGTCGGGAACGAGTTGCTGATCCACGGCGCCTCCTCCAGCCGGATGATTCGCCGGCTGCAGGACGGCGGCGAGTCCTGCGTGACGGTGACGCTGATCGACGGCTGGGTGCTGGCGCGCTCCGCCTTCCACCACTCGGTCAATTACCGCTCGGTGGTGCTGTTCGGCCGGCCTCGGCTGGTGTCGGAGGAGCGGGAGAAGCGCGCGGCGCTCGACGCGCTGGTCGACAAGATCGAGCCCGGCCGCTCCGCGCGCGCCCGTCCGGCCAACGCTCAGGAGTTGAAGGCGACGGCCGTGCTGGCCTTCCCGATCGCCGAAGCGTCGGCCAAGGTCCGGTCCGGCCCGCCCTCGGATGATCCGGAGGATATGGGGTTGCCGGTGTGGGCCGGGGTGGTTCCGCTGTCGCTGGTCGCCGGCGAACCGGTTCCCGACCCGGCGGCGCAGCGCTGACGCCGGCGCCCGGCCCGCTCATCCCGGCACGGGCTTATCCGAAAACAAAACGACCGCAGCCGGAGGGCTTGTACCCCGGCTGCGGTCGTTTCTTGTGCCCGGCTGCGGCCGCCGTCCCGCCATGGCTGACGGGACGGCGGCACGAGGCCATGCGACGCGGCGTCTTAGGACGACGGAGCGTTCACGCCGCGCGGCAGGATCTGCGCACGACGGTTCGACGGCTCGCGGACGTTCGGGCCGGTCTGGACGAGGAGCTGGGTCTCGCCCTTGCCCTCGGTGGTGATGTTGGCGGCGGCGATGCCCTTCGACACCAGCGCCTTCTTCACCGCCTCGGCGCGACGGACCGAGAGCTTCTGGTTGTAGGCCGGCGAGCCCGAGGTGTCGGTGTGGCCGACGACGTGGATCCGGGTGTTGGCACCCTTGCCGATCGCGGTGACGGCGTCGGAGATCACGCGGTCAGCGGCCGGGGTGATGTTCGACTTGTCCCAGTCGAAGAACACCAGGTACTCGGTCTGGGCCTTCGGCGCGGCAACCGCGGCCGGAGCGGCAGCGGTGGCCGGGCACGGGAAGCTGCCCTGGTGGATGGCGTAGCCGCCCGAAGCCGTACGGACCGGGGTGTTGCCCCAGCCGATGACCGGGTTGCACCACTCACCGGTGCCGGCGCTCTGGGCATTGGCGGCCGACGACAGACCGAACGCAATAACGGCTGCCGGCACGAGGGCCAGACCAGCGCGAACAATAGTCTTCATTTGGATCACTCCCTTACAGGAACCCTTCCCTCCGACATTGCCTTCGGAGGGCAAACCATTCAAGCCATGCATCCGAGCGCGTGCATGCGGATCAGCACCCGCCGGGACATTTAGTATTGATTGGTGCGCCGACACATCACCGTATTGGCCCCAACCGTGCTTTTCCTGTCCCTATGCGACATCTGCGCCACAGGAATCGCGATAGATTCCAGCGAGTTCGGCGTAACGCCGCGCAGAGACGGGGAAAAACGCCACGTCCTTTTCCGTCAGTTCCCGAATCGGCCGGGCCGGACTGCCCGCCCACAGCCAACCGCTGCCAACCCGCTTTCCCGGGGTAACCAGGGCGCCGGCGGCGACCATCGCCCCCGACTCGACATGGGCGCCATCCATGACGCAGGCCTTCATCCCGATGAAGCAACCGCTCTCCAACGTGCAGGCGTGCAGCAGCGCCATGTGGCCGACGGTGACGTCGTCGCCGATGTAGGTGCCCTGCCCGTCCTTGGCGACATGGATGACCGTGCCGTCCTGGATGTTGGTGCGTGCGCCGATGCGGATCTCGTTGACGTCGCCCCGCACGGTGCAGCCGTACCAGATCCCCGTCTCCGGCCCGATCACCACGTCGCCGATGACGACGGCGGTCTCCGCGATGAAGGCGGCCGGGTCGATGGTCGGCACCACGCCCTGGAAGGCACGGATCAGGCCGGTCATCGCACGCTCCTTTCGACAGTGCGGCCCTTCGAGGGCCGGGACGGCAGCAGGATAGACGCGAATCGGGCCGGGGTGGTTCCCGGCCCGGGGCGCCGGTGGCTTACGGGAACAGCGGCGCCTGGTTGATGCCGCTCGTCTCGTCGAGCCCCATCATGACGTTCATGTTCTGGATGGCCTGTCCGGAGGCGCCCTTCACCAGATTGTCGATCACCGACACGATGATGGCGCCGCGCGGCGTGCGGTCGGCGACCACTCCCATCAGCGCGTGGTTGGAGGCCCGGACGTGCCGCGTCGCCGGCACCACACCCGCCGGGGTGACCCCGACGAAGGGTTCGTCGGCGTAGCGCCTGGCGAGCGTCGCGCGCAGCTCGTCCGCGGTCACGCCCTCGGCCATGCGGACATAGATCGTCGCCATCATCCCCCGGTTCATCGGGACGAGGTGCGGCGTGAAGGAGACGGTGACCGGCCGGCCGGCGGCCAGCCGCAGTTCCTGCTCGATCTCCGGCATGTGGCGGTGGTGGCCGACGCCATAGGCGTTGAAGCCCTCCGACACCTCGCAGAACAGGTTGGCCTGCTTGGCGTCGCGGCCGGCGCCCGACACGCCCGACTTGGCGTCGATGACGATGCCGCCGGGCTCGATCAGACCATCCATCAGCAGCGGCATGAGCGGCAGCAGCGAGCAGGTGGGGTAGCAGCCGGGGTTGGCGACCACGCGGGCCTTGCGCACGCCCTGCCGGTTGAACTCGGTCAGGCCGTAGGCGACCTCCTTCTGCAGATCGACCGCCCGGTGCTCATGACCGTACCAGGTTGCGTATTCGGCCGGGTCGGTCAGCCGGAAGTCGGCGGAGAGATCCACCACCTTCAGGGTCTTCGGCAGACCGGAAACCACCTCCTGCGTGGTGCCGTGCGGCAGCGCGCAGAAGACGAAGTCCAGCCCGTCCCACTTCACCTCGTCGATCTTCACCAGATCGGGCAGGCCATAGCCGCCGAGATGGGGGAAGACCTCGGCCATCGGCTTGCCGGCCTGTCGCTCGGCGGTCAGGGCCGCGATCTCGACGTTCGGGTGGCGCAGCAGCATGCGCACCAGTTCCGCCCCCGTGTAACCGGAGGCACCCAGGATGCCGACGCGAATCGAAGAGCCGTTGGTGGCCATCTGACCTTGTTCCTTCTTGGACGGAGCCGATTGGCTGGTGCCGGTGGATCGAAACCCTTGCAGACAGACGAAGACGGGACAGCGGGCAAAAGAAAGGGGCGCCCCTGCGGGACGCCCCTCGCTTGTACCGTATCGATGCGGGGCCGTGTAGGGCTTAGCGCTTCGAGAACTGGAAGCTGCGGCGGGCCTTGGCGCGGCCGTACTTCTTACGCTCGACGACGCGGGCGTCGCGGGTCAGGAAGCCGGCAGCCTTCAGCGGCGGGCGCAGGCCCGGCTCGAAGTAGGTCAGCGCCTTGGAGATGCCGTGACGGACGGCACCGGCCTGGCCCGACAGGCCGCCACCGGTCACCGTGACGGTGACGTCGAACTGGCCGGCGCGGTCGGTGATGCCGAACGGCTGGGCGATCATCATGCGCAGCACCGGGCGGGCGAAGTAGACTTCCTGGTCGCGGCCGTTGACGGTGATCTTGCCGGTGCCCGGCTTGATCCACACGCGGGCGACGGCGTCCTTGCGCTTGCCGGTGGCATAGGCGCGGCCCTGGGCGTCCAGCTTCGGCTGGGCCAGCTCTTCGGAGGCGACCGCGGCGACCGTGCCGGTGAGGTCCTTCAGGCCGGAGAGGGTGGTGGTGACCTGAGCCATTGGATTACGCGCTCCGCTTGTTCTTCGGGTTCATCGCGCCGACATCCAGCGCGACCGGCTGCTGAGCCTCGTGCGGGTGGGCGGTACCCTTGTAGACCCGCAGGTTCGACATCTGCTTGCGGCCGAGCGGCCCGCGCGGGATCATGCGCTCCACGGCCTTCTCGATGACCCGCTCCGGGTACTTGCCGTCGAGGATCTGGCCCTTCGAACGGCCCTTGATGCCGCCCGGATAGCCGGTATGCCAGTAGAAGAAGTCGGCGTTGCGCTTGTTGCCGGTCAGCTTGACCTTCTCCGCGTTGATCACGACGACGTTGTCGCCGCAATCCATGTGCGGGGTGAAGGTCGGCTTGTTCTTACCGCGCAGGATGTTCGCCAGGATGCTGGCGAGCCGGCCGAGAACGAGGCCGTCGGCGTCGACGACGTACCACTTCTTCTCGATATCGGACGGCTTCAGATTGAAGGTCTTCATCGCCACACTCGTTGAGAGAATCACAGATCGGCGGACCGCCGAATCCGGAGGCGCCGAAGCGGCCGGTTTTCTAGGGGCAAACCGGCACGCTGTCAACGGCAAAAATTCTCGTTCAATATCAGAGGATTGCGAATACGGTATCATTATACCGCGAAGGCAGAGGCCTTGATATCAAAGGACTTTTCAGCCTGCCTCCGACCCCTGGTATCCGGATACCATCACTGCCACCGGATCGTGCGGGGGAATCGAGTAGGTCCCGGTGGCGTGGGCCACCGGCTCCGGATCGCCTTCGGAGAAGATCAGCACCTCGCCATAGGCCAGCCGCTTGCCCAGCTTCAGGATGCGCGCCTCGGCCAGGATGGCGACGGGCGGCGGGCGGCGCAGGAAATTGATGGTCATGCTGGTGGTGACGGCCAGTTCCACCCGCCCGATCAGGCTGAGCACCGCACCATAGAGCGCCACGTCGGCCAACCCGAACATGGCCGGTCCGGTGACCGTCCCGCCCGGCCGCACGAAGTCGTCCTTGTAGGGGAGCCGCAAGCGGATGCTCCCGGCCCCCAGGCTGTCGATGACGATCCCGAAGCTGCCGACCAGCGGCACCCCCTCGCGGATCAGCGCCTCCAGCTCCTCCCTGGACATCGCAGGCTGCTGGGCCGGCTGTGCGGCAGGCTCGGTCATGACATTCCCCCCTTCGGCGGTCTTGTTTTGCTTCCCGCACCAACAGTCGCCGATACGGACGCCGGGAGGCAAGGCGGCGATTTATACGCACGCATCGCGCTATTTGCCGCTGCGCTTGTGATTTTCACCGTTGAATTCCACCCTGCCCTGTCGTCTCATGACGGCGGCCTGACGGCACCCGTTCCCCTGTCCGCAGGTCGGCGGGTAAGCTGACCGGCACCGCTCGCCGGCCTCCCCATGCCGGCGGGCCAATAAGATAAGGAGGACAACGCCGATGAGCCCGCCCGCTCATGACGATTCCGCTGCGCCCCCGCTCCTTCTGCGCAACGACCGCGAGGGCGTCGCCACGCTGACCCTCAACCGGCCCCAGGCGCGCAACGCCCTGTCCGTCGGGCTGATGGCGGCGCTGCAGGACGAACTCGACGCCATCGACGGCGACCGGTCGGTGCGCGTCGTGGTCCTGGCCGGGGCCGGCCCCGCCTTCTGCGCCGGCCACGACCTGCGGGAGATTCGCGCCAACCCCGGCCGCGAGGCCTACGAGGCGCTGTTCGTCCAGTGCTCGCGCCTGATGCTGACGATCAACCGCATCCGCCAGCCGGTGATCGCCAGGGTCCATGGCATCGCCACCGCGGCGGGCTGCCAGCTCGTCGCGACCTGCGACCTCGCCTACTGCACCGCCGATACGCGATTCGCCACGCCGGGGGTCAACATCGGCCTCTTCTGCTCGACGCCGATGGTTGCGCTGACCCGCGCTGTGGGGCGCAAGGCGGCGATGGAGATGCTGCTGCTCGGCGAGATGATCGACGCGGAGGAGGCCATGCGCATCGGCCTCGTCAACCGGGCGGTGCCGGCGGACCGGCTGGACGACACGGTGGCGGTCGCAGCGTCGCGCATCGCCTCCAAGTCGCCCTTGACCCTCGCCATCGGCAAGGAGGCCTTCTACCAGCAGATCCATATGGATGTGGAGGCCGCCTACGCCCACACCGCCCGCGTCATGACGGAGAACATGATGGCCCGCGACGCGGCCGAGGGCATCGACGCCTTCCTGGAGAAGCGCCAGCCGACATGGTGCGGCCAATGACGCCCCCCGGCGGCGGGCACGGCGCCTACAGCGACGCCTTCCTGAAGGAGGTGCTGGGCGGGGTGAAGTCCATCGCGGTGGTCGGCGCCAGCGCCGATCCGGTGAAGGCCAGCTACTTCGTCATGAAGTACCTGCGCGACAAGGGCTACCGCATCATCCCGATCAACCCGAAGCTCGCCGGACAGACGATCCTCGACCTGCCGGTCTACGCCGCCCTGAAGGACCTGCCGGAACCGCCGGACATGGTCGACGTCTTCCGCAACTCCGCCGCCGCCGCCGGCGTGACCGACGAGGCGATCGCCGCCGGTGCCAGGGTGGTGTGGATGCAGCTCGGCGTCCGCAACGACGAGGCGGCGGCGAAGGCCGAGGCGGCCGGCCTGACGGTGGTGATGGACCGCTGCCCGAAGATGGAGATCCAGCGCCTGTTCGGGGAGATCGGGCGGATCGGCGTCAACTCCAACGTCCTCCGCACCAGGAAGCTGGCCCCCCAGAAATCGTTCAAGAAACTCATCTGAAGGGAACCGACATGAGCGAGCAGAAGAGCTTCGGCTTCGAGACGCGGGCCATCCATGCGGGCGCCGCCCCCGACCCGGCGACGGGTGCCCGGCAGACGCCGATCTACCAGACCACCAGCTTCGTCTTCGACGACGTGGACGAGGCCGCCTCGCTGTTCAACCTGCAGAAGGTCGGCTTCATCTATTCCCGCCTGACCAATCCGACGGTCGCGGTGCTGGAGGAGCGGCTGGCCAACCTGGAGGGCGGCGCCGGCGCCACCGCCACGGCGTCCGGCCACTCGGCCCAGATGCTGGCGCTGTTCCCGCTGCTGTCGCCGGGCGACGAGTTCATCTCGTCCCGCAAGCTCTACGGCGGCACCATCAACCAGTTTTCCAACAGCTTCCCCCGCGCCTTCGGCTGGAAGGCCGTCTTCACCGACACCGACGATCCCGCCGCCGTCCGCGCCGCCGTCACCGGGAAGACCAAGGCCATCTTCGTCGAGAGCCTCGCCAACCCCGGCGGCGTGGTCACCGACCTGGAGGCGCTGGCGAAGATCGCCGACGAGGCCGGCATCCCGCTGATCGTCGACAACACGCTGGCCACCCCCTACCTGATCAACCCGATCCAGTGGGGCGCCACGCTGGTCGTCCACTCGACGACCAAGTTCCTGTCGGGCAACGGCACCTCGGTCGGCGGCGTGGTCATCGACAGCGGCTCGTTCGACTGGTCGAAGTCGGGCAAGTTCCCCGCCCTGACCGAGGCCGATCCCGGCTACCACGGGCTGAAGTTCCACGAGACCTTCGGCCACCTCGCCTTCACGATCCACGGCCATGCGGTCGGCCTGCGCGACCTGGGGCCGAGCCAGGCGCCGCTCAACGCCTTCCTCACGCTGAACGGCATCGAGACGCTGCCGCTGCGCATGCAGCGCCACTGCGACAACGCCCTGAAGGTGGCGCAGTTCCTGGAGAGCCATCCGGCGGTCGGCTGGGTCAGCTATGCCGGGCTGGAGTCCTCGCCGTACAACGCGCTCGCCCGGAAGTACCTGCCGAAGGGGGCCGGCGCCGTGCTGACCTTCGGCGTCAAGGGCGGCTATGACGCCGGGGTGAAGGTGGTGGAGAATGTCCAGCTCTTCAGCCACCTCGCCAACATCGGCGACAGCCGGTCGCTGATCATCCACCCGTCCTCGACCACCCACCGCCAGCTTTCCGGCGAGGGCCAGACGGCGGCCGGCGCCGGGCCGGACGTCATCCGCCTGTCGATCGGGCTGGAGACGGTGGAGGACATCATCGCCGACCTCGACCAGGCCCTGCGCAGCGCGGCCTGACGCCTGACGCGGTCCCTCTCCTGCCGGGCCGGCGGGAGAGGGGCGACCGTTCAGCGTCCCTGCCGGGCCTCGCGATGATGCCAGACGTCGGCGGGCATCCGGCTCATCAGGCCGATGGGCAGCAGGAACAGCGCCAGGTTCAGCCAGGAGAAGCGGCGCTCCGGGCCGTTCCCGTGACCCCGGCCGCCGCGGTATCCGTCGGCATCGGTCCCCTGCCCGCCGCCGCGCTCGCGCCAGCCGCCGCTGGCCCCCTGATATTCCGGCATGGGGGCGAGGACACCGCCGGCGGTCTCGCGGGCGGGCCGGTTCTGGAACATGTCGCGGTCGATCGCCCGGGCCATGAGGCGCTCCGTCATGCCCGGCGCCACGGCGTTCTGCAGGGCGGCGATGCGCCCGGCCGTGCCGACGAAGACCTCGCGCTTGGGGGCATGGACCAGGGCGACGATGGCGTCCGCCACCTGCTCCGGCGGGTAGACCGGGTCCATCGGCTTCAGCGCGCGGCCGGTGTAGTTGGCGGCATGCTGCCACAGCGGCGTATCGATGGCGGCCGGCATGACGACGCAGACCTGGATCCCCGGCTCGTCCACCAGCTCCTGCCGCAGCGATTCGGAGAAGCCGCGGACGGCGAACTTGCTGG
Organism: Azospirillum thermophilum; assembly: GCF_003130795.1. Lineage (NCBI taxonomy): Bacteria > Pseudomonadati > Pseudomonadota > Alphaproteobacteria > Rhodospirillales > Azospirillaceae > Azospirillum > Azospirillum thermophilum. The sequence goes on from NZ_CP029353.1 coordinate 1,703,729, forward strand.
CGACATAGGGGGTGGCGTAGCGCTGGCCGACGTTCGACACCATGGAGCCGGTGTTGATGATCAGCCCCTCGCCGCGCTCCAGGAAATGCGGCAGCACGGCGCGGCAGCCATGGACGACGCCGAGGAAGTTGGTGCGCATCACCTGCTCGAACACGTCCTCCGGCAGTTCCTCGAAGGCGCCGAAGGCGATCACGCCGGCGTTGTTCACCCAGACGTCGATGCCGGAGAAGACCTCCAGCGCCCGCTGCGCCAGCCGCCGCATCTGCTGCTGGTCGGTCACGTCGGCCGGCACCACCATGGCCCGGCCGCCGGCCTCCACGCATTCCTCGGCGACCGTGTGGAGCGCCGCCTCGCGCCGGGCCGCCAGCACCACCGCCGCCCCCTGCCGGGCGAAGGCGAGCGCCGTCGCCCGCCCGATGCCGCTCGACGCCCCCGTGATCACCACCACCTTGTCATCCAGCCGTCTGGCCATGGCCGCCCCATCCGTTTGCCTGCCGGTCTCGTTGCCGGTTAAACACCGCACTCCGCAAAAGGTCGCGGCGGTGGTGCCGGAGCCCACCAACCATCTGGAGGCGCCGGGTCGAACCCGCTAATGTCGGGAGCCCGGCGCCTTCAGATGGACGGTGGGCGCCGGACCATGGCCGGCCTGACGATTTTCGGTTGAGGGAGCGAAGCGCCGTGGCGGCGAAGGAACTCGACGTGAAGGGGCTGCACTGCCCGCTGCCCATCCTGCGTACGCGCAAGCTGCTCGACACGATGGCGCCGGGGGAGGAGCTGATCGTCCAGGCCACCGACCCGGCCTCGGTCATCGACTTCAAGCATTTCTGCAACACGACCGACAACGTGCTGCTGTCGCACGAGACCCGCAGCGATGCAGACGGCGGCATGCCGGTCTTCGTCTATCATATCCGCCGCGGCTGAGGCTGCGGCGTCCACCTCCAGCGCAGGCAGGCAAATCCATGCCGACCGATCCGACCAGCCCCTTCCCCTGCCGCCCCTTCGCCCCGGGGCCGTCATCCACGGGCCGGGCTCGGAGGAGATCGACGCCCTGATCGACCGCTTCGCGGCGGAGCTGCGGCGGCGCGGCTTCCGGGTCGGCGGCGTGGTCCAGCGCAACTACGGCCCGGTCGACGACTGCGCCGACCGGATGGAGCTGGTGGACGTCGCCACCGGCCAGTCCTTCGGGATCTCGCAGAATCTCGGCCGCGAGTCGCAGAGCTGCCGCGTCGATCCCATGGGCGTCGCGGACGCCAGCCAGTCGGTGCGCCGCGCCGTCCAGGAGCGGGTCGATCTGCTGGTGGTCAACAAGTTCGCCGGGCTGGAGTCGCATGGCGAGGGGCTGGCGCAGGAGATGCTGGACGGCATGGCCGAGGGCGTGCCCGTGCTGACCAGCATCGGCAGCCGCTACCTCAACGAGTGGCAGCAGTTCACCGGCGGCTTCTGCGACCTGCTCTCCCCGACCGAGCAGGCGCTGTGGGACTGGTGGGGGCCGCACCGGCTGTATGAGGACCTGCGGCTGGGCGTCGAGGACGCGCCGGTCCGCCGGGTGGTGGTCGGGACCCACTGGGTGGCGGTGGAGACGGAGCGGGCGCTGGGGCTCGCCGCCCGCTACGGCAGCGACCTCGCCGATCCCGCCCGCTGGATGGGCAAGGGGCTGAAGGCGCTGGTCGACCAGGCGGCGGCCTCCTGGGATCCGCTGGAGATGTCGGTCGGCCTCGCCGCGATCAACGCCCATTACAACGCCGACGACGTGATGGGGGAGACCGGCAACGGCCTCGACCTCTTCACCGGCGTCGAGGGGCGTACGGTCGTGGTCGGCGGTTTCCCCCAGCTCGCCCGCCGGCTGCCGAACGCCCAGATCATCGACATGACGCCGCGCCCCGGCGAGTTTCCGGAGCCGGCCGGCGACTGGCTGCTGCGGGGGGCCGAAGCGGTGGCGGTCACCGCGTCGGCGCTCGGCAACCGCACCCTGCCCCGCCTGCTGCGCGCGGCGCGCGGCGCCCGCGTCGCGATGGTCGGTCCCGGCACGCCGCTGACGCCGCGCCTGTTCTCCTACGGGATCGAGGCGCTGGCCGGATTCATCCCGCAGGACCGCGAGGCGGTGGTGCGGGTGGTGGGCGACGGCGGCGGCTCGCGCGACTTCCACCCCTTCGGCCGGATGGTCACGCTGCGCCGGCCCGCCCAGACCTGACAGACCGAACAAGAACCCGAGGAGCCGAGATGGACGACCAGACCCGCATCGAGCTTGAGGCCGCCGCCTTCCGCGGCCTCGTCGCCCACCTGCAGAAGCGCACCGATGTCCAGAACATCGACCTGATGAACCTCGCCGGCTTCTGCCGCAACTGCCTGTCGAAATGGTACGCCGCCGCCGCCAGGGAGCGCGGCGTCGCGCTGTCGGACGAGGAGGCCCGCACCGCCGTCTACGGCATGCCCTATGCGGAGTGGAAGTCCAAGTACCAGAAGGAGGCCACGGCCGAGCAGCAGCGGACCTTCGAGGAAACCAAGCCGCTGCACGCCGAGATCAGCGGGCATAGCAGGAAATAGTCCCGTCCCCCCATCCCGTCGCCGCGCCAGCGGCGGGACCGGGGGGTTACGGCCGCCCCTTGGTCCGGACGAAGACCAGCATCCGGATGTCCTGGTCCGGCACGAAGTCGGTCCTGGTCGATTCGAAGGTGGTCGGGCCGGTCTTCTTCAGGCCGGTCCAGCAGAGCGACAGGATGTTGTCGGCCGCCCCCTTGTCCAGCGTCAGGTGGAAGCGGCCGATCGGGCCATGCCAGTTGCGGGCGGTGGTCAGGATGTACTCGATCTCCGCCGCGGTGAAGGGCATCGGGTCCGCCGGGCTGCGCTTCTCGACCGCGGCCAGGGCCTTCCGGGTCGAGTCGTCCAGGCAATAGCGGTCGCCGCCCGCCTTCTCCTCCCCGACATAGCGGCCGACCACGCCGCGGCCGTCGATCTCCGTCACCCGGCCGAGAAGGGCCTGCCCGACGAAGGGCTTGTAGACATGGCGCACCGCCACGTCGACGCCCGGCGGAAAGGTCTGGGTCCAGTAATAGCGGGTGCGCAGGGTCCATTGCGGCGTGTTCTCGTCCTCGCCCTCGGCGATCAGGCCGCTGCGCCGCAGCCCGTCGAGCGCCCCGCGCGGCAGCGCCTTCACCTGCTCGTCATAGCCGCCGGGCTTCCAGGGAACGAGGGCGAGCGCCCCGGCCGCCTCCAGCTCGCGCGTCACCTCGCGGCCCTGGTGGAAGGCGCGGCGCTCCAGCTTCGGCCTGACCGGTTTGCCGTCGATCCACAGGCGGAAGTTCAGGAAATCGTCGGCATCGGCCGGAAAGGACCAGTTCGGCCCCGACAGCCCGAGCGACAGGTCGAGGTCGGGCAGCGGAAACACCACCATCGTCTCGACCGGCCGGTCGCCGACATTGCGGAAGACGTAGGCGACGCGGATCTCGTCGAGGCCGATCCGCAGATCCTCCGACATCATGCGGATGCTGTCGGATGTGGTCAGCTCGATCCCCGAGGTGCCCTGGAAGCCGCTGCTGTCGTTGGCTCCCGCGGGAGCCGAGGCCAGCAGGGCCGCGGCCGTCATCAGGCCCGGCAGGAAACGACCGGAGCGCGTCATCGCGGAACCTCCCCGTCATGGTCGATCAACCGCCCACCGGCGACGGCCGGATGCGGCGGGCCGGATTCGGCGGGCCGGATGCAGCGCGTTGTGCAGCGATCACCGGATGCACAATGGGGATCACTGCCATTTTCATTTGTCAAACCAAACCCTTAGGCGATCCGTTCGCAGGCTCTCGTTGTGCGGGGACTGCACAACGAGGGGCCTCGCGCCGTCATCGCGGGAGGTCGACAGGTCGCAGATCGGCCGGTGACAGCCCGACCTTAGCCTTGCGGCCCGCGCGGGGCAAGGCCGGCCGGAAACGGCGGCGGTCAGGAGCCGAGGGCCAGCTTGACGAACTCCCGCTCGGCGGCGCTGCGGTGGCGGTCGCGATGGCGGACGAGCTGGAAGGTCCGGTTCGGCAGGTCCAGCCCGTCCAGCGCGACGATGCGGCCGGCCTGGAGGTCCGCCGCCACCACGAGGTCGGACAGCACGCTCGGCCCCACGCCGGCCAGCAGCGCATCGCGGATCACCGACCCGCTGGGCAGGGTCATGGCGATGGGCAATCCCGACGGGCCGAGCCCGATCCGCCGCATCGCCGCGTCGAAGACGGCGCGGGTGCCGGAGCCCTCCTCGCGCAGGATCCAGCGGGCGGCCGCCAGGTCCTCCGCGCGATCCGGCCGCGGGCGGCCCAGGGATGGCCGCTGCCGACGACCAGAAGCAGCCGGTCGCCCGGGATCGATTCGGTGATCAGGCTGGGTTCCTCCACCGCCCCCTCGGCGATGCCGAGCTCGGCGCGGCCTTCGCGCACCGCCTCCGCCACCTCTTCGGTATTGCCGATGGCGAGTTCGACATGGATGCCGGGGAAGGCGGCGGCGAAGCGGACCAGCCGCGGCGGCAGCCAGTGATGCCCCACCGTCTGGCTGGCGACCAGCCGCAGCGCGCCGCGGGTCAGGCCGGACAGCTCGGCCAGCATGCCGCCCGCCTCCTCCACCCGGCGCAGGATGGCCCGCGCCTCGCGCTGGAGAAGCCGGCCGGCCTCGGTCAGCTCCACCCGGCGGCCGATGCGGTCGAACAGGCGCAGCCCGTGCTCCGACTCCAGGGCGGCGATGGCGGCACTCACCGCCGGCTGCGACAGGCGCAGCGATTCCGCGGCACGGGTGAAATGCAGCGCATCGGCGACGGCAACGAAGATGCGCAACTGTTCAAGCGTCATGGAGCGGGACCGGGCGGCGGTGGAAATCTCAACAGAACCACAGAATGCCCGTCAGGCTGAACAGCGCAAGGAAGAGGCTGGCGCCCACCGCCAGCAGGAAGGGCCGCAGCCCCTTGGCGCGCAGGGCGGCCGGGTTGGCGTCCAGCCCCATCGCCGCCAGCGCCATGGTCAGCAGGACGGGCGCCACCATGCCGGCGGCGGCGCGGACCCAGCCGGGCAGCAGCCCCAGGCTGTTCAGCGCGATCAGCAGGAGGAAGCCGGCCACGAAGCCGGGAACCACCGGCGGGCGCTTCGCCACCGTGCCGTCCGCCGCCGGAGCCACCGCGGTACGGCTGGCGGCGAGGCCGAGGCCGATGACCACGGGAGCCAGCAGCAGGACGCGAGACAGCTTGGCGACCGTTCCGACCTCGCCGGCCTCGCTGCCGTCCTGGAAGGCGGTGGCGACGGCCTGCGCCACCTCGTGGATCGAGGCGCCGGCCCACAGCCCGAAGCCGTGGGCGTCGAGCCCGAGCGGGCCGGCGAGCAGCGGATAGAGCAGCATGGCGGCGGTGCCGCACAGGGTGACGCAGGCGATGGCGTAGGCGACGTCCTCCTCCTCCGCCCGCGTCACGCTGTTGACCGCCAGCACGGCGGAGGCGCCGCAGATCGAGGTGCCGGCGCCGATCAGCCGGGCCAGCCGCTGCTCGACGCCGAGCCGGCGGCCGAGCCAGGCGCTGAACCACAGGCTGGCGGCCAGCGAGGCGGCGACCACCGCCAGCCCGGCCCCGCCCAGCCCCATCACCTGCCCGACCGTCAGTTGCGCGCCGAGCAGCACCACCGCCAGCCGCAACAGCGGCCGGACGGCGAAGGAAAGCCCGGGCCGCAGACTGTCCGGTACCCCGGCCGCGCCGCGCACCGCCATGCCCAGCCCGACCGCCAGCACCAGCGGACTGACCGCCGACAGGCCGGGCAGGCCATGCAGCGCCATCGCCGCACCGGCGAGCGCCGCCGCCACGGCGGTTCCGGGAACCAGGGGAAGGGAACGGGTGAGCAGCATCGACGGGACCTCCGGCCTTGTGCCGGCGGGCTGGCGTCGCTCGCCATCCGCCGGTTTCACACAAGAACTGGGGCGAAATCGTCGATCAGTCCAATCTAATATAGTTACCGTTTCGATCCGGAATCCGGATCGATGGGGTCAGCCGAACAGTCCGCTGAACGGCAGGAAATCGACCAGATCGCCCTCGCGGATCGCGGTGGCCTCGGCCGGCATGTCCACCAGCCCGTCCGCCTCGACCATCGAGGTCAGCACGCCGGAGCTGTCGCTGGGGAACTTCACGGCGACCGGCCGCCCCTGGCCGTCGACCTCCAGCCGGGCGCGCAGGAACTCGCGCCGGCCGGGCTTCTTGGTGAAGGAGAAGCCGGAATGGACGAGGTTGCGGGCGGTCGCCGTCCGCTCTGCCCCGGACAGCCGCAGGACCAGCGGCCGGCCGACCAGCAGGAAGGTGACCATGGCCGACACCGGGTTGCCGGGCAGGCCGAGGAAGGGCGTGCCGCACACCCGGCCGAAGGCCACGGGCTTGCCCGGCTTGATCGCCAGCTTCCACAGGTCGAGCGAGCCGAGGTCGCAGACCACCGTCTTGACGTGGTCCTCCTCGCCCACCGAGACGCCGCCGGAGGTGATCAGCAGGTCGGCCTCCTGCGCCGCCGCCTTCAGCGCGTCGCGCAGCAGGTCGGCCTTGTCGGGCAGGATGCCGAGGTCGCGCAGGTCCACCCCAGCGCGGTGAGCTGGGCGGCCAGGGTGAAGCGGTTGGCGTCGTAGATGGCGTGGGCGGGCTTGGCGGTGCCGGGCTCCCGCAGCTCGTCGCCGGTGGAGAACAGGCCGACGCGCAGGCGCTTGCGCACGGTCAGGTGCGCGCGGCCGACCGCGGCGGCAAGGCCGACCTCCTGCGGGCGCAGGCGGTGCCCGGCCTTCAGCACGATGGCGCCCGCGCGCATGTCCTCGCCGGCCGGGCGGACGTTGGCCCCCTGCTTCAGGGCGGCGGGGACCAGCACCGAGTCGCCCTCGGCCGCGCAATCCTCCTGCATGGCGACGGTGTCGGCGCCGGCGGGAATCGGCGCGCCGGTGAAGATGCGCACCGCCTCCCCCTCGCCGACCGTGCCGGCGAAGGACGAGCCGGCGGGCACGCGGCCGACCACGCGCAGCGGCCGACGCCCCTCCGCCGGGGCGGCGGCGCGGTAGGCCCAGCCATCCATGGCGGAGACGGCGACCGGCGGCACATTCACCGGGGCGGCGACATCCTCCGCCAGCACGCGGCCGTTGGCGAGCCGCAGCGGCACCTCCTCCGTCCCGGTGACGGGGCCGTAGAGGGTGGCGAGCCTTGCGACGGCCTCGTCGAGCGGCAGGGCGGCGGGACCGTGGGCGGCGCAGCAATCCATCTTGCGGGTTCCTCAAAAACTGGCGGCGGCTCTGGCGGCAGCGCATCCGGTCGCATGCCAACCGGCGAACTATGCCACCGGATCGCCCGGTTGACGCTTTGACCTTCGTCAACCCAGCCAGGACTTCGGCAACCCCTTCCGGACAATGGCGAAAGCGGCGGCCGTGCCCCAACTTTCTCCCAAGTGCCCGTCGAACGGCCTGCCTACCCTTGCTGACCCCTTGCCGGCGCAAGGACCCAAAACGATTCACGGTTCGGGGAGGACTGCAATGATCCCGCTCGGCAGCACGGTGATGTTCCGCGGCCGCCCGGCCCTGGTGGTGGCGCGCACGCTGGCCGGCACCCCGTCCTATGACCTGCGGTTCGAGGACGGCACGGTGGCGAAATACGTGGCGGAGGCCGACCTGGACGCGCCGGACGCCTCGCACCTGCCGGACATCCAGCAGCTCAAGAGCCCGATGGCCTGAGCGCCGGCCGGCGCCGGGCCGCCGCGGGGCCCGACGCCGGTTCCGGTCACCGCCTCTCCTGCTCCTTCTGCTTCAGGATGGTGCGGACGGCCTTGCCGAAGGCCCTGTCCTTCGCCTTGCGCTCGGCCAGGCTGGCCGAGTTGAACCGCTCCTCGCGGACCAGCTTGCGCCAGCGCGCCAGCCGGGCGGCGTCGACCTCCCCGGCCTCGACCGCCGCACGCACTGCGCAGCCGGGCTCCGTCTCGTGCCCGCAATTCCTGAAGCGGCACCGGCGGGCCAGCGAGTCGAGGTCGGCGAACAGGCTGGCGATGCCGCCCCCGGCATCGACGAGCTGGAGTTCGCGCATCCCCGGCAGGTCGAACACGGCGCAGCCGTCCGGCAGCAGGTGGAGACGGCGCCCGGTCGTCGTGTGGCGGCCGCGGTCGTCGTGCTCGCGGATGGCGCGCGTCGCCGCGACCGGCCGGCCGGACAGCGCGTTGAGCAGCGACGACTTTCCGACGCCCGAGGAGCCCAGGAAGACGACGGAGCTGCCGGACCTGCACCAGTCCGCCAGCGCCGCCTTCGGCTGGTCGCCGAGCGCATTCACCAGCACGACCGGGATATCGCCGGCGATCGTGCCCGCCTCGGCGGCGTAGCGCTGCGGGTCCGGACAGAGGTCCGGCTTGGTCAGCAGGATGACCGGCGCCACCCCGGCCTCGCGCACGACGGACACGTAGCGCTCCAGCCGGGCGCGGTTGAAGTCCTGGTTGCAGGACGAGACGATGAAGGCGGTGTCGGCATTGGCGGCGATCAGCTGGATCTGCCGCCCGGTGCCGGGGGCGCGCCGCTTCAGCAGGCTCTTGCGGCCGAGCAGCCGGCTCGCGGCCGGGCGGTCGCGGTCGTACAGCAGCCAGTCGCCGACGGTGACGTCGGGGCGGAAGGGGATGGTGCCGTCGAAGTCGGCGCCCTGCACCCGCAGGCGGTCGCGATGGACCTCCGTCACGCGGACGGCGGGCGTTCGCGCGAGGTCCTCCACGCTGGTCTGCTGGGCGAAAAAGGGCTGCCAGCCGAGCCTTTCCAGCGTCGAGAGGGTGGTCGTCCTGGTGGAGCCGCCGGGAGTGGTCGGCAGGAATCGTGAATAGTCCCGAGCCATCGGGGTCGTCCCGTGTTCCGGCCCGGGGCACGGCCCCGAGCCTGGGTGTCATTTCAAATGACGGTGCAGGACCTCATCGCTTGCCTTGTTCCGGCAAACGGCAGTTCTCAGACGGTCCTGCACCGGGAGGCGCTGCGGCCTCCCCACCTCACCGGGGCATCCAAACTCCCTTGACGATGCCGCCAGGATAGCACCGGCGCCGGGCGCCTTCAAAGGCTTCGGATCAGCCCGGCGAACGGCCGGCCTGTGCTGTCCGATTGCAGGTCACGGGATCGTGGGAGGTGGTCCGGAAGGAGACGCGCTGCTGTGCGGGCCTGCTTCGGGGATGGTGGCGGAGGGGATGGTGGCGGAGGGGATGGGATTCGAACCCACGATAGGGTTTTAAGCCCTATGACGGTTTAGCAAACCGTTGCCTTCAGCCACTCGGCCACCCCTCCTGCCGGAGCGATGCGCGCGGCATCGCTGGCGTCCGTGGGTTCTAGCGGCCCCCCCATGCCCTTGTCAACGGCTACGTTGTCCCCATCCCCAGCATTTACCATCGGCAACCGCGGTCCGGCCGGCCGGCCGCCGCGGGGCGCGGAAGCGGCAGAAACTGAGAAAGCGTGAAAAATCTGTCTAAAATTTTAGTGATCTTTTAGAGAAAACGGGGTAGCCTGCTCTCCATGATCGATTGAGTGCCACCGACCTCCGTCCTGTCCCCCATCCGTCGCGGGAGGAAGCCATGTCCCTGTCACGCCGTTGCGCCGAGACGCTGCTCGATCTCGTGGAAATCAAGCTGAGCTGCCTGGAGATCACCGACCGCGAGGACATGCGGGAGAAGGAGCTGCTGCAGCGCTGCGTGCAGGAGCTTCAGGCGGAACTGCGCGGGGAGAACGGGGCGACGACCGCCTTCATCGCGCCCAAGCGCCGCGGCCGGCGGCCGAAGCACCTGCAGTTCCACGAGCTTCACGTCGCCTGACGGTCGGGCTCCGGCACCGGCGCGGTCTCCGCCTCCGCCAGTGGCGCCTCGCGCGGCAGGATCATGGTGAAGCGGGTGCCCTGCCCCGGCCAGGAGGTCACCTGGATGGTGCCGCCGAGCGGCCCGGTGACCGTGTTGAACACGATATGCAGCCCGAGGCCCGAGCCGCCCTGCCCCCGCTTGGTGGTGAAGAAGGGCTCGAACACCTTGGGCAGATGCTCCGGCTGGATGCCGGCGCCGTCGTCCATGAAGTCGAGTCGCACATGGTCCGGCCCGTCCGGCTGGGCGGTGAGGCGGATGGTGCCGGTTCCGCTGTCGCCGTAGGCGTGGACGATGGCGTTGATCACCAGGTTGGTCAGGACCTGGCTCAGCGCCCCCGGATAGCTGTCGAAGGTCAGATCCTCGGCGCAGTCGACGAAGACCTTCAGGCGCGTGCGCTTCAGGCGCGGGCGCAGCGAGAACAGCACCTCGTCGATGTAGCCCTTCAGCTCGAACACCCGGCGGTCGCCGGAGGACTGGTCGACCGCCACCTGCTTGAAGCTCTGGATCAGGGCGGCGGCACGGTCGATGTTGCCGACCAGCAGCCGGGCGCTCTCCCCCAACCCGTCGAGGAACTCCGTCAGGTCCGACTTGCGCAGCATGCCGGCGTCCAGCCGCTGGCGGATCCGGTCGGCCTGCTCCCCGATATGGCTGGCGGCGGTGAGGCCGATGCCGATCGGCGTGTTGATCTCGTGCGCCACCCCGGCGACGAGCTGGCCGAGCGAGGCCATGGTCTCCGCCTGGATCAGGTTCTCCTGTGTGGCGCGCAGTTCGGCCAGCGCCGCCTCCGCCCGCTCCTTCGCCTCGGTCATCGCCGATTCCGCGGCCTTGCGGTCGGTGATGTCGTAGAGCCAGGTGAGGTAGGCGGGCTCGCCGTCGAGCTCGATGGCGTTCCACGAGGACAGCACCCAGACGACCGAGCCGTCGGAGCGGCGGAAGCGCACCTCGGCGTCGCGGAACGGCCCCTCATGCTCCAGCCGGCCGATCAGCCGGTTGCGGTCCGCCGGGTCGACATAGAGCCGCGGCACCGGCGTGCGCATCATCTCCGCCCGGTCCATGTCGAGGATGCGGGCCGAGTGGGCGTTGCTGAACAGCCAGCGCCCGTCGCGGGTGGTGACGTTGACCGCGATGGGCGCCGCCTCCAGGATCTTCAGCAGCCGCTCCTCGCTGGCGCGCAGCCGCTCCTCCTGCCGGCGGCGTTCGGTGATGTCGATCATGATGCCGACATAGCGCACCGCCCGCCCATCGGGGTCGCGGATCGCCTTGCCGCTGGCCGAGATCCACAGCCAGCCGCCGCCCTCGCGCCTCAGCCGGTAATCATAGGCGTAGCTGTCGGTCTCGCCCGCGAGGTGGGAGGCGATGTGCGCCAGGACCCGCTCGCGGTCCTCGGGGTGAATGCGGCTTTCCCAGAAGTCCGGCGGCATCGGCGGGATGCCGGTGAAGCCCAGCATCCGCGGAAAGGTGTCGGACCACCAGCAGGTGCCGGCGACGAGGTCGGCGTCCCAGGCGGCAGCGCCGGTGGCCTGCAGCGTCATCTCCAGCCGGGCGCCCAGCTCCTCGCGCTCGACGGCTTCGGGCGGGGAAGGCGGTGCCGGAGACGGGGCGGAGGCACGGCGCCGGGCGGCGCGAAAGCCGAGGACGGCGCCGCACAGCAGCCCGACGGCCCCGCCGGCCGCCAGGACGCCCACCAATCCGCCTGTCACCTCGATCGTCATAGGACCTCCAAGCGGGGCCATACTGAAGCTTGGCGGCTATCCGGCGCAATGCCGCAACATGGGAGACAAACGAAAAAGCCTCCCTCCGGGCGGAGAGAGGCTTTCCGTTTCGTCCGGTCCATCCCCGGAAGCGGGATCAGCCCTTCAGCTTGGCCGTCAGGATCTCGTTGACGAGCGCCGGGTTGGCCTTGCCCTGGGTGGCCTTCATCACCTGGCCGACGAAGAAGCCGAACAGCTTGTCCTTGCCGGAGCGGAACTCCGCCACCTTGTCGGCGTTGGCCGCCAGCACCGAGTCGATGGCGCCTTCGATGGCGCCGGTGTCGGTGACCTGCCGCAGTCCCTTCTGCTCGACGATGTCGGCCGCCTTACCGCCGGTCTCGAACATCGCCTCGAACACCTCCTTGGCGATGCGGCCGGAGATGGTGTTGTCGGCGATCAGGTCGATCAGGCCGCCCAGGTTCTCGGCGGAGACCGGGCTCTCCTCGATCTCCTTGCCGGCCTTGTTCAGGGCGCCGAACAGCTCGCCGGTCACCCAGTTGGCCGCCATCTTCGGGTCGCGGCCCTTGGCGACCGCCTCGTAGAAGTCGGCCTTGGCCTTTTCCGACACCAGCACGTTGGCGTCGTAGGGCGACAGCTTGTAGTCGGCGATGAAGCGGGCCTTCTTGTCGTCGGGCAGCTCCGGCAGGGTGGCCTTGATCTCCTCCACCCAGGCGGGGTCGAGCTCCAGCGGCAGCAGGTCGGGATCGGGGAAGTAGCGGTAGTCGTGCGCCTCTTCCTTGGAGCGCATGGAGCGGGTCACGAGCTTCGTCGTGTCCCACAGCCGGGTCTCCTGGTCGATCCTGCCGCCCTCCTCCAGGATCTCGATCTGGCGGCGGGCCTCATACTCGATCGCCTGCATGACGAAGCGGATCGAGTTGACGTTCTTGATCTCGCAGCGCGTGCCGAACGGAGCGCCCGGCTTGCGCACCGACACGTTGACGTCGCAGCGCATGGAGCCTTCCTCCATGTTGCCGTCGCAGGTGCCGAGATAGCGCAGGATCGAGCGCAGCTTGCGCACATAGGCGCCAGCCTCCTCGGCCGAGCGCATGTCCGGCTCCGACACGATCTCCATCAGCGCCACGCCCGACCGGTTGAGGTCGATGTAGGTCTTCGACGGATGCTGGTCGTGCAGCGACTTGCCGGCGTCCTGCTCCAGGTGCAGGCGCGTGACGCCGACCGTGCGGCTGGAGCCGTCCGGCATGTCGAGGATGATCTCGCCCTTGCCGACGATGGGCTGCAGATACTGGCTGATCTGATAGCCCTGCGGCAGGTCGGCGTAGAAGTAGTTCTTGCGGTCGAAGACCGAGGTCAGGTTGATCTGCGCCTTCAGCCCGAGGCCGGTGCGCACCGCCTGCTCGACGCAGAACCCGTTGATGACCGGCAGCATGCCGGGGAAGGCGGCATCGACGAAGCTGACCTGGCTGTTCGGCTCGGCGCCGAAGGCGGTGGCGGCTCCGGAGAACAGCTTGGCGTTGGAGATGACCTGGGCGTGGACCTCCAGCCCGATCACGACTTCCCAATCGCCCGTTTCGCCCTGAATGTACGACATAGTTCGGCCCAATTAGCTTCGTGCGGTCTTTGCGTCATGTCTGCCGTTACGTCCGTTCCGGAGCATCGCCGATGCGACGTCCCAGCGGGTCACGCAGACGCTTCATCATTCATCGGGCTGCGCCCGGGAACTGTCATTTCTCGGAGAAACGGATTCTCCCGACTATGACATGGTAAAAGGGACCATCGTAGAAATCGCCGTTGGCCAGCCGCACCGCCTGCGACGGCTGGATGAGGTCAAGGGTATAGTAGATCCGGAGTACCTTCCATGCCCCCGCCAACCAGGACTCCTTGACGAGGATGTCCTTCGGACTGGCAGGAATGACCCGGTCGGGACGATCCGGCTCCTCGACGATCCGGCCAAGCGCGACCATGAGGCGCTCCAGGGCGTAGAAGTCCAGAGCCGGCAGGCTGGCGCAGACATCGAGCTTGACCGGGATGTTCATATCTTTCCCGACTGCGCCAACGCCCGAAACACCCCTTCGACATCCTGTTCCTCCGGCAAGGGCCCTCGATCCGAGGAGGCTTTCACAGCCGCCTTCATGATCGTATGCGGACCGATGCCCGCCAGATCGTCGACGACGATCTTGTCGGCACGGACTCCCGACTGCCAGGACGGGCGCTCGCCCGACGGAACAGGGGCATCATGGCGGACACCGCTCTGCTGAAGCTCCCACGCGCCAACCATGGCCACCTCTCCTCCGTCAAGCGACAGACGCCGTCCTCTCATCCCAATGTAGCAAGCGCGGCGCGCCAAATCACCCCTGCCCGTCACGCCACGAAGGGCGGCAGGGCCGGCGTGCCGGCGGCCTTCTCGATCACCTGACCGACGCGCAGCACCGTCTCCTCGTCGAAGGGGCGGCCGAGGAGCTGCAGGCCGAGCGGCAGCCCGTCCGACCCCAGACCGGCCGGAACCGACATGCCCGGCAGGCCGGCCAGCGAGGCCGGGACCGTGAACACGTCGTTCAGGTACATCTGGATCGGGTCGTCCATCTTCTCGCCGATGGCGAAGGCGGTGCTCGGCGCGGTCGGCGTCAGGATGACGTCGCACTGCCTGAACGCCTCGTCGAAGTCCCACTTGATGCGGGTGCGCACCTGGCGGGCCTTGTTGTAGTAGGCGTCGTAATAGCCGGCCGACAGCACGTAGGTGCCGATCAGGATGCGGCGGCGCACCTCCTTGCCGAAGCCGGCGCCGCGGGTGTTCTCGTACATCTCCTTCAGGCCGCTGCCCTCGACCCGCAGGCCGTAGCGCACGCCGTCATAGCGGGCGAGATTCGAGGACGCCTCGGCCGGGGCGACGATGTAGTAGGTGGCCAGCGCGTACTTGGTGTGCGGCAGGCTGATCTCGACCGGTTCGGCGCCGGCGGCCTTCAGCCACTCGATGCCCTGGTCCCAGATGCGCGCGATCTCGGCCGGCATGCCGTCGACCCGGTATTCCTTCGGGATGCCGACCTTCAGGCCGCGGATGTCGCCGGTCAGCGCGGCGCGGAAATCCGGCACCGGCATGTCCACCGACGTGGAATCCTTCGGGTCGAAGCCGCACATCGAGCGCAGCATGATCGCCGCGTCCTCGACCGTCCGGGTCATCGGGCCGGCCTGGTCGAGCGACGAGGCGAAGGCGACGACGCCCCAGCGCGAGCAGCGGCCGTAGGTCGGCTTGATGCCGACGATGCCGGTGAAGGAGGCCGGCTGGCGGATCGAGCCGCCGGTGTCGGTGCCGGTGGCGCCGAGCGCCGCCCGCGCGGCGACCGCCGCGGCCGAGCCGCCCGACGAGCCGCCGGGAACGAGCTGGCGCGACCAGTTGCCGGGCTCCCCCGGGCTCCACGGGCTGACGACGTTGCCGTGGTAGGAGGTGATGTTGGCCGAGCCCATGGCGAACTCGTCCAGGTTCACCTTGCCCAGCATCACCGCACCGTCGCGCCACAGGTTGGACGTGACGGTCGACTCGTATTCCGGCTTGAAGCCGTCGAGGATGTGGCTGGCGGCGGTGGTCGGCACGCCCTTCGTGCAGAACAGGTCCTTCACCGCGATGGGCAGGCCGTCCATCGGCCCGGCCTCGCCCTTGGCGCGGCGGGTGTCCGAAGCCTTCGCCATCTCCAGCGCCCGGTCCGGCGTCTCGGTGATGAAGGCGTTCAGCGGGCGGATCGCCTCGACCGCGCGGACATGCGCCTCGGCCAGCTCGACCGCGGTGAACTCCTTCTTGGCGAGGCCGTCGAGCGCCCCCGCCATGGTCAGATGCGTCAGCCCGCCCATCACTCGACCACCTTCGGAACGACGTAGAAGCCTTCGGCCGTCTCCGGCCCGTTGGACAGAACCTTGCCGGCATAGCCGCCGTCGGTGACCTCGTCCTTGCGGCGGCGCAGCTTCTGCGCGGCGACGCTGGTCATCGGCGGAACATTGTTCGTGTCCACCTCGTTCAGCTGTTCGACGAAGGTCAGGATCTGGCTGAGCTCGCCAGCCAGATGATCCAGTTCCTCCTCCGGCACCTTGATACGGGCCAGATGCGCGATCTTGGCCACGGTGGCCTTGTCGAGCGACATGCCTTTAGCTCTCGTCCAAATATTTGGAAAACCGGCCGCGAAGCTAGCATCAGGGGCGGATGACCGCAACGTTTCACGGGCGGCGCGACCCGCGTCACGCGGCCCGGGTGGGGCGGCTGGCCCAGGACCGGCGGTCGAGGCGCAGCTTGAACAGCGCGATGGGCTCGCCCCAGGGGGTGACGCGGCCCTCCAGCGACACCGGTGCCATGCCGAGCTTGGCATAGAGCAGAAGCGCCGGCGTGTTGGTGTTGAAGCAGTAGAGCGTCACCTCCGGCAGCCCGTGGTGGACCAGCGCGCGGTCGATCATCGCGCGCACCAGATACTCGGCGATGCCGCGGCGGCGCAGCGACGGGTCGACGCTGACGTTGCCGATGTTGGCGGTCCGCCCGTCCTCGAAGGTCGCGAAGTTGGCGTAGCCGACCGGGCGGCCGTCCAGCACCGCCACCGTCGGGTCGCGGCGCAGCGCCAGCGAGGCGCGCACCTGATCCGGCGTCAGCGGCCAGACGGCGCGGGGGAACAGGAAATACAGCTCCTCCGCGGTCCGCGGAAAGCGGCAGACCGCGGGGATGTCGGCGTCGGCCAGCGGCCGGTGCGTCAGGGCGGCGGGGGCATGCATCATGACCACTAGAATAAGTATCCTGCAGAACAACTCAAGCGGTCTTGCCCGGCGGCGGACATGATCCTATGGTCGCTCCATGATCCATACCCTCCCCGAACTTGCCGCCCGCCTGGGCAGAGGCCAGCGCCTTCTTGGGCTCGACGTCGGAACCAAAACGGTCGGACTGGCCGTGGCGGATCCGGGACTGGTCGTGGCGTCCCCTATTGGGACGCTGAAGCGCACGAAATTTACCCAGGACGCGCAAGAACTGAAAAAGGTCATCCGCGACTACACGGTCGGCGGGCTGGTCCTGGGGCTGCCGCTGAACATGGACGGCTCGGAAGGCCCGCGCGCCGAATCCGTGCGCGCCTTCGCCAAGAACCTGATGGAACGCCCGGATCTGCTGGGCTGGGACGCCGAGATCGCCTTCTGGGACGAGCGGCTGTCCACCTCCGCGGTCGAGCGCTTCATGATCGGCGAGGCGGACATGACCCGCAAACGGCGTGACGAGGTGGTGGACAAGATGGCCGCCGCTTACATCCTGCAGGGCGCGCTCGACATGCTGGCCAACCAGCGCCGCCTCGCCCGCGAGGCGGAGGAGGCGGAGCGCCGGGAGGACGGGCAGGAGGACGAGGGAGAGGCGTAAGCCCCCTCCCCCGCCGGCCGTCATCCGGCCGGAACGGCGTTCCCTGCGGCACTGCGCCGCGCCCAGCGGGTGAGCAGGACGATGCCCGCGACCACCGCCACATAGGCGACGAGCTGGGCCTCGGTCGGGCGGTCGGTGTAGCCGACCAGGACGTGGAGCACGCGGCCGGCCATGCTCTTCTCGTCGAGCAGGGCGGAGCTGTCCCACAGGATCACGCCGCCGGCCTCGATCAGCCCGGCCTGGGCCAGGAAGGACACCGCCTGGGCCGCCATGCCCGCCGCCAGCAGGGTCAGCAGCGCCGTGGTGGTGGCGAACAGGTGGCGGGTCGGGATCTGCAGGAGCCCGGCATAGATCAGCGCCGAGACCACCGCCCCCGCGGCGAGCCCGCCGGCCCCGCCGACCGCCACGGTGGCCAGGCCGCCCTCCTCCCCCGCCAGGATGCCGGTGAGGAACAGCACGACCTCCGCCCCCTCGCGCAGCACGGCGGCGCCGATGACGACGGCGAGTGCCGCCAGCGACCGCTCGCCGGCCGAGACGGCGCGGCCGACGGCCGCCATGTCGCGCGCCAGCTCCCGCCCATGCTGGGCCATCCAGGCGTTGTGCCAGGCGAGCATCGCCACGGCGACCAGCAGGACGGTGGCGTTGAACAGCTCCTGCCCGGTGTCGGCGAACTGGGCGCTGATCACGTCGGCGAAGGCGGCGACCAGGCAGGAGCCGGCGACGCCGGCCGCGATGCCCAGCGCGATCCAGCGGCCGCGTCCGGCGACGCCCTTCGTCGCCGCCAGCACGATGCCGATGACGAGGCCGGCCTCCAGCACCTCGCGGAAGACGATGATCAGGCTGGCTAGCATGGGACTGTCTCCATCAGGACCGGGCCGGGGGCCGGCGGCGCATCACTCGACGACGATCGCGCCCTGGGCGGTCGCCTCGTGGAATTCGCCGAAGAACGTGTACCTGCCCGGCTTCAGCGGACCGACGGTGACCTTGATCTGCTTCCTGCCGCCGACGATCTTCTCGACCTTCAGCTCGTTGCTCTCGAACTCCTCGGAGGTCGCATCCTGGTTGTCCACCAGCAGCGTGACCTTCTGGCCGGCCGGCAGCTTCACTTCGGCCGGATCGAACCTGTGGTCCTTGATGACGATGGTGACCGTCTGGTCGGCCGCGGCGGCCGGCAGCGGCGACAGGGCGAGCAGGGCGAGGGCGGCGGACAGGACGGCCAGGCGACGCATCGATGGTGACCCCGGAGCTGGTGGGATGACGGCAGCAACCTGCAAATCATTCGCACTTTCATAGCCCCAGTCAACCGCCGGAGTCGCGCGACCTGCACGCATGGCTGCGGTCGATGCGCGTGAAGCATGGCAGATGCGAGCAAGGCGGAACGCCGGTCACGGCTGTTCCCGGACCGGCATCGGCGACTCGCGGAGCGAAGGCCGGGGCGTCAGGCCGGCGGCGTCTCCCCCGGCCCATTCGCCGGGTACTGCGGCAGGTCGTCGGTGATCTCGTAATAGTCGCCCTTGCTGGCGACGAAGGTATGGCTCAGCGTCCTGAGGCCGGTCGGCTGGTCGAGGCACCCGGCGGCGATTTCGAGCTCCCCGCTGCCCTCCCCGCGCCAGAACAGCGACGACCCGCAGGTACGGCAGAAGCCGCGGCGGCCGACGGCGGAGGAGTGGTACCAGGCGAGCGAGTCGCCCGCGGTGATGGCGACGCTGTCCCCCGGCACCACGATGTAGGCGCCGACATGGCCATGGAAGCGCCGGCACTGGCCGCAATGGCAGGTCGACACCCCCGGCGGCCTGTGCGGGACGGTGAAGCGGACGGCGCCGCACAGGCAGCCGCCGCCGAGGGAGGCATCGTCGACGGGAGCGCCGGTCATGACGCTTCTCCCGCCGGTCCGGCGATCTGCGGCGACCGGGAGTCGCGGCTGTGCCGGGGCAGGCCATCCGTGCCCAACGTCTCGTAGTCGGCCTTGAACTCCACCCAGATATGGCGCTCGGCGGACAGGCTGGTCGGCTGGTCGAGGCTGCCGGCGGTGAGATCGATCCCGTCGCTCGACCGCCGGTCCCAGAACAGCCCACCGCCGCAGCGGGCGCAGAAGCCGCGGCGGATGCCCTGGGACGAGTCGTACCAAGCGAGCGTGTCGGCCCCCAGCAGCCGGAAGGCGGTGCGCGGCACCTGGACATAGGCGCCGGCGAGGCCGTGCTGGCGGCGGCACTGTCCGCAATGGCAATAGGTGACCGGGGACGGCCGGGCGGAAACTTCATAGCGGACGCTGCCGCACGCACAGCCGCCGGTCCAGACCGTCCGCTCCACCCCGCGGGCGTCCCCCCCGCTATCCCCGTGATCGGTCATGATTCACCCCTTCCAGAACGGCTTCTCCGCCTCAAAGGTAGCGTCCAGGCGGCTGACGCCAATATCGGCCAGAAGATGGTCCGGCAGGGCCTCCAGCGCGCGCCGCTGGCGCCGCCGCTCGCGCCAGAGGAGGATCGTGTCGAGGATGCGGGTGACGAGGCCGGCGGACGGATGGCCGCCGCGGATGGAAATGCCGGTGTCCAGGCCCTGTGCCATGGCTGGGTCTCCTTCTCTGGATCATCAGGTGGATCGGGGATCGCTGTCCGGCCGGAAGCTTCGTCCTGCAGGGAACAGTGGACCACCCGAACCTTGCGGACAAACGACGGTTTCTCATATGTTCGATTAGGAAAACTTATCCGAAACCGCTCGCGCGGGAGTCCCCCGGCCCATGTTCCGCCGCCTGCCGCCGCTGAATGCGCTGCGCACCTTCGAGGCCGCCGCCCGCCACCTGTCCTTCACCCGGGCGGCGGAGGAGCTGCACGTCACCCAGGCGGCGGTCAGCCACCAGATCAAGGCGCTGGAGGAATGGCTGGGCATGCCGCTGTTCCGCCGGATGAACCGCGCGCTGGTGCTGACCGAGGCCGGGCAGGCCTATCTGGCGCCGGTCGCGGAGTCGCTCGACACGCTGGCGCAGGCGACCGACCGGCTGTTCCGCAAGGACGGCAGCGGCGCGCTGACCATCAGCACCATGCCGAGCTTCGCCGCCAAGTGGCTGGTCCTGCGGCTGCCCCGCTTCCAGGCCGAGCATCCCGAGCTCGACGTGCGGCTGCAGAGCACGGCGCAGCTCGTCGACTTCACCCGGCAGGACGTCGACGTCGCCATCCGCTTCGGGCGCGGCGACTGGCCCGGGCTTAAGGCCGAGCGGCTGCTGACGGAGGAGGTGTTCGCCGTCTGCAGCCCGGCGCTGCGCGACGGCGACCCGCCGATCCGCCGGCCGGAGGATCTGCGCCACCACACGCTGCTGCACGACGACTATCGCATCTCCTGGGCGATCTGGTGCGAGGCGGCGGGGGTCGGGATGGACGTGACCCGCGGCGTACGGTTCGACGATTCGTCGCTGACCCTGCAGGCGGCGATCACCGGCGGCGGGGTGGCGCTGGCGCGCGGGGCGCTGGTGGCCGACGACCTCGCCGCCGGCCGGCTGGTGCGGCTGTTCGACATCGCCCTGCCCGGCGACCTCGCCTACTGGCTGGTGGCGCCGCCGCACTATTTCCAGCGGCCCAAGGTGCGCGTCTTCCGCGACTGGCTGTTCCGGGAAGCGGGAGCGTCTGCGTGACCTTGCGGGCGGAAAGGCCCGCTCCTATAGTCGCGGCTCATGAGCGCGATCCCGTCCCATGACCAGCTCTTCCCACACCGCCACCTACTCGGAATCGAGGGGCTGCGGGCCGGGGAGATCACCCAGATCCTCGACCTCGCCGACAGCTACGTGGACCAGAACCGCCAGCCGGTGAAGAAGTCCTCGCTGCTCGCCGGCCGGACCCAGGTGAACCTGTTCTTCGAGAACTCCACCCGCACCCGCACCAGCTTCGAGCTGGCGGGCAAGCGGCTGGGCGCCGACGTCATCAACATGTCGTCCGACGGCAGCTCGGTGAAGAAGGGCGAGACGCTGATCGACACGGCGATGACGCTGAACGCCATGCACCTCGACGCGCTGGTGGTCCGCCATGCCGAGTCGGGGGCGGTGAAGCTGCTGGCCGACAAGGTCAACTGCTCGGTGATCAACGCCGGCGACGGCCACCACGAGCACCCCACCCAGGCGCTGCTCGACGCGCTGGCGATCCGCCGCCGGCTCGGCCGGCTGGACGGGCTGATCGTGGCGATCTGCGGCGACATCCTGCACAGCCGCGTCGCGCGCTCGAACATCCATCTTCTGAACGCCATGGGCGCGCGGGTGCGCTGCGTCGCCCCGCCCACGCTGCTGCCCTCGCAGATCGAGCGGCTGGGGGTGGAGGTGCACCACTCCATGAAGACCGGCCTGAAGGATGCCGACGTCGTCATGATGCTGCGCCTGCAGACCGAGCGGATGAGCGGCCAGTACGTCCCCTCGACGCGCGAGTACTTCTACTTCTACGGCCTCGACTACGAGAAGCTGGAGGTGGCGAAGCCGGACGCGGTGATCATGCATCCCGGTCCGATGAACCGCGGCGTCGAAATCGACTCGGAGGTCGCCGACGACCTCAAGCGCTCCATGATCCTCGACCAGGTGGAACTGGGCGTGGCCGTCCGCATGGCCGTGCTCGACCTGCTGACCCGCGACCGCCGGGGGACCAATGCCTGACATGACCGCCCGCGTTGCGTACGTCAACGCCCGCCTGCTCGACCCCGCCACCGGCCTCGACCAGCGCGGCGCCCTGCTGACCGAAGGCGCGCGCATCGCCGACTTCGGCCCGTCGCTGTTCGGCGACGGCGTGCCGGAGGGGATCGAGGTGGTCGACCTCGGCGGCGCGGCGCTCGCCCCCGGCCTCGTCGACATGCGCGTCCTGATCGGCGAGCCCGGCGAGGAGGAGAAGGACACCATCAAGAGCGCCTCGCGCGCCGCGGTGGCCGGCGGCATCACCGCCATGGTGCTGCTGCCCAACACCGACCCGGTGCTGGACGAGGTGGCGGGGCTGGAGTTCATCGCGCGGCGCGCCCGCGAGGTGAAGCTGGTCAAGGTCTTCGCCTATGCCGCCGCCACCCAGGGGGCGCGCGGCGACGAGATCACCGAGATGGGCCTGCTGGCCCGCGCCGGCGCCGTCGCCTTCACCGACGGCACGCGGGCGATCGCCAGCGCCAAGACGATGCGCCGGGCGCTGAGCTACGCCAGGACCTTCGACAAGCTGATCGTCCAGCATCCGGAGGAGCCGTCGCTGGCCTCGGGCGGCATGATGAACTCCGGGGAGATCGCCACCCGGCTCGGCCTCGTCGGCATCCCGCGCGAGGCCGAGATCATCATGATCGAGCGCGACCTGCGCCTGCTGGAGCTGAGCGGCGGCCGGCTGCACTTCGCCCATGTCACGACCTCGGAGTCGGTGGAGCTGATCCGCCGCGCCAAGGCCCGCGGCCTTCGGGTGACCTGCGACACCGCCCCGCATTACTTCGCCCTGACCGAGACGGACGTCGGCGACTACCGCACCTTCGCCAAGGTGTCGCCGCCGCTGCGCGGCGAGATGGACCGCCGCGCCATCGTCGAGGGACTGGCCGACGGCACCATCGACGCCATCGCGTCCGACCATGTGCCGCAGGACCAGGACCAGAAGCGCCTGCCCTTCGGCCAGGCCGCCTTCGGCGTCATCGGGCTGGAGACGCTGTTCCCGCTGACGCTGGAACTGGTCCACAAGGGCAAGCTGTCGCTGCTCGACGCGCTGGCCTGCGTCACGGTGAAGCCGGCGCGGATCCTCGACCTGCCGCTCGGCCGCATCGCCAAGGGGGCGCCGGCCGACCTCGTCGCCTTCGATCCGGAGGTGCCGTGGCGGGTGGACGTCGACCGCTTCAGGTCCAAGTCCAAGAACTCGCCCTTCGAGAACCGGCCGGTCCAGGGCCGCCCGCTGCGCACCGTCGTCGACGGCCGCACCGTCTGGCAGCACGAGGGCTGATCCCGGTGTTCGAGATCATCGCCTCGTCCGTCCTCGGCTACCTGCTGGGCTCCATCCCGTTCGGCCTCGTCCTGACCCGGCTGGCCGGGCTGGGCGACATCCGCAAGATCGGCTCCGGCAACATCGGCGCCACCAACGTGCTGCGCACCGGCAACAAGCCGCTGGCGCTGGCCACCCTGCTGCTCGACAGCGGCAAGGGCGCCATCGCCGCCCTGCTGGCGCTGGCCTGGGCAGGGCCGGAGGCGGCGGCCGTCGCCGCCGGCGGCGCCATGCTGGGCCACACCTTCCCGGTCTGGCTGGGCTTCAAGGGCGGCAAGGGCGTCGCCACGGCGCTCGGCGTGCTGCTGGCGATCTCCTGGCCGGTCGGCATCATCGCCTGCCTGACCTGGCTCGCCATGGCGCTGCTGTTCCGCATCTCGTCGCTGTCGGCGCTGACCGCGCTGGGACTGAGCCCGCTCGTCGGCTGGTACTTCGGCGGCGGGCTGGTCGCCGGCCTCTGCCTGTTCATCGCCGTGCTGGTCTTCATCCGGCACGACGCCAACATCCGCCGCCTGCTGAAGGGCGAGGAGCCGAAGATCACCCTGTCCAAGAAGACGGCGGCGTAACCGCCCCGTCCCGGAAAACGAAACGCCATGCCCGGAGGTCCGTCCGGGCATGGCGCAACAGTGGAATTGCGACGGGGCCGCGGCGGCCGGCCCCGGCGGACGTCACTTCGGCAGCGGGGCCAGCGCCGCCATGGCGTGGTCCTTGCGCTCCGCATAGAGGCTGCCGAGTTCACCGGCGCGGTCGTCGTCGAGATAGTCGCGCGCCTCCTCGAACAGCTCCTCCTCCTCTTCGTCCAGATGGTGGCGGACCAGTTCGCCCAGCACCTGCAGCTTGGCCGACCAGCCGGTGTCGCCGGTCTTCATCGCGTTCAGCTCGTCGAGCAGGGTGTTGATCAGGTGATGCTCGTTCAGCCCCTCCACCGTCTCCTCGCGCGCCTCCTTGGCCTTGGCGAGGGCGGCGTAGAAGACGCCCTCCTCGACCTTGGAATGGGCCCACAGCTCGCGCTGCAGATCCTCATAGACGGCACGGCCGCTGCCGTTCGCCGTCTCGGTCTTCTCCAGCAGGGCGCGGATGGTGTCGTGGTCCGCCTTGATGCGGGCGAAGATGTCGGTCTTGTCAGCCATCGGATCGTCCGGTCGTTGGAAATCGTTGCCAGGACAACCCGCCAGCCCCGCCGCTGTTCCCGTCAGCCGGGCCAGACCATCCAATGGAGGCTGAACAGCCCCTTCGGGTCGGTCCAGCTCCGCTCCGCCTGCCAGCCGGCGCGCGCGGCCAGACGGCGGAATCCGCCGACCGAATATTTGTAGGAATTCTCGGTATGGATGGTCTCGCCGCGGTGGAAGCGGAAGGCCCGGCCGCCGACGCGCACCGTCTGGTCGGCGAGGCTGACGAGATGCATCTCGATCCGGCCGCGCAGCTCGTTGTAGAGGGCGCGGTGGGCGAAGCGGGCGAGGTCGAAGGTGCCGTCCAGCTCCCGGTTGATGCGCGCCAGCAGGTTCAGGTTGAAGGCGGCGGTGATGCCGCGGGCGTCGTCATAGGCGGCCTCCAGCACCGCCTTGTCCTTGCGCAGGTCGACCCCGACCAGCAGCCGGACCCCGCGGCCGAGCCGCGTGCCGAGCCCGCGCAGGAAGCCGATCGCCTCGCCGGGCCGGAAATTGCCGATGGTCGAGCCGGGGAAGAAGACCACCGCCCGCTCCGCCGCCACGCCGGCCGGCAGGGCGAAGCCCTGGACATAGTCGGCCGCCACCGGGACCACCGTCACCGCCGGGTAGTCGCCGGCCAGCCGGGCGGCGGAGATCATCAGATGCTCGCGCGAGATGTCCACGGGGATGTAGAGCGCCGGCCGGTCGAAGGCGTCGAGCAGCAGCCGCACCTTCACGCTGGACCCGCTGCCGAGCTCGATCAGCGCCGCCGATCGCCCGGCCAGCGCCGCGATCTCCGCCGCGCGGGAGCGCAGCAGGGCCGTCTCTGTCCTGGTCGGGTAATATTCGTCGAGCGCGCAGATCGCGTCGAACAGCGCCGAGCCCTCGCGGTCATAGAAATACTTGCAGGGCAGGCTCTTGCGCGGGGCGGACAGGCCGGCGAAGACGTCCTCCAGAAAGCCGGACTCCTGCGTCTGCCGGGCACGGGCCGTCGCGGCGCCGCGGCTGCTCGTCCGCTCCTGGTGCTCCGGGTACAGTCCATCCATCACGCATCCTCCGCTAGGCGCACCCCGGCGAACATCCATCGCTGGTGCGGGTAGAAGAAGTTCCGGTAGCTGGCGCGCACATGTCCGTCCGGCGTCGCGCAGCAGCCGCCGCGCAGGACCATCTGGTTCGCCATGAACTTTCCGTTGTATTCGCCGACCGCGCCGGCGGCGGGACGGAAGCCGGGATAGGGGGAATAGGCGCTGGCGGTCCATTCCCACACGTCGCCGAACATCTGGCCCGGCCGGCCGTCCCGCCGCGCCGGTGCCGCCGCGGGACGCAGCAGGCCGCTGCCCAGCGTGTTGCCGGCCGGCTCCAGCCCCTCGGCCGCGACCTCCCACTCCGCCTCCAGCGGCAGGCGCTTGCCGGCCCAGCGGGCGAAGGCGTCCGCCTCGTAGAAGCTGACGTGGCAGACCGGCGCGTCGGGATCGAACGGCAGGTCGCCGGCCGGGGTGAATCCGGTCCAGCCATCGTCGCGGCGGCGCCAATAGGCCGGCGCCTGCCAGCCCTGGGCCTGCACCGCCGCCCAGCCGTCGGACAGCCAGAGGGACGGTTCGCCATAGCCGCCCGCCTCGATGAAGGCCAGCCATTCGCCGTTGGTGACGGGGCGGGAGAACAGGCGGAAGGGGCGCAGCAGCACCTCGTGCCGCGGCCCCTCGTTGTCGAAGGCGAAGCCGCCCCCGCAATGGCTGCCGTGATGGCTGCCGTCCCAGCCGATGGAGCGGATGCCGCCGTCGAAGGACAGCCAGCGGCCGGGGTCGGCCTCGCAGGGCGCCGGGCGGCGCATCGGTTTCCAGGCGGGGGCGAGCGGGTTCAGCGACAGCAGGTGGAGCAGATCCATGACGATCAGCTCCTGGTGCTGCTCCTCATGGGCGAGGCCGAGCGCCACCAGCGCCGCCGGTTCCTCCCGCCCCTGCGCCAGCAGGGCCGCCATCGCCTCGTCGACATGGCGGCGGTAGGCGATCACCTCCGCCACGCCGGGGCGGGTCAGCAGGCCGCGCATCGGCCGCGGATGCCGCGCGCCGACCGCCTCGTAATAGGAATTGAACAGATAGCCGAAGGAGGGGTGGAAGGGCCGGTAGCCGGGCAGGCCCGGCGTCAGCAGGAAGGTCTCGAAGAACCAGCTCGTATGCGCGAGGTGCCATTTGACGGGGCTGGCGTCGGGCATCGACTGGACCGTCATATCCTCCGCCGACAGCCCTTCGGCCAGCGCCATGGTCCCGGCGCGCACGCGGCTGTACCGCGCGGCCAGCCCTTCCCCCGGGTCCGGCAGCCGTGCCGTCGCTCCTCCCTGCATCGGCGCATTTCCCCTTTTTGCTTTCGTAGAACCTGTAAGTGGAGCGGATGCCGCCAGCGCCAACTGGACAAAAGTCAGTGCCCGCCCGGACAGCATCCGCGGATCGCCGCCCCGAATGGCCGCCCCGGCTCAACGCCTCGGGCCACGGTGGGGAAACGCTCGGGCGCCGATCCTGTTCACCTGCGCAATCCCCCTTTTCCGGGCCAACCCGACAAGAGGAGCGCCACGCATGCGCCTTACCCTGAAACCCATCGACGCCCAGACCATCGTCATCACCGGGGCGACCAGCGGCATCGGGCTCGCCACCGCCCGCATGGCGGCGCAGCGCGGAGCCAGGCTGGTGCTGACCGCCCGCGACCGCGACGCGCTGGGCCGGCTGTGCGAGGAGATCCGGGCGGACGGCGGCGACGCCGTCCATTGCGTCGCCGACGTGGCCGACCCGGCGGCCCTGAAGCAGGTCGCCGACCTCGCGGTCCGCACCCATGGCGGCATCGACTGCTGGGTGAACAATGCCGGCGTCTCGATCTACGGCCGGATCGAGGAGACGCCGGTCGAGGATCACCGCCGCCTGTTCGAGACCGACTACTGGGGCGTGGTCAACGGCAGCATCGCCGCCCTGCCGCATCTGCGCCGCAACGGCGGGGCGCTGATCAACGTCGGCAGCGCGCTGTCCGACCGCGCCATCCCGCTCCAGGGTCCCTACTCCGCCGCCAAGCATGCGGTGAAGGGCTTCACCGACGCGCTGCGCATGGAGCTGGAGGCCGACGACGCCCACATCTCCGTCACGCTGATCAAGCCGGCGGCCATCGACACGCTCTACGAGGAGCACGCCCGCAACCTGCTGGAGTCGGAGCCGCTGAACCCCGCCCCGGTCTATGCGCCGGAGCTGGTCGCCAAGGCCATCCTGCACGCGGCGGAGCATCCGGTGCGCGACCTCTATGTCGGCAGCGCCGCCAAGCTGTTCTCGCTGAGCGAGACCTTCATGCCGCGCCTCACCGACTATGCGATGGAACGGACGCTGACCCGCTGGCAGCGGGCGGGCGGGCCGAAGCGGCAGCGCGGCGACGCGCTCTACGGTCCGGCCGGCGATGGCCGCACCCGCGCCGGACGGCACCGCTTCGTGCGCGAGACCAGCCTCTATACCGAGGCGCAGATGCATCCCTGGATCAGCGCCGCGCTGGTCGCCGGCTTCGGCGTGCTGGCCGGCGCGGCGATCGCCCGCGGCTGGGTGCGCAGCGGGGAGCCCCGCCACACCTGGCACGAACCGCATCCCGACCGGGCGGTCGAACGCCGCCGCGGCGACGCCGACCTCGGCTATGGCCGGCGCACGCTGGGCCACAACGCCAAGCCGGCCTGGCTGGCGACCAGCGAGCGCGAAGTCACCTTCCGGGAGTGAGGGGCCGGCGACTGGGGGACCTGCGACTGGGGAGGCGGCCGGTCACGCCGCGTCGACGGG
Organism: Azospirillum thermophilum; assembly: GCF_003130795.1. Lineage (NCBI taxonomy): Bacteria > Pseudomonadati > Pseudomonadota > Alphaproteobacteria > Rhodospirillales > Azospirillaceae > Azospirillum > Azospirillum thermophilum. The sequence goes on from NZ_CP029353.1 coordinate 1,731,544, forward strand.
CTGCCGGGTCAGCAGGGGCTCCAACTCGTCGGCGGTGACCGGGCGGCTGTAGAGGAAGCCCTGGTAGCTCTCGCACCGCAACTCGCGCAGGACGGCGAGCTGCGCCTCGGTCTCCACCCCCTCGGCGATGACCGACAGGCCGAGATTGTGGCCGAGGCCGATGACGGCGCGCGGGACGGTGGAGTCGGCCCCCTGCCCCGTCAGGTCCTGGATGAAGGAGCGGTCGATCTTCAGCTTGTCGATCGGAAAGCGGTGCAGGTAGCTGAGCGACGAGTAGCCGGTGCCGAAATCGTCCAGCGCCACCTGCACCCCCCGCTCCTTCAGCGCCTGCAGCGTGGCGACGGCGCCCGGCACGTCGTCGATGAGCGTGCTCTCGGTCACCTCGACCTCCAGCTCCGGCCCGCGCAGGCCGTTGGCGTCGAGCGCGCGCGACACCTTGGCGGGAAGCTGCCCGTCGCGGAACTGGGCGCCCGACACGTTCACCGCGATGGGGATCGTCAGGTTCAGCTTGGTCCGCCAGCGGCGGATCTGGCTGCAGGCCTCGTAGAGCACCCAGTCGCCCAGCGCCACGATCAGCCCGGTCTCCTCGGCGATCGGCAGGAAACGGTCGGGCAGGATCAGCCCGTCATGCGGATGGCGCCAGCGCACCAGCGCCTCCACCCCGATCAGCCGGCCGTCGGAGATGCGCACCTGCGGCTGGAAGACCAGGAACAGCTCGCCGCCGCGGATCGCGCGCCGCAGGCTCGCCTCCAGATCCATGCGCTCGCGCGAGCGGGCGCCCATCTCCTTGGTGACGAAGCGGTAGGCGTTCCGGCCGCCGTCCTTGGCATGGTACATCGCGATGTCGGCGCAGCGGATCATGCCTTCCGGATCGTCGGCGTCGTCCGGGAACAGGCTGATGCCGATGCTGGGCGACACGACGAAGCTCTGGCCGCCCACCGCGAAGGGGCTGGCGAGATGGGCCACCACCTTCTCCGCCACGGCGGCGGCGTCGGCAGCCTCCGCAAGGCCCGGCAGCACGATCAGGAACTCGTCGCCGCCCAGCCGGCCGACCGTGTCCGATTCCCGCAGCCCGGCCTGCAGCCGCCGCGCGACCGAGCGCAGCACCTCGTCGCCGAAGGAATGGCCGAGGCTGTCGTTGATCACCTTGAAGCGGTCGAGGTCGATGAACAGCAGGGCGACCTTGGTGCCCTCGCGCCGCGCCTGCTTCAGCGCCTGCCCGATGCGGTCGAACAGCAGGACGCGGTTCGGCAGGCCGGTCAGCGCATCGAAATGGGCGAGATACTGGATGTGCTGCTCCGCCCGGCGCTTCTCGCCGATGTCCTCGACGAAGGCCAGGACGAACAGCAGCCCGCCGTCCATCGTCACCGGCTGGAGATGGATGCTGAAATGGCCGCGCCGGCCGCCCGACAGCAGGACCTGGTCGATCTCCAGCTTGCCGCTGCGCCCGCCGATCGCCTCCTCGACGGCGCCGACCAGCCCGACGTCGCCGGCGCGCAGCCGGACGTCCACCCCGATCAGGTCGTCCTGCTGGGCGCCGACCATCCGGGCGAAGGCCGGGTTGCAGTCGACGATCAGCCCGTCGCCGCCGATCAGCGCCACGCCGAGCGGCGCCTGATGGAAGAGCTGCTGGCGCTCCGCCTCCTGCCGGCGCAGCGAGGCGGTGATCTCCTCCGCCATGACCAGCGCCCGGCTGCGCGTGGTGATCAGCGCCCACAGCAGGGTGAAGAGGAAGCCGCTGACCGCCAGCCCGATCGCCAGGACCAGCATCGGGACCCAGCGGTGGAAACCGTCCCCCGGATCGCCGTGCGATTCGTAGCGCACCGTCCAGACCCGGCCGCCGACCGCCACCTCCCGCACCAGGCGGAACGCCGCCTGCTCCCCGCCCGGCCGGTGGCTGCGGTAGAGGGGGAACTCCGCCTCCTCCGCCGGCCCGTCGAAGAACTCCACCGACAGGTCGCCGGCCGCGCCGACCACGCCCTCGACCAGCGGGCCGAAGCGGACGGGGGTCAGCACCGCGCCGGAAAAGGCCGCCCGCCGCTCCTCGACCGAGCGGGGCACCGCCGGTCCCCGGTAGGTCGCCTGGAAGATGATGAAGGCGGGCTGGGCGCCGCTCGTCTCGTCGATCTTCAGGGTGATGGCGCGGGTGACCGTCGGCTCGCCGGTGTCGCGCGCCCGCTCGATCGCGGCGCGGCGGACCGGCTCCGACAGGAAGTCGAAGCCGAGGGCGCGCTCGTTCGCCGGGTTCGCCGGGGCGGTGAAATAGTTGACCACCCGCAGCGGGCCGCCCGTCTCGGGCCACACCCGGAAGCCGGTGGCGCCGCCCAGCCGCGCCTCGGCCACCACCTGCGCCGTCGCCTGGACCGGGAAGGCGCGGGCCCAGGCGACCGCGGCGATGCCGGGAAAGCCGCTTTCGAGCTGCATGCCGTCGACGAAGCGGAACCAGTCCGCCCGGTCGACCCCCGGCACCGCGGCCATCATGGCGGCGGCGGTGCGCGCCACCTGTTCGTAGGCCCGGAGCTGGTTGCCGATCCGGACATGCAGGTCCTCGGCCCGATGGGCGAAGCGGTGGTTGGCGTCCATCGCCACCGTGCGCAGCGTGAACTGCCAGGCGACGACCGTCAGCAGCAGGGACCCGACCAGGACCAGCCAGGGGATGCGCCGCGCCGCGCGGGACGCCGCCGCGCCGCCGGTCCCGCGGGGCCGGTGCGCGCTCGACCCGCCGTCCGGAGGCTGGGGGGCCGCCGCCATCAGAATTCTTCCAGGATCTTGGGACTCTTGACCAGGAGAGTCTCGATCATCTCCAGGATCTTCTCGATCTTGGAGCGGGTGGCGTCCAGCTCGTCGGCGGTCTTGTCGTCGATGCCCGCCTCCATCAGCATCATGTCGAAGGCCGCCAGCGTCTCGCGGAAGGCCTTCTGCTCCGCCAGCAGCACGTCGTAGGCGCCGAGCGAGCTGGTCAGCGCCAGCGGCGGGTCGCTGATGAAGGCGTAGCTGATGTCGGTGAAGATCGCGATGTCGCCCAGCTTCTGCCGGATCACCCACTGCGAGAAGTTCTCCGGCAGCTCCTGGCCCGTCTCCGGGATCCGCTCCTGGATGGAGAAGATCAGTCCCTGGATATCGAGGTGCGCGTTGCGGATCTCGCGGAAACGCGGGAACGTCTTCGGCGTGCCGGCATCGCGCTGGCGGGCCAGCGCCGCGATGTCCTCGGTCAGCTTGCGGGCCATCCGAATGACGATATCGGTGACCTTTCCCATCCGGTGCCTCCACGCCCCCCGGTGACCGACGATCGGGCTACCACGCCCGAGGTACCAGGGATTTGCCGGAAGCTTACACCAAACCGCCACCCATAGTCAGCCCGTCGCAGCCGGGACCGGCCGCCGCATGCCCGTGACATGCGGCGGCTCCGTCACAGCCCGGCGAGCGCGCCGGCGATCAGCTCGGCCAGGGGCAGGGCGTTGGTGGGATGCGGGACGCCGTCGCAGGAGAGCGGCACCCCCAGACCCTCCGCCTCGAAGCGGCGGGAGATCTCCCCGCCGAACAGGGCATGGACGCCGAAGACGCGGACGGAGGCCGCCCCCATGGCCCGCGCCGCCCGGGCGCAGGAGAAGATCGTCTCGCCGGAGCTGATGACGTCGTCCACGATCACCACCGGCCGGCCGGCCAGCGGCGCGTCCTCCGGCAGGGCGACGGTCACGTCGCGGTCGCCGCGCCGCACCTTGCGGCCGACGACGGGCAGCAGGCCGAGCGGGCGGGCAACCCCCTCGACCAGCGGTGCGGCCTCCTCGTCGGGGCCGATCACCACCGCGTCGGCCGGCACGCCCTCCGCCCGCAGCCGGGCGGCGATCGGGCCGGCGCCGCTCAACGCGACCGCGGGGCGGCCGATGAAGACCGACTCCAGGGTCGGCGTGCGGTGCAGGTGCGGCTCGACGCAGACGAAGCTGTCGAAACAGCGGCCCAGCAGGTCGCCGATGACGGTCTGGCTCACCGGCTCGCCCGGCCGGAAGACGGCATCCTGGCGCATGTAGGCCATGTAGGGGGCGACGAGGCACAGCTCCGCCGCTCCCTGGCGGCGCAGGACGGAGGCGGCGAGCGTCAGCTCCACCAGCTTGTCGTTCGGCCGGTCGAGCGAGCGGTAGACGATGGCGCGCTCCACCGGCTGCGGCAGCCGGACGAGGCTCTCCCCGTCGGGGAAGCGGTGCAGGTCGGCGATGTGGCAAGGGATGCCCAGGACCTGGGCGAGACGCTGCGCCGGCTCCGCCGACTCCGGAAACCCGTAGACGCCCGTAAAGCGGGCCATTCCCCCACTCCCTCATCCATTGGGGGACGGGGGCGCACCCCGAGGGGAGGCGCCCCCGCCCCATGCGCGCCAGCTTGGCCGGCCCGTGCGGGCCGCGTCAACCGGCGCGAGCGCCTAGCCGGGGTGTCGGAATGGTCATCCCTTTCGCGGTGGGGGGCCGCCCTGCGGCGCCGGCCCGGCGGTGGAGGCGAGGTACTGGGCGGCGGCGCGGACCAGGAATTCCGCCACCGCGAGGTCGCCCAGGTCGCGGTCGGCCCCGCCCAGCGTGTGGCGCTGCTCCGCATCGATCAGGCCGCAGGCGATCACCTGGGCCGTCAGCCAGGCGCGGTGTTCCGCCTGCGGCACCGCGGCCATCCGTCCCAGCAGGTCCGAACAGGCGGGGTCGATCGCCGCGAGGCCCGGACGGTCCGCCAGCACATAGGCGCCCTCGTTCGGCGGCGGCGGCGCGCCGGTGTAGCCGCGCGCCAGCAGCGCCGTCTCCAGCGCCAGCCGGAAGGCGGTGTGGCGCGGCCGGGCGCGGCGGCGCAGGCGCAGCGTCATCATGGTGAAGAGCTGGGCCACCGCCTCCGCCTGATCGGCCGGCACCTGGTCGAGGATGTCGATGATCTCGGCGGTGACGGCGTTGCGCGGCCGCGGCCGGCCCGGCCGCACCACGGAGGTGGCGAAGACGGCGATCAATGTGCGCAACGCATCCACCTGCTCGTCTGCGGTGATGCGGCCGACGTTGCCGGGATCGAAGGGGGGCGATTGGGGGGAGGGCATCGGTGCGGCGCTCCGGAAAAGGCGGCCTCTTCCCGAGATGGGCAGGGCGGCGGCGGGGCGGAAGCCTCCCTCCCCTCCCGGCTACGCCCGTCCGCGCCGGGAACTCCGCCGGCCGCCGCCGCCCCGGTCAGTTGGCGCCGGGCGCGTCGCTGTCGAGCGGGCGCCAGGACTCGCCCGACAGGGACCCCGGATAGGCGCTGCTCGCCGGGTTGCCCCGCCGCGACATCGCCTCCGTCCGGTTGTTGGCCGGCGACGCCGCCTGTCCCGTGCTGCGCGAGGCCGGGGCGGAGGAGCCCGACGCGGAGGAGCCGTCCGGCGCCCCCGTGCCGCCGGCCGTCGCTCCGCTGCCCTGCCCGCTGCCCTGCCCGCCGGTCTGGCCGCCGGTCTGCCCGCCGGCCTGGCCTTCCGGCGCCCCGCCGAGCCCGCCCATGTCGCTGCAGGCGCCCAGCCCGAGCAGGGCCAGCGCCGCCACCGCCGTGATCCCGTAGCGCATCGTTCCCGTCCCTTTCCTTATCGTCGCGGTCGTGCTTCGACCCTGTGCCGCCCCAACAGCGGCGCCGGGCGGTCGTCGCGCGACCATCGACGGAAGGCCGCGGCCCGTCCTAAAGTGCGCGACCCAACGACCTGCCGCGCTCCGAATGACCGACCAGCCCTCCCCCCATTCCCCGCACGGGTCCGTGCGCAACGTCATCGTCGCCAGCGCCGCCTATTGCGACGGCCGCCGGGTCGCCGACGTGCCGATCGCCGAGGCCGGGCGCTGGGCCGCGACCGAGGGGCACTTCGTCTGGATCGGCCTGCTGGAGCCGGACGAGGCGCTGCTGATGGAGGTGAAGAACCAGTTCGGCCTGCACGAGCTGGCGGTGGAGGACGCGCTGCACGCCCACCAGCGCCCGAAGCTGGACGTCTATGGCGACAGCCTCTTCATGGTGCTGCGCACGGCCCGCCTGGGCGAGGAGCCGCTGGACGGGGGACGGCTGGTGCTGGGCGAGACGCATGTCTTCGCCGGCCCCGGCTATGTCGTCACGGTGCGGCACGGCGCCTCCACCTCCTATTCGCCGGTGCGGGCGCGGTGCGAGAGCACGCCCAGGCTGCTGCGCCACGGCGAGGACTTCGTCGTCTATGCCGTGATGGACTATGTGGTGGACTGCTACGGCCCGGTGCTGGACGAGATGGCCGCGGTGATCGACGGCATGGAGGACACGCTGCTCGTCCGCCAGCCGACGATGGCGGAGGTCGAGCGGGTCCACCAGCTCCGCCGCGACCTGGAGCGGCTGCGCCGCGCCGCCTCGCCGCTGCTGGAGGTGTGCTCGCGGCTGGAGCGGTTCGAGCTGCCGATCATCGACGCGGAGATGCGGCCCTATTACCGCGACGTGCAGGACCACGTCATCCGCGTGAACGAGCAGATCGGCTCGCTGCGCGAGTTCTTGTCCTTCACCTTCGAGACGAGCATGGTTCTGGCCGCCGCGCGGCAGAACGACGTGACGCGCCGGCTCGCCGCCTGGGCCGCCATCCTGGCGGTGCCGACGGCGATCGCCGGGCTCTACGGCATGAATTTCGAGCATATGCCGGAGCTGCACTGGCGCTACGGCTATCCGGCGGTGCTGGTGCTGATCGCGGTGGTGTGCGGCACGCTGTACCGCCGCTTCCGCAAGATCGGCTGGCTGTGACGCCCCTGGGCCGCACCGGCCGGATCAATCTCTTCACCTGGGTGAGCGACGCGATGAAGGACCCGAAGGAAACGCTGCACCATCTGCTCGACTCCTACCTGCGCTGCCCGACCGAGGGGGCGCGCATGGACCTGGAACAGGCCTTGCGGAGCTATCAGACCGACTGGATCCGCGCCCGCGCCGGCAGCGACGCCCCCGCCGCCGAGCCGGCCCGGGGGGCGCGACCGGCGGCGAAACCGAAGTTCCCCATCGCCGCCGCCGACCTGGAGGTGCTGCGGCGGATGGCGGACGGCTGGACGCCGACCATCGGCGAGGTGACGCGCTGGGCCTGGTTCGAGAACCGCGAGCTGGTCGAGCTGCAGCCCAACCCGGAGGGCAGCGGGCCGGAGGTCATGCGCCTCGCCCCGGCGGGCTGGGCCGCCGTCGGCCGGACGCCGCCGCAGGGCTGACGCCCAGGCGGACCGGCGCGGGCGGGCCGGCGGCTCAGTTCGTCGCCGGCAGGGCGAAGATCTGGCCGGGATAGATCAGGTCGGGGTCTCGGATCTGGCTGCGGTTCGCCTGGTAGATCGTCGTGTAGAGCACCCCGTCGCCGTAGGTGCGGCGGGCGATGCGCCACAGGCTGTTGCCCGGCTGGACCACCACGCTCTTGCCGTCGGTCAGGCTGGCGGCGAGGGCCGCAGGAACGGCGGTGACCTGTACGGGAAGCTCGATCCGCGCCGTGACCTTGCCGGCCTCGCCGAGCTGGTCGGCGCGCAGGGTGTAGAGGCCGGGATCGATGACCCGTTCCGGGCTGAGACGCCAGCGGCCCTTTGGATCGCTGTAGGCGCGTCCGACCAGGATGTTGTCGAGATAGAGCTGCACCGTGGCCCCGGGCCGCGCCTGCCCGCCGAGCGCCACGCGGCCCGCGGCGTCGTAGTCCATGGTTTCCACCGAGACGCCGCCCGGCGGCACCGGCGCGCCCTGCTCCGCCCCGGCCGGGACCGGCGGCGCCTGCAGGAGGGAGCTGCCGCCCATGGCGACGCCCGCCCCCGGCGGCGGCGGGTCGCGCGGCACCGCGACGGCGAGCGCGCCCGTCGTCCCCGCGGCGGCGGTGCCGGCGGCGGGCCGGTCCGGCACCACGGCGACGACCAGCCTGTCGGCGGCGAGCGTCTGTCCGTCGGTCCGGGTCTCGCTCAGCGACAGCTCGCGCGTGCCCGGCGCCAGCGGATCGTCCGGCAGGAGAACCCATTCGCCGCGCGCATCGGCCTTGGCGGTGCCGAGGACCCGCGCGCCGTCGCGCACCGTGACCGAGGAGCCCGGCGCCGCCCGCCCGGCGATGACGGCCGATCCGTCCGGCGCGATCCGCACCACGTCGAAGGAGGGACCGGCGGGCGGCTGCGCCGCGGGGGACGCCGGCTGCGATGCCGCGGCCTGGGCGGGCGCGGAGCCGGCGGAGGGCGGCTGGAGGGGCGGCTGGGAGGCCGGCCGGGAAGCAGCGGCGCCGGCGGCCGGTCCGGCGGCGCCGTCCGGCATCGCCGCCGGTCGCTGCCACAGGGCATAGCCGGCGCCTGCGGCGATCGCCGCCGCCGCCAGGCCGCCCAACAGGATGTTGCGCTTCACCGTCGCACCCGCCGTCACGGTCCTACCCTGCCTTGCCGCCGGAGAAATCCCGGCGGCGTCAACTGTACCAGAAGGAGGTGCGCCGACAGAACAGCCGCATCGGGCTGAATGGGCAGCCCCAAAGAACGCGGACCGTCCTCACTCCTTCGGCGGCACGCTCAGCAGGTAGGCGGCGATGGCCGAGCGGTCCTCCGCCGTCAGCTTGGAGGTCGAATTGCGGATCACCTCGCCCATCGCGCCGCCCGCCACGTCGCCGTCCGGCGTCAGGCCGAGTTCGAGCAGCAGCGTGATGTCGCCGGGCGTCCAGTCGCCGATCCCCTCGGTCTTGTGCGCGGTGATGTTGGGCACCTCGTCGCCGTCCGGCCCCTCGGGGTTGCCGGCGAGATAGCGGTCGGCGTCGAGCCCGCCGAGCAGCGTGCGCGGGCTGTGGCATTCGGCGCAGTGGCCCAGCGCGTCGACCAGATAGCGGCCGCGGTTCCATTCCGGCGGCTTGCCGGGATCGTCCGGCACCGGGCCGGGGGTCAGGTACATCGCCTGCCAGACCGGGACGAGGAAGCGCCAGGAGAAGGGCGGCCAGACGTCGTGCGCCTTGTTCACCGCTTCGGACGGCGGCTGGGCGAACAGATAGGCCTTGAGGTCCAGCAGGTCGCGGTCGGTCATCCGCGTGTAGCTGGCATAGGGGAAGACCGGGAAGAGCGAGGCGCCGTCCGGCCGCTTGCCCTTGCGGAAGGCGCGGATGAAGTCGGCGTCCGTCCAGCGGCCGATGCCGCGTTCGGGATGCGGCGTGATGTTGGGCGAATAGAAGGTGCCGAAGGGCGTCGCCAGCCCCCGCCCGCCGGCCAGCGGCGTCCCGCCGTTCTTCTCGTCCGTATGGCAGCCGAGGCAGCCGGCGGCGCGGAACAGGTAGGCGCCGCGGCCGACCGGATCGCCGGACCGCGGATCCGCAGCCACCGGCACGGCCGGCTCCGCGGGCGCGGCGGGGGAGACTGGGCGAAGGCCCCGCCGGCCGTCCCGAGGACGACCGGCAGGACCAGGGCAAGACGTCGGGCAAGACGTCGGGCGGGACGCCGCATGGCGGATCAGTTCTTCTTGACGCGGAAGTCCTCGTGGCAGCTTCCGCAGGTCTTGGAGGTGGCCGCCAGCGCCTGGGCGACCTGGGTGCGGTCGCCGCCCCTGGTGGCCTCGACCAGCTTCTCGACCGCCGGACGCATGGCGGTCCAGCGCTGCTCGGCGGTGCCCCAGCTCGCCCACAGCTCGGGCTTGGCGGCGCTGTCGGCGACGCCGACGGCGGTGCCCTGCGGGAAGATCCCCTTCGGATCCATCTTGGCGACCGAGGCGACGGCCTCCGCCCCGGCCGCGGCGTCGGCGGCGGTGGCGCCCTCGTTCTTCACGAACTTGGAGATGGCCTGCATGCCGCCGCCCATCTTCTTCATCGACTGCTGGCGCTCCTTCACCTGGGCAGCCGGGTCGGCGGCCGGGTCGGCGGCGGAGACCGCCCCGGACAGGCCGACGACGAGAAGTGCGGAAACGGAAGCGGCCGCAAGGGCGTTGACGACGCGCAGGCTCATGTGATCCCTCCCGATGCGATGAAAGCCCTGGATGATTGGCGGTCGCGCGAACGGCCGCTGCAGGGGTGGACGACGGACGTCCGTCCGTTATTCCATGATGAGAGATGAAAATGTCCGCGGGCCGATCAATTCGCCGAACCGCATAGGATGGCCGGCCCCATCGGCAAGAAAGGGTGAGCGATGAAGATCCCCAGCTCCGTCTGCGTGTATTGCGGCGCCTCCAGCCGCGTCGCCGACATCCACAAGCAGGCCGCCCATGCGCTGGGCGACGGGCTCGGGCGGCGCGGCATCCGGCTGGTCTACGGCGGCGGCCGGGTCGGGCTGATGGGCATCGTCGCCGACGCCGCGCTGGCGGCCGGCGGCGAGGTGGTCGGCATCATCCCCGAGCACATCCAGTCGGCCGAGGTGGAGCACACCGGCCTGACCGAGCTGCACGTCGTCGACAGCATGCACACCCGCAAGCGCATGATGGCCGAGCAGTCGGACGCCTTCGTCGTGCTGCCGGGCGGACTCGGAACGCTGGACGAGGCGTTCGAGATCCTGACCTGGCGCCAGCTCCAGCTCCACGACAAGCCGATCCTGATCGCCGACGTGGACGGATACTGGCGCCCCCTGCTGGCGCTGATCGACCACATGGTGGCCGAGGGATTCGCCCGGATCGACCGCAGCCGGCTCTATCGCGTGGTCGACCATATCGACGACGTCTTCACCGCGCTGGAGGAACAGCCGGACCCGGCGGTTCCCATCCAGCCGCGCAAGCTGTGAAGGCGCGCCGGGCCCACTGGTCTTACCACTGGCCTTCGGTTCCACTTGTCGTGCGACATTGGGACCTGCGGGCTCGCCGCAGCTTTCTTTCCTGATCAGGCCAGTGCTATATAACGCCGATTCATTTCCGCCCGGGGTACCGGGGGAGCGTCTCGCGACGGCTTTCCCGGCAACAAGCGTTCGCTGGATAACGCGCCCGGCACCGTAGGAAAGACAACGCCCTTACCCGTTCGGGGAGATCTCGCACCCATGACCAAGATTAAGGTAGCCAATCCGGTCGTCGAGCTCGACGGCGACGAGATGACGCGCATCATCTGGCAGTTCATCAAAGACAAGCTGATCCTGCCCTACCTCGACATCGACCTGAAGTACTACGACCTGGGCATCGAGAACCGCGATGCGACCGACGACAGGGTTACGGTCGAGTCGGCCAACGCCATCAAGCAGTACGGCGTCGGCGTGAAGTGCGCGACCATCACCCCGGACGAGGCGCGGGTGAAGGAGTTCAACCTCAAGAAGATGTGGAAGTCGCCGAACGGCACCATCCGCAACATCCTGGGCGGCACCGTCTTCCGCGAGCCGATCGTCTGCTCGAACGTCCCGCGCTACGTGCCGGGCTGGACGAAGCCGATCATCATCGGCCGCCACGCCTTCGGCGACCAGTACAAGGCCACCGACTTCGTCGTGCCGGGCGCCGGCAAGCTGTCGATCAAGTGGACCCCGGCCGAGGGCGGCGAGGGCATCGAGCACGAGGTGTTCGACTTCCCGAGCGCCGGCGTCGCCATGGGCATGTACAACCTGGACGAGTCGATCGAGGGCTTCGCCCACTCCAGCTTCATGTACGGGCTGGAGCGCGGCTACTCGGTCTACCTGTCGACCAAGAACACGATCCTGAAGGCCTATGACGGCCGCTTCAAGGACATCTTCCAGAAGGTCTTCGACGAGACCTACGCCGCCCAGTTCAAGGCGAAGGGCCTCGTCTACGAGCACCGCCTGATCGACGACATGGTCGCCTCGGCCCTGAAGTGGGAGGGCGGCTTCGTCTGGGCCTGCAAGAACTACGACGGCGACGTGGAGTCCGACGTGGTGGCGCAGGGCTTCGGCTCGCTGGGCCTGATGACCTCGGTGCTGGTGACGCCGGACGGCAAGACCGTCGAGGCCGAGGCCGCCCACGGCACGGTGACCCGCCATTACCGCGAGCACCAGAAGGGCAAGGAGACCTCGACCAACCCGATCGCCTCGATCTACGCCTGGACGCAGGGCCTGGCCTACCGCGGCAAGTTCGACGACACCCCGGACGTCGTGAAGTTCGCCCAGACGCTGGAGCGCGTCTGCGTCGAGACGGTCGAGTCCGGCTACATGACCAAGGACCTCGCCATCCTGATCGGCCCGGAGCAGCCCTGGCTGACCACCAAGCAGTTCCTCGACAAGCTGGACGAGAACCTGCAGAAGAAGATGGCCGCCTGGTCCTGACGCACCGGCGGGGCTCTTCGAACGAACGAGCGGGGCGCTTCGGCGCCCCGCTTTTTCTTTGCCCTGATGATGGCGCCCCGATGATGGCGCCCCGATGATGGCGCCCGTCTCAGGTGGCAGGCGGCGGCTTGCGCAGCATCCTCAGCAGGACGGTCGCCAGCGGCACGATCAGGCCGGGAAGGGCGGCGTCCAGCGGATGGCGCAACGCATTGCCGATCCCGGCGACCTCCGCCCCGGCGGTCCGCGCCTCGGCGGCCACGGCGTCGAGCGCTGCGCGATGCACCTCCAGGGCGACCTCCAGCTCGCGCCCCGGCCCCATCCGGGCGGCGACCAGCAGCAGCAGGAGGGCGAGCAGCATGGCCGCCGCCCCGACCGCCGCCGCGGCCCCGATGGGGCCCCAGATCCGCTCCAGCGCGAGATAGGCCGCAACGCCCAGCATCACCAGCCCGAAGGCGGCGACCAGACCGGCCAGCGCGGCAAGGCCCGACCGGGCGATCAGATGCCGGAGATGGATGTCGGCGATGAGCCTGTCGGCCCGCCACAGGACGTGCAGGTTCCGGGTCAGGCGGTCGAAGACCGCGGGGGACGGAATCATGATCGCAGGACTCCCCAGACGCGCCCGACGGCGATGCCCAGCAGGAAGGCCCCGGCGACCGCCGCCAGCGGGTGCCGGGCGATGACCGCCTCCGCCTCCCCGCCGGCGTCGGACAGCGTGTCACGCAGTTCGGCGAGCAGGCGTCCGGCTTCGGCGGCTTCGGCGGCTTCGGCGGCTTCGGTTCCGGATGGGGCTTCGGGCGGAGGTTCGGACGGAAGCTCCTGCCCGGCGGACGGTTCGGGGGCGAGCGGCGGGTCGGGCCGGGCGACCGCCAGCCGTTCCAGCTCCGCCTTCAGCGAGCCGAGCTCCGCATGGACCCGATGGTGCCGCAGCATGGCCGAGCCTCCCCCCTCCGTCGGACGGGACACGGCGATCTTAACCCTGGCCGTGCGGGGACGCGTTGACGTGCGTCAAGCGCCGCCGCCCCCACCTCTTTTCAGAACCGCCGCCGCCCCCAAATGGTTGAGGCGGTACGACACGACGGAGACGGAGGCGGAGAGGGAGATGACGGGGATCGACGGAACGGCGGCGGCGCTGCGGCGGGTGATGGATCGGCTGACGGACGAACGGCCGAGCCTGGAGCAGCTCGTCGAGCATCTCGGCGACCGCGCCCCGGCCTTCCTGCTGCTGACCCTGGCGATCCCGGCGCTGGTGCCCAGCCCCGGCCTGCCGGCCGGATTCCTGTTCGGCAGCCTGCTGGCGGTGGTGGCGGCCCAGATGGTGGTCGGCTACGACGCGCTGCGCATCCCCGGCTGGATCGGCCGGCGCCGGGTCAGGCGCAGCCTGCTGCACGCCGTCGTCGGCAAGGCCGCCCCGGTGATCGAGCGGGTGGAGGCGAGGCTGCGGACGCGTTCCCCGGCGCTGACGCGGGACACGGTGCGACGCCCGCTGGGGGTCGTGATTCTGCTGATGGGGGTTCTGATCGCCCTGCCGATCCCCTTCGGCAACACGCTGCCGGCGCTTGCCGTGCTGGTGATCGCCATGGGGCTGCTGGCGCGCGACGGGCTGGCGGTCGCCACCGGTCTCGGGATCAGCGCCGTCGCGACGGCGGTCTCCGTCGCGCTGGTCGTCGGCACCTGGAAGGCGGCCGGGACCCTTCTCGTGTGACGTCCGGCCCCCGTGAAAGGTCCGGCGTGAGGTCCGGAGACTGCTCCGGCGGGCCGGATGCGGGCCGTCAGGCCGGCCGGCGCGCGTCGGTGGTCCCGTCCGCAACGGTGCTCCCGGTCAGGGCTGGCACCACCGGTTCCCGGTCTCCCCGGCTCCCCCCCGAAAGCCAGCGGATCCCGTCCGTTGCAGAGGCCTGTTTCCGCGCGCCCTCGACGGAGCCGGCCGCGACAGCCGGTCTCTCAGGCGACGCCGACGCTGCGGTCGCCGGACGACCGGTCCTCGTCGCGCGCCTTCTTGCTGCTCGAGCTGGGCTGATAGGCCAGCGCGGCGTGCTCGGCGCAATAGGGCAGACCCGGCAGGGCCTGCTTGCCGCAGAAATGGAAATCCTGGTGCTTGGGGTCGCCGACCGGCCATTTGCACATGCGCTCGGTCAAAGCCAGAATCGTCGCCCCGCGCGACGGCTTCTTCTTGATCGGCGACGGGCGGCCCGACAGGCCGAGGCGGTGCGCCTTGCCGATCACCGCGTTGCGGGTGATGTCACCCAGCATGTCGGCGATCTCGCTCGCACTCAGGCCCTGGGACCACAGCTCCTTAAGTCGCTGCACCCTTTCATCCGTCCAACTCATCCCCGCGTACTCCCGATCCGCTGTCTGATGCTTTGGAGCGTCCTTATGGCCTCCGGCCGGACAGCCGTTTTCCATAAGCCGCAACATTTTGTGCCAGCCGGGGAGGAAGCTACCAGATGACGACTGGAAACGATAGAGGGTTGCGGCAACATTCCTGTGCATAAGTGCGTGGACGCTAGGAGTTCAACGCGCCATAGACCTCCTCGGCTATCCCCGAAAGGGTTGCCCGGTCGAGGTCGCCCGTAACGGCCAGGGCCAAGCCGTTGTCCCGCCAATAGGCCGCCAGCAGGCCTCCGTCCTGGGTATAGCGGAAGGCCATCCCCGGGGCATTGGGGGAGGGTCGGATATAGAGGGTGATGCGGCGACCTGCCGCATCCTGATACATCAGTTGCGCGGCCGGCCCGTCGGCATCGGCCAGCAGCCGCCCCCCGACCAGTTCGTACCCCCGCTTGCCGAGCGGCGGACAGCGGAGCTGCTTGCCGAGGCGCTTGGACAGCCAGCTCACCAGATGGCTCTCCTGGTCGCCGCCGATCTCGACGGGGTGGCGCACCTCCACCGCGAAGACGCGATGGGCCGACACGGCGTCGGCGACGAAGGAGGCCGCCGCCACGGCATCGCGCGCGCCCATGCGGTCGCGCAGCAGCCAGCCCGAGGCGCCGCCCGCGACGAAGAGGAGGAGCGAGGCCGCCAGCGCGGCGCCCCAGACGGCGGGCCTGCGGGCGGGAGGCCGCCCGATCCCCTGCACCGTCCCCTGGCCCATCCCCCGGCCCATCCCCCGGCCCATCCCCTGGCCCGTCCCCTGGCCCGCCCCGTCCGGCAGGTCCGCCGGCCGGCCGGCGAAGGGCGGGGCCAGCCGCTCCGGCACCGGACGGTCGATCAGGGGACCGAAGGCGGTGCCGAGCATCGTCCGCTGCGTGCGGTAGCGCTCGAACCGGGCGGCCAGCTCCGGGTTGGCGGCGAGATGTCGTTCCACCGCCTCCAGCCTTTCCTCCGGCAGCTCGCCGTCCAGCCAGGCATGCAGGTCGGCCTCGGTCACGGGGTCGGTGGGCCGGTCGTCTCGTTCGCTCCCCATCACTTGATCCTCCTCACCACCTGCTCGGTCCCGCCGTCCAGCAGGACGCGCAGCCGTTCCCGCGCCCGGGCCAGCCGCGACATCACGGTCCCGATCGGCACTTCCAGCACCTCCGCCACCTCGCGGTAGGAGAGGCCTTCCAGACCGGTCAGCAGCAGGATGGTGCGATGCTCCTCCGACAGACGGGCGAAGGCGCGCACGAAGTCGCGCACCGCCCCGCGGTCCGACGGCTGGGCGCTCAGCGCCAGATCGTCGGCCAGCTCCTCCACCGGGATCTCGGCCCCGCGCCGCCGCCGCCCGCGCACGCCCGAGACATGCAGGTTGTGCAGGATCGACAGCAGCCAGCCGCCGAGCCGGGACGGATCGCGCAGCGCATGGCGGTTGGCCAGCGCCTTCTCCACGCAATCCTGCACGAGGTCGTCGGCATCATGCCGGTTGCCGACCAGGGCGGTGGCGTAGCGCCTCAGCCGCGGCACATGCGCGGCGATGGCGCGGTCGTCGATCTCGGGCAAGGGCATGGTCGGGGCACCGCCGGCGTCGTCTGTCTGCTTCATGGACGACCGGCCGGCCGGTTTATTCCCCGGGCCGCCGGCTCCCGCGGGTCAGCCGGGTGTCGAGTAGCCGGCCTTGCCGTCGAAGTTGCACAGATTCTCGGTCTGGGTGAAGTCGATGCCGGCCTCCGCCAGCCGGCCCAGCAGGTCGACGATATCCGCGTGCTTCGCCGTGCCGTGGCGGGCCACGAAGCGGCAGCGCCAGTGGTCGGTGCAGAAGACGTCGGCGTTGCCCTCCGGCCAGACCCGCTGCGAGCGGTTGGAGATGCTGGAGAGGTCCAGCGCCTCGGTGGCGAGCGGGCCGATCAGCCCGGCGAGGTCGGCCGGCGTCCCGCCCGACCATTGCAGGAAGACGTCGACGCCGACGATCTCCTTGTGGGCGATCGAGCGGGGCGACAGGCGGGGCACGCGGTCGTAATAGGCGGGGTGCGAGGTGGCATAGCCGACGCTGGGCAGCGTCACCGGCATCTGGCCCAGCCGCTCCACCACCGCCTGGGCGAAGGCCATGGTGCCGGCCCGCACGCGCGACAGCCCGCGGGAGAAGATGTCGGCGGTGTGCACGCCGTCCTCGATCGCCTTCAGCCAGGCATTGTGGATCAGCGCCGCCGCGTCGCCCTGCCCGATATGGACCAGCATCATCACCGCGGCCATCAGCAGGCCCGACGGGTTGGCGATGCCCTGCCCGGCGATCATCGGGGCGGAGCCGTGGATCGCCTCGAACATGGCGCAGGTGTCGCCGATGTTGGCGGAGCCGGCCAGCCCGACCGACCCGGTGATCTGGGCGGCGATGTCCGACACGATGTCGCCGTAGAGGTTCAGCGTGACGATGACGTCGAACCGCTCCGGCTGGTCGGCCAGCCGGGCGGCGCCGATGTCGACGATCAGATGGTCGGCCTTGATCTCCGGATACTCCGTGGCGACCTCGTAGAAGACCTTCAGGAACAGGCCATCCGTCATCTTCATGACGTTGTCCTTCACGAAGGCCGTCACCTTCTGCCGGTGGTTGCTCCGGGCATAGTCGAAGGCGTAGCGCACGATGCGCTCCGACCCCGGGCGGGAGATCAGCTTGACCGACTGGATCACGTCGTCGGTCTGGCGATGCTCGATCCCGGCGTAGAGATCCTCCTCGTTCTCGCGGATGATCACCACGTCCATGCGCGGATGGCGCGTGCGGACGTAGGGATGGTAGGACACGCAGGGCCGGACGTTGGCGAACAGCCCCAGCGTGGTGCGCGCCGTGACGTTCAGCGACTTGTTGCCGTAGCCCTGCGGCGTGGTGATCGGCCCCTTCAGGAAGACGCGCGTCCGCCGGATGGATCCCCATCCCGATTCGTCGAGGCCGCCGGCATAGCCGCGCCGGTAGACCATCTCGCCGGCCGGAACCTCCTCCACCTTCAGCCGCGCCCCGGCGGCATTCATCACATACAGCACCGCATCCGTGATCTCTGGCCCGATGCCGTCGCCGCGGGCGACCGTGATGGGGGTGATGTCTCGCATCCACACACTCCGAAGGAACGCGCGACCGTAGACGCAAAGCGGGGTGAAGTTCAATGGCGAGCGCTGGGCCAGGAAGACGCAGCAGCCGGCGCATCCGGAGGCCGTTCGAAGCAGGCCCGCTCACCCGTCCGGCTGTATGGTGCGGCAGGCACGGCAGGCGGTCCCGGTGCAGAAGTCCATTGCACAGAGGAATGCGATGAAATTACATTCCGACATGCCAGCCCATGTTTGAGATCCGGTACACGAGCGCTGCGCTGAGAGTGCTCCGCCGCATCCCGCGGAACACCGCGGACCTGATCCGCCGCAAGGTCGAGGAGGTCGCGGAGGCTCCGCCGGAGGCCCGCAACGTCAAGGCGCTGAAAGGAAGAGACGCATACCGGCTGCGCGTCGGCGACTGGCGCGTCCTATATGAGATCGACAACGGCGTGCTCGTCCTGATCGTCATCGACATCGGTCCCAGAAGGGGCATCCATGACTAAACCCGCCCAGATCATCCGCGATCAGAACGGAAATCCCGCCTTTGCGGTGCTGCCCATCGAGGAGTACGAACGGCTGATCGAGGCTGCGGACGAGGCGGAGGCGATCCGTACCTGCGATGCGTACAGGGCCGACCGGCCGGAGACCTTTCCGGCAGACCTCGCCGACCGGTTGCTGAACGGCGAGAACCCGGTGAAGGTGTTCCGCGAGTATCGGGGAATGACGCAGAAGCAGCTCGGCGAGGCGGCGAGCGTCAACCAGTCCTATGTTTCGCAAATCGAGGCGGGAGGCCGTGTGGGTACGATCGAGGTGCTGAAACGGCTGGCGGATGCCCTGGGTGTGGACCTCGACGACCTCGCGTGACGTCCGCGACCGGGGCTACCGCACCAGCTCCTTCATCGCCGCGTCCAGCCCCTCCAGCGTCAGGGGGTACATGCGGCCGTCCAGCAGTTGCTGCAGGATCCGCGTGCTCTCGGAATAGTCCCAGTACTGGCGCGGGGTCGGGTTCAGCCAGACGGCCTTGCTGTAGACCGACAGCAGCCGCTGCATCCAGACCTGCCCCGCCTCCTCGTTCCAATGCTCGACGCTGCCGCCGGCGAAGGTGATCTCGTAGGGGCTCATGGCGGCGTCGCCGACGAAGACCAGCTTGTAGTCGGCGGGATAGGTGTGGATGACGTCCCAGGTCGGCGTGCGTTCGGCATGACGGCGGGAATTGTCCTTCCACACCCCCTCGTAGACGCAGTTGTGGAAGTAGAAGTGCTCCAGGTGCTTGAACTCGCTGCGCGCGGCCGAGAACAGCTCCTCCACGATCCTGACATGGTCGTCCATCGAGCCGCCGACGTCGAGGAACAGCAGGACCTTCACCGTGTTGTGCCGCTCCGGCACCATCTTCAGGTCGAGCCAGCCGGCATTGCTGGCGGTGGCGCGGATGGTGCCCGGCAGGTCCAGCTCGCTCGCCGCCCCGGTGCGGGCGAACTTGCGCAGGCGGCGCAGCGCCACCTTGATGTTGCGCGTGCCGATCTCCACCGAATCGTCCAGGTTGCGGAACTCGCGCCTGTCCCACACCTTCACCGCCCGGCGGTGGCGGCTCGTCGCCTGGCCGATGCGCACGCCCTCCGGGTTGTAGCCGTAGGCGCCGAAGGGCGAGGTGCCGGCGGTGCCGATCCATTTCGAGCCGCCCTGGTGCCGGCCCTTCTGCTCGGCCAGCCGCTGGGCCAGCGTCTCCATCAGCGTCTCCCAGCCGCCCAGCGCCTGGATCTGCTTCTTCTCCTCCTCGGTCAGGAAGCGTTCGGCCAGCTTGCGCAGCCACTCGTCGGGCAGGTCGACCACCGGCACCTCGTCGCCGCCGGCCCCGGCCCCGCCCTCCAGCCCCTTGAAGACGGTGGCGAAGACGCGGTCGAAGCGGTCCAGGTTGCGCTCGTCCTTCACCAGACAGGCCCGGCTGAGGTAATAGAACTCCTCGACGCGGAAGGCCGCGATCCCCTGCTTCATCGCCTCCATCAGGGTGAGATACTCGGTCAGCGAGACGGGGACGCCGGACTTGCGCAGCTCGAAAAAGAAACTCGTGAACATGAGCGGACCTTCGCGGGGCGGACCTTCGGGCGATCTCCGCAAGATGGTAGCGCCGCTCGGGAAAGAACACCACATGACCGCACTTCTCGACTTCGCCCGCGCGCTGGACTTCGCCGCGCACAAGCATATCGACCAGCGCCGCAAGGGGGTGAGGGCCGAGCCCTACGTCAACCACCTGTCCGAGGTCGCGCTGATGGTCGCCGAGGCGACGGAGGGCCAGGACCCCGTCGCCGTCATCGCCGCCCTGCTGCACGACACGCTGGAGGACACCGACGCCAGCTACGAGGAGATCGAGCGCAACTTCGGGGCGGAGGTCGCCTCGGTCGTCGCCGAGACCACCGACGACAAGCGGCTGCGCAAGGCCGAGCGCAAGCAGCGCCAGATCGACACCGCCCCGCACGCCTCGCCGCGGGCGAAGCTGGTCAAGCTGGCCGACAAGGTGTCCAACCTGCGCTCCATGGCGGTCAGCCCGCCGGCCGACTGGCCGCTCAGCCGCAAGGTCGAGTATTTCGAGTGGGCGCACGCCGTGGTGGCCGGGCTGCGCGGCACCAACGAGCGGCTGGAGGCGCTGTTCGACCGCGCCTATCACGACGGGCTCGCCGCACTGCGCGCCGAGAGCGTCTGACCATGGAAATGAGCGTGGCCGGCGACCGCCGCCGTTGATCTACCTCACGGTGATTTCATCACGGAAGGCTTATGAAAGAGGGTCTAGGCTTGAAACCGCGTCCCCGGGGGTCAAGGCACCGGGGACGGAGGCTTCCGGTGAAGGATGCGTGCCATGTCCCTCTCCACCCACCCCGGCTCCACCCAGCCTGGCTCCACCCAGCCTGGCTCCACTCGGCCCGGCCAGGCCCCGCTTCCTCATGGCACCGACCATGACGAGCCTGTCCGACACCTGTTCGTCAACCGGCCCAAGGTCTATCCGGCCGACGTCCGCGGCACCTTCCGCCGGCTGAAGTGGGCGGTGCTGGTGCTGCTGCTGGCGGTGTACTACGTCACCCCCTGGATCCGCTGGGAGCGGGGGCCGGGCATTCCGGACCAGGCGGTGCTGGTCGACATGGTGGGGCGCCGGGCCTACTTCTTCTGGATCGAGATCTGGCCGCAGGAGGTCTATTACCTGACCGGCCTGCTGATCATCGGCGCCTTCGCCATCTTCTTCGCGACCACGATGTTCGGCCGCGTCTGGTGCGGCTATGCCTGCCCGCAGACGGTGTGGAGCGACCTGTTCATGTGGGTCGAGCGCCGGATCGAGGGGGCGCGGACCGAGCGCATCCGCCTGGACAAGGCGCCCTGGACCCGCGCCAAGCTGGCGAAGAAGGTGCTGAAGCATGCGGTGTGGCTGGTCATCGCCCTGCTGACCGGCGGCGCCTGGATCTTCTATTTCAACGACGCGCCGACGCTGGTGGCAGACGCCCTGCGGGGCGAGGTCGGCAGCGGCGTGCTGCTGTTCACCGGCATCTTCGCCTTCACGACCTATTTCTTCGCCGGCTGGGCGCGCGAGCAGATCTGCATCTATGTCTGCCCCTGGCGCAGCTACCAGTCGGCCATGGTGGACGAGGACACCTTCCTCGTCACCTACGAGGACTGGCGGGGCGAGGGACGCGCGCCGCTGCGCAAGTCGCAGAGCTGGGAGGAGCGCAAGGCGGCCGGCCTCGGCGACTGCATCGACTGCAAGCTGTGCGTCCATGTCTGCCCGACCGGCACCGACATCCGCAAGGGCCAGCAGATCTCCTGCATCGGCTGCGGCCTGTGCGTCGACGCCTGCAACGAGGTGATGGCCCAGATCGGCCGGCCCGGCGACCTGATCCAGTTCGACACCCAGTCCAACCAGATCGCCAAGATCGAGGGGACCGCCGCCCGCGTGCGGCTGGTGCGGCCGCGCACCATCCTCTATTCGCTGATCATGCTGACGGTGGCCGGGCTGATGGCGACCGCGCTGGTGCTGCGTCCCACCCTGGACGTCAGCGTGCTGCGCGACCGCGCCCCGCTGTTCGTCACGCTGAGCGGCGGCGACGTGCAGAACGCCTACACCGTCAAGATCCTGAACAAGACCCACGGCAACCGCAGCTACGAGGTGACGGTGGAAGGCCTGCCGGGCGTCCGCCTTTCGGTCGCCGGCGCCGCGGAGGGCTCCGCCGGCACCGCTGCCGGAACTCCCGGCGGAAACGACCGGTTGACGCTGGACGCGGCCCCCGATTCGGTAGCAACCTACCGCGTCTTCGCCCGCCAGCCGGCGGACCGCGTGAAGCCGGGATCGGTCGACGTGACGGTGGTCGCCAGGGATCTGACGACCGGTGAGATCGGGCGGCACAGAAGCGTGTTCATCGCGCCCTGACCGTCCGAGGCGGGCGGCGCCCTCGCCCGTGGGCGCCGCCCGCTGGAGGTCCCGCCGGAGGATCCTGGAAGCGGTCCGGGGCGCCACCGCTCAAGGCGCCCTTCTTTTCAAGACCCCAGGTTCAAGACCCCAAGGCGCCGGCCAGCGTCTCGGGATCCACGTTGCGGCCGGACAGCACCGCCACCGTGCGGCCGGCCGCCGGAACCCTGCCCGACAGGATGCCGGCCACCGCCGCGGCCCCCGCCCCTTCCGCCACCACGCCGAAGGACCCGTGCAGCGCCCGCATGGCGGCGGCGATCTCCGCCTCCTCCACCTCGACCACCGCGTCGACCAGCCGGGCCACCACCTGCTGCGGCAGCTTGCCCAGGGCCTCGACGTTGATGCCGTCGGCCAGCGTCCGTCCGCCGCGCCGGGCCAGCCGGACGCCGACCACGCGGGCGCCGGGCTTCACCGCCTTCACCGCCGCGGCAACCCCGGCCAGCAGCCCGCCGCCGCCGACCGGCACGACCACCGTATCGACGTCCGGCCGGTCCTCCAGCAGCTCCAGCCCGACCGTGCCCTGCCCGGCGATCACGTCGGGGTCGTCATAGGGATGGACGAAGGTGAGGTGGCGCGCCGCCGCCAGCTCCAGCGCCGTCGCCTTCGCCTCGCCGACGGTCGAGCCGGCCAGCACCACCTCGGCGCCCAGCGCCGCCGTCCGCTCCACCTTGCAGCGGGGGCCGTCTGCGGCATCACGATGGTCGCCCGGACCCCCAGCCGCCGGGCGTGCAGCGCCACCCCCTGGGCATGGTTGCCCGCCGACATGGCGACCACCCCGGCGCGGCGTTCCGGCGCCGTCAGCCGCAGCAGGCGGTTGAGCGCCCCGCGCTCCTTGAAGGCGCCGGTCGCCTGGAAGGTCTCGGCCTTCAGCCAGAGATGCCGGCCCAGCGTCGCCGCCCGGAGCAGCGGCGTGCGGACGAGTTGGCCGGAGAGCCGCTCCGCCGCGTCCTCGATGGCGCTCAGCGGCAGCCAGTCGGGAAGGCGGGAAGCGGAACGGGGACGGACACAGAGCGGGCGCGCGGCATCGGCATGCGCGGTGAACATCGCGGGGAATCCTCGGCGGGAAGGGCGGAATGCGGGGAAGGAATGGGCGTGCCCGGTCCGTCTCAACGGACCGGGGAGCTAATTCGCGCCGGGCCACGCATTCGCCCGCCGGGGACGCGCGCCGCCGACAGGGGCGGCACGGCCGGACAAGACGAGGTCTTCTGGAGCAGAGTCTTCTGGAAAGGAACCGGAGTCAGGGTCCCGGTACACCCGCTGTGCAGCGACATCGCCACACGCTCCCATCATCATCGAACACGAACGCGGCAACTGTCCGGCGCTGTCAGAGCGCCGGGCCGGTAATTCGCATTCGCATGAGACGGGAATCGGTCATGACTCCTGCTTAACCCCCGCGCGACGGAGGTCAAGCCCGCCGTCACGCCCGCGTTCACCGCCCCTCGCGCCGGGCGAGGAAGGCCAGCCGTTCCAGGAGGTGGACGTCCTGCTCGTTCTTCAGCAGGGCGCCGCACAGCGGCGGGATCACCTTGCGGCTGTCCTTGCTGCGCAGCGTCTCCGGATCGACGTCCTCCACCATCAGCAGCTTGATCCAGTCGAGCAGTTCGGAGGTCGAGGGCTTCTTCTTCAGGCCCGGCACCTCGCGCAGCTCGTAGAAGACGTTCATCGCCTCGCGCAGCAGCGCCGCCTTCAGGCCGGGATGATGGACCTCGACGATGCGCTCCATCGTCTCGCGGTCGGGGAAGCGGATGTAATGGAAGAAGCAGCGGCGCAGGAAGGCGTCCGGCAGCTCCTTCTCGTTGTTGGAGGTGATGACGACGATCGGGCGCTTCTTCGCCTTGATGGTCTGGCGCGTCTCGTAGACGTGGAACTCCATGCGGTCGAGCTCCAGCAGCAGGTCGTTGGGGAACTCGATGTCCGCCTTGTCGATCTCGTCGATCAGCAGGACCGGCGGCTCCTCCGCCTCGAAGGCCTCCCACAGCTTGCCGCGCAGGATGTAGTTGGAGACGTCCCGCACCCGCTCGTCGCCGAGCTGGCTGTCGCGCAGCCGGCTGACCGCGTCGTACTCGTAGAGGCCCTGCTGCGCCTTGGTGGTCGACTTCACGTGCCAGGCGAGCAGCGGCTTGTCCAGCGCCCGCGCGATCTCCTGCGCCAGCACCGTCTTGCCGGTGCCCGGCTCCCCCTTCACCAGAAGCGGACGGCCGAGCGTGATCGCGGCGTTGACCGCCACCATCAGATCCTCGGTGGCAACGTAGCTGTCGGTCCCGGTAAAGCGCATGGAATGCCCCTGTCTGCAGCATCGGCGAGCCTGAGCGCCCATAGTTGGAGCGATTCCCGGGCGGAGGCAAGGGGCAGGGCCCCGGGCGATGGACGGGCAGAGCCCGCGGTCCGCTGCACGGCCGGCGGGTGCGGCAGCTTCTCCGTTAACGAGGTATTACACATATGGTAGTATTCACAAACGCAGGGTTCGAGCATGCCGTCCGGCGGACTCATCCGTTCGGCGGGGACCCTGGCCGATGGTTTGCGCCGCGTGCACCCCCTCCCCCGCACCGTCGGACGGTCCGGGGCCGCAATTCCTTTTTCTCGACCGGTTCGGAGCGTACCCATGGGACTGCTGCAAAGGCTTCTGTCGAATATCCGGGTCAGCCGCCGGCTGTTCCTGGGCTTTGCCTTCCCTGCCCTGATCAGCCTCCTCCTCGTCGGGACGATCGCCCGGCAGAACTACCTTGCGGCCGACCGCAGCAACGATCTGCTGCAGGTCGCCGAACTGGGAGAGCGTCTGGCCGCCGCCGTGCACGAGTTGCAGAAGGAACGCGGCCTCAGCTCCGTCTTCCTCTCGGGCAAGGGGGCGGAGGCCGACCGCGCCACGCTGGAGAAGCAGCGCACGCTGTCCGACAAGGAGGTGGCCGCCGCCGGCGCGCAGATCGCCGCGGTCATGGCCCTCGATCCCGAGGAGGCCGGCCGCTTCCGCGCCGCGCAGGAGGCGCTGTCCGGCCTGCCGGCGCTGCGCGCCCGCGTGTCGGCCCAGCAGGTGGACGGCCCCGGCGCCATCGCCGCCTACTCGCAGCTCATCGGCGGCATGCTCAGCACGGCCAGCCAGCTTCCGGCGCTCGCCGACCACCCGCGGCAGGTCGCCACGGCCACCGTCCTCGTCACCCTGTCGGAGCTGAAGGAGCGGGCCGGGCAGATGCGGGCGACGGCGGCCGGCGGCTTCCGTGCCGGCGCCTTCGATCCGGCGCGCCATGCCAGCCTGCTGCGCCTGACCGGCGAGGCGGCGGTCCTGCGCACCCGCCTCGCCTGGATCATGACGCCGGACCAGGCCGCCCGCTTCGCCGGCGTGGCGCAGGACGAGCGTGCCCGCACGGTCGACCGCATGCTGGAGGTCGCGGTGCAGGCCGGCTACGGCGGACCGCTGCAGGGCATCGCCGCCGGCCAGTGGTTCGACGCCTCGACCGCCTACATCGACCTGCTGCGGGCGGTCGAGCAGGACTTCGCCCGCGACCTGCTGGCGCTGGCCCGGCAGAGCCACGACGCCGCCGCCCGCACGCTGGCGGTCACCGCGGTGCTGGCGGTGGTGCTGGCGGCCGGGGGCATCCTGGTCCTTCTGGTCATCGGCCACAGCATCACCAACCCGGTCAACGCGCTGAACGCCGACATGAAGCGCATCGCCCGCGGCGAGCGCGACTTCGTCGTCTCCCACGCCGACGCCACCGACGAGCTGGGCGACATGGCCCGCGCGCTCGACCGCTTCCGCCTGGATCTGGCGGAGGCCGACCGCCTCGCCGCCGCCCACGAGCGCGAGCAGGCGGCGAAGGTCCAGCGCGCCGCCGCGCTGGAGAAGATGATCGGCGACTTCGACCGGGCGATCGCCGAAACGCTGGCCGCCGTCGTCGAATCCACCGGCCAGCTCAACAACTCCGCCAAGTCGATGGAGTCGGTGGCGGACGAGACCAAGCGCATGGCCACCATCACCTCGGCCGCGGCGGAACAGACGGCGGTGAACGTGCAGACGGTGGCCTCGGCCGCCGACGAGATGACCGCCTCGATCCAGGAGATCTCGCGGCAGGTCTCGCGCTCCTCCGCCATCGCCGGACAGGCCGTCACGGAAGCGGAACAGACCAACGGCACCGTGCTGGCGCTGGCGGAGACCGCGGCGCGCATCGGCGACGTCGTCCACCTGATCCGCGACATCGCCGCCCAGACCAACCTGCTGGCGCTGAACGCCACCATCGAGGCGGCCCGCGCCGGCGAGGCCGGCAAGGGGTTCGCCGTGGTGGCGAACGAAGTGAAGAGCCTCGCCAACCAGACCGCCAAGGCGACGGTGGACATCACCGACCAGATCGAGGCGATGCAGATGGCGACGGAGGGCACCGTATCGGCCATCCGCTCCATCGCCACCACCATCGGCAGCATGTCGGAGATCTCCGCCACCATCGCCGCCGCGATCGAGGAGCAGAGTGCCACCACGCTGGAGATCGGCCGCAACGTCCAGCAGGCCGCGGTCGGCACGCAGGAGGTGTCGAGCAGCGTCGGGCAGGTCACCCAGGCCGCCGCCGCGGTCGACGGCGCCGCGGTCGCGGTGAAGACCGTCGCGGTGGACCTGACCAGCCGCGCCGACCGCCTGCGCCACGAGATCGAGCAGTTCCTGGAGCAGATGCGGGCGGCCTGAGGACGCCGCTCCGGCTGCGGAGGCGCCGCCCGGCACCCGCGCCATACGTTCGCATGTTGAAAGTCATGCCGCGTCGGTTGTAGAACCTTTCGGCATGACACAACCGCGCCGCCCTCTCTCCGACGCCGAACGGCTCGACTGGCTCCGACTCATTCGTACGGAAAATGTCGGGCCGATCACCTTCCACCGGCTGCTCGACCAGTTCGGCACCGTGCGGGCGGCGCTCGACGCCCTGCCGGAGCTGGCGCGGCGCGGCGGCCGGACCAAGCCGCTGCGCATCGCGACCAGGGCCGAGGCGGAGCGGGAGATGGAGGCGAACCGGCGCGTCGGCGCCCGCCTGATCTGCGCCTGCGAGCCGGACTATCCCGAACCGCTGGCCGCGGTGGACGATGCGCCGCCGGTCGTCTCCGTCCTCGGCCACGCCCATCTGCTGAAACGGCGCTGCGTCGCCATGGTCGGGGCGCGCAACGCGTCCCTCCCCGGCAAGAAGTTCGCGGAGCGGCTGGCGCGGGAGCTGGCGGAGGCCGGGCTGGTGGTGGTCTCCGGCCTTGCCCGCGGGATCGACACCGCCGCCCATACCGGAGCCCTGGCCGGCGCCCTGGCCGGCGGAACCGCCGCCGTGCTGGCCGGCGGAATCGACGTGGTCTATCCGCCGGAGAACGAGGCGCTCTACCGCGACATCGTGGCGCAGGGCGCCGTCGTGGCCGAATGCCCCGTCGGGACGCAGCCGCAGGCCCGCCACTTCCCGCGGCGCAACCGGGTCATCTCCGGCCTGTCGCTCGGCGTCCTGGTGGTGGAGGCGGCGATGCGCTCCGGCTCGCTGATCACCGCCCGGATGGCGCTGGAGCAGGGGCGCGAGGTGATGGCGGTGCCCGGCTCGCCGCTCGACCCGCGCTGCCAGGGGACCAACAACCTGCTGCGGCAGGGGGCGGTGCTGGTGGAGGGGGCGGACGACGTGCTGCGCGCGCTGGAAACCCTGCGCCCGCTCCGCATGGAGGAGCGCCAGCGCGACCTGTTCGGCGCCTCGCCGGCCACTGCGGGAGGGACCGGGCGAGGGACCGGAAACGGGACCGGAAACGGGGCCGCCGGACCCGCCGTCACGGACGAGGCCGAGCTTGCGCGGGCGCGCGCCGTGGTTTTGGAAAACCTCAGCCCGACTCCCGTCACCATTGACGAACTGGTCCGCGGGTGCCAATTGTCCGCACCGGTGGTGTTGACCGTGGTACTGGAACTTGAGCTTGCCGGCCGAGTCCAGCGTCAGCCAGGAAATCAGGTCAGCCTGTCCTGACCCCCCTGGCCTGACCACGGCCTTTGCACCGCCCGGTATCGGTAAGGCACACGCGAAGGGCCGGTCACTTGTCGGGCAACAACGTCGTCATCGTCGAATCGCCGGCCAAGGCGAAAACCATCAACAAGTATCTTGGCTCGGACTACACCGTGGTGGCCAGCTTCGGCCATGTCCGCGACCTTCCGGCGCGCGACGGCTCGGTGCGGCCGGACGAGGATTTCGCGATGGAGTGGGAGCTGGGCGACCGCTCCAAGCGCCACATCGACGAGATCGCCAAGGCGGTGAAGTCGGCCGAGCGCATCTATCTCGCAACCGACCCGGATCGCGAGGGAGAGGCCATCGCCTGGCACCTGTCGGAACTGCTGCGCGAGAAGCACCTGACCGACAAGCGCGACGTGCAGCGCATCACCTTCAACGAGATCACCAAGTCCGCCGTCCAGGCCGCCATCGCGAACCCGCGCAGCGTGTCGAAGGAGCTGGTGGACGCCTATCTCGCCCGCCGGGCGCTCGACTATCTCGTCGGCTTCACCCTGTCGCCGGTGCTGTGGCGCAAGCTGCCGGGCTCCAAGTCGGCCGGCCGCGTGCAGTCCGTGGCGCTGCGGCTGGTGTGCGAGCGCGAATCGGAGATCGAGGCGTTCAAGCCGCAGGAATACTGGTCGATCACGGTGGGCTTCACCACCCCGTCGGGGGCGCCCTTCACCGCCGCGCTGACCCAGCTCGACGGCCGGAAGCTCGACAAGTTCTCCCTGCCGAACAAGGACGCGGCCGAGGCCGCGGTGGCGAGGATCCGCCCGCAGGCCTTCTCGGTCGCGCAGGTCGAGCGCAAGCAGAGCCGCCGCAATCCGTCCCCGCCCTTCACCACCTCCACGCTGCAGCAGGAGGCCTCGCGCAAGCTGGGCTTCGGCGCGACCCGCACCATGCGCACCGCGCAGAAGCTGTACGAGGGCGTCGACATCGGCGGCGAGACGGTCGGCCTGATCACCTACATGCGAACCGACGGCGTCAGCCTGTCGCAGGAGGCGATTGAGGGGGCGCGCGGGCTGATCGGCTCGCATTACGGCGAGCGCTATGTGCCGGCGCAGCCGCGCGTCTACAAGACCGCCGCCAAGAATGCCCAGGAGGCGCACGAGGCGATCCGGCCGACCGACCTCTACCGCCGGCCGGAGACCGTGGCCGCCTATCTGGAACAGGACGAGCTGCGGCTCTACGAGCTGATCTGGAAGCGCACGCTGGCCAGCCAGATGGAAAGCGCCGTCCTCGACCAGGTGGCGGTGGACATCGCCAGCCCGGGCAAGGACGTGGTGCTGCGCGCCAACGGCTCCATCGTCGTGTTCGACGGCTTCCTGAAGGTCTACCAGGAGGACCGCGACGACGCCGAGGACGACCAGGGCGACCGCCGCCTGCCGGCGATGGACCAGGGCGACGGCCTGAACCGCGGCGACATCCTGCCGGAGCAGCATTTCACCCAGCCGCCGCCGCGCTACACCGAAGCCAGCCTCGTCAAGAAGCTGGAGGAGCTGGGAATTGGCCGGCCGTCCACCTATGCCTCGATCCTCCAGGTGCTGCAGGACCGCAACTATGTGCGGCTCGACAAGCGGCGCTTCATTCCGGAGGACCGCGGCCGGCTGGTCACCGCCTTCCTGGAGAATTTCTTCCACCGCTACGTCGAGTACAACTTCACGGCGGAGCTGGAAAACCAGCTCGACGAGATCGCCGGCGGCGGATCGACTGGAAGACGGTGCTGCGCGACTTCTGGAAGGCGTTCCACGCCGCGGTGGACAGCACCAAGGACCTGACGATCACCCAGGTGCTGACCACGCTGGACGAGGAGCTGGGACCGCACTTCTTCCCCTCCGACACGCCGGGCGGCCACGACCCGCGCGTCTGCCCGGTGTGCAGCCAGGGCCGGCTGGGGCTGAAGCTGGGCAAGATGGGCGCCTTCATCGGCTGCTCGCGCTATCCCGACTGCCGCTACACCCGCCCGCTCGCCGTCGCCAACGACGAGGGCGGCGAGGCGCAGGAAGGCCCGCGCGAGCTGGGCAGCGATCCGGAGACCGGGCTGCCGGTGACCGTCCGGCGCGGTCCCTACGGCGCCTACATCCAGCTCGGCCCGGCCCCGGCCCCCGCCGCCCCGGCGGCGGCGGTGGAGGCCCCCGGGGAGGACGCCGGGGAGGCGGCAGACGGCAAGAAGAAGAAGGCCAGGAAGAAGCCGAAGGAGGAGGCGCCGAAGCCCAAGCGCGTCTCGCTGCCCAAGGGCATGGCGCCGGCGGACATCGACCTCGACACCGCGCTGCGTCTGCTCGCCCTGCCGCGCAGCATCGGCAACCATCCGGAGACGGGCGAGGAGATCACCGCCGGCATCGGCCGCTTCGGCCCCTACCTGAAGCACGGCAGCGTCTACAAGTCGCTGACACCCGACGACGACGTGCTGACCATCGGCATCAACCGCGCGGTGGACCTGCTGGCCGGGGCGGCCAAGAAGGCCGCCACCCCGGGCAAGACGCTGGGCGACCACCCGAAGACCGGCAAGCCGATCAGCATCGGCTCCGGCCGCTTCGGCCCCTACGTCAAGCACGGCAGCGTCTATGCCTCGATCCCCAAGGGCACCGAGCCGGACAGCGTGACTCTGGAACAGGCGCTGGAGCTGCTGGAGGCCAAGGCCGCCAAGGACGCCGCCAAGAAGGGCAAGGCCCCGAAGGACGCCGCCCCCGCCGCGGCCGAGGGCGACGGCGAGAAGGCTCCCGCCAAGGCCAAGGCCGCCCCCAAGAAGGAGACGGCCAAGAAGGAGCCGGCGAAGAAGGCGCCCGCCAGGAAGCCGGCTGCGAAGAAGGCCGAGACCGAAGCGGTGGGCGAGGAGAAGCCGGCGGCGCGCAAGCGGGCCTAACGGACCCAGCGCATCACGCCGCCTGCGAAGGGGGTCCAGGCGCCGACGGCCACACCGGCGGCGCGCAGCCCCCTGCCCGTCCACTCGTTGCAGGTCAGGATCGGGCTGTACTGCCCGACCGCCTCGAAAAACAGGTCGGTCGGGCCGTAACCGCTGCCCGGCAACGGCATCACCGCCCCGTCGCCGGTCCGGCGGAAGCTGCCCCGCACATGATCGACCAACGCCCGGTAGCGCTCCTCCCCCAGCAGGAGCCGACCGCAGTCCGGGCTGCCGGCCGGGCTCCGCAGGGCGGTGACGTGCATCACGCTCGGCCCGCCGCCGACCAGGGCCGACAATGCCGTCGCCGGGCTGAGGTCGCTCCAGCGCCGGGTCTGCAGGTAGAAGGCGCGGTCGCCCCAGCCGAAGGCGAAATGGGTCACCCAGCGCTCGGTCGCCGGAAAGGGGCCGGCTGCCAGCTCCTCCACCCAGTCCATCGCCGGGGTCACGGCCGGCAGCACGAGGTCGGTGTGGACACCGTTGCCGCAGACGAACATCTCCACCGATTCGGCGGTCGCCGCGTCACTGCCGCCGCCCGCCGCCATGCCGCCCACCGCCGTGCCACCCATCGCCGTGCCGCCCGCCGGCCAGCGCGCCAGCAGCAGGGCGGCCAGCAGGTAGCCGGCGGCCACGGCCACCGGCAGCATCGGCAGAACACGAACCAGCCTCATCGCCCCTCCCCGGATCGAGCGCATGCTTCTCGCCGGCCTTTGTGGCAGGGGTGCGGCGCCGGGGGTGCAACGACCCGGTTGGATTTCCCGGCGGCAGGGCTTACTTAACGCGCCTGATCCAGACGAAGCGCGGTCCTTTTTGAGCAGCATTCCCCCAAGCCCGGCGCCTTCCCCGACAAGGAGACGGTCCTCGCCTTCATCCGCGGCAGCGCGACGCCGGTCGGCAAGCGCGAGATCGCCCGCGCCTTCAAGCTGTCCGGCTCCGACGACCGCGAGCGGCTGAAGGCCCTGCTGCGCGACCTCGAAGCGGACGGCGCGGTGGAGCGGGGCCGCAACAAGCGCGTCGCCCCGCCGCAGGCGCTGCCCGAGGTGGCGGTGCTGGAGATCACCGGGATCGACGCCGACGGCGAGCCGCAGGCCCGCCCGCTGACCTGGACCGGCGAGGGCACGCCGCCGCGCATCTTCCTGCTGCCGGAGCGCAAGGGGCTGCCGGCGGTGGGCGTCGGCGACAAGGTCCTGGCGAAGCTCAGCCGCATCAACGACCGGCTCTACGAGGCGCGCACACTGCGCCGCATCGAGGGGGCGGAGGGGCGCGTGCTGGGCGTCTACCGGCCGGCCGCGGAGGGCGGCCGCATCATCCCCACCGACCGCCGCGCCAGCACCGAGTTCCTCGTGCTGCCGGCCAACCGCGGCGAGGCCGAGCCCGACGACCTCGTGCTGGCCGACGTGCTGCCGGCCGGCCGCATGGGGCTGCCGCAGGCCCGCGTGGTGGAGCGCTTCGGCTCCATGGCCGACCCCAGGGCCATCAGCCTGATCGCCATCCACGCCCACGGCCTGCCGACCGCCTTCGCCCCGGCGGCGTTGCGGGAGGCGGAGCTGGCGGCCGTGCCGCCGCTGACCGGCCGCACCGACCTGCGCGCCGTGCCGCTGGTCACCATCGACGGGTCCGACGCCCGCGACTTCGACGACGCGGTGTGGGCGGAGCCCGACGGGGATCCCGCCAACCCCGGCGGCTGGCACCTGCTGGTCGCCATCGCCGACGTCGCCTACTACGTCCGGCCCGGCTCGGCGCTCGACCGCGCAGCCTGCGAGCGCGGCAACTCGGTCTATTTCCCCGACCGCGTCGTGCCGATGCTGCCGGAGGCGCTGTCCAACGGCCTCTGCTCGCTGCGGCCGGGGGAGGACCGCGCCTGCCTCGGCTTCCATCTGTGGATCGACGCCAGGGGCAGCCTGATCCGCCACCGCATCGTGCGCGGCCTGATGCGTTCCGCCGCCCGGCTGACCTACGAGCAGGTGCAGGCGGTGCGCGACGGCCGCCCCGACGACGCCACCGGGCCGCTGTTGGACACGGTGATCGCCCCGCTCTACGGCGCCTTCGCCTGCCTGTGGCAGGCCCGGCAGCGGCGCGGCACGCTCGACCTCGACCTGCCGGAGCGCAAGGTCCGGCTCGACGGGCGCGGGCGCGTCGCCGACATCGGCGTCCGCCAGCGGCTCGACAGCCACCGGCTGATCGAGGAGTTCATGATCGCGGCCAACGTGGCGGCGGCGGAGAGCCTGGAGACGCTCGCCATGCCCGGCCTCTACCGCATCCACGACCAGCCCTCCCCCGCCAAGCTGGAGGCGCTGCGCAGCTTCCTCGCCGGCATCGGCCAGCCCTTCGCCAAGGGGCAGGTGATCAGGCCGGAGCATTTCACGCGGCTGCTGGAGCGCACCGCCGGCACGTCCGACAGCCATCTGGTGAGCGAGGTGGTGCTGCGCACCCAGGCACAGGCCGAATATGCCCCGGGCAACATCGGGCATTTCGGGCTGGCGCTGACCCGCTATGCCCACTTCACCTCGCCGATCCGCCGCTACGCCGACCTGATCGTCCACCGCGCCCTGATCCGCGCCCACAGTCTCGGCGTCGGCGGGCTGGACGACGCGGCGATGGCGAAGCTGGAGGAGATCGGCGAGCACATCTCCAAGACCGAACGCCGGGCCGCGGCGGCGGAGCGCGACGCGGTGGACCGCTTCACCGCCGCCTTCCTGGCCGACCGCGTCGGCTGTACCTTCAGCGGCCGGATCAGCGGCGTCTCCCGCTTCGGGCTGTTCGTCCGGCTGGACGAGAGCGGCGCCGACGGGCTGGTGCCCGCCAGCACCCTGCCCGACGACCGGTACGAGCATGACGAGGCCGCGCATACGCTGGTCGGCCAGCGGCACGGCCGTACGTTCCGCCTCGGCGGCGCCGTGACGGTGACGCTGGTCGAGGCCGACCCGATCACCGGAAGCACGCTGCTGGTGCTGCACCGGGAGGGGCAGGCGGACCCAACGTTGCAGATCGGCCACAGTGGCGGCGACCACCCCGGTGGCCCGGACTCAGGGCGGCGGAAGCGCAGGCGTGGCCGCTAGGACACAGTGGTCGAATTTCGCAACAAAGCCCGGCTTCCCTGCTTTTTGTCCCGCTCGCGGTGCGAACCAAGGTGCTATTCCTTACCTATATGGGATCGGGTCAATCCCTTCCGATCCCGACAGAGGGAAGGAGGCCGCGGGTTCTCTTCCATGGCCATGAGTGATCGCCACGCCTCGCTGCGCGCCGCCCTGCGGCGCTGTGTGGCCGCCCCGCTGGCGGTCGCCTTCCTCGCCTTCGGTACGGCATCGGGCGAGCCGTCCCGCGCTTTCGCCGCCGCCCCGTCCTTCGTCAGCGAGCAGGTGTTCAGCGTCGGCTTCGGCAAGATCGCCGAGGTGTACCTGCTCCCCGTCGCCATCGACCAGCTCGCGCTCGACGGGCTCAAGGGCCTGACCGGCATCGACCCCAGCGTGAAGGTGGAGCGCGACGGTTCCACCGTACGCCTGTACGTGTCCGGCACCCTGACCGCCGAGTTCGGCGCCGCCGCCGGCAACGACCCCGGCGCCTGGGCCGCCCTCACCACCCGCGTGATCGACCGGGCGCGGCTCTACGCCCCCGTCCTCGGCCAGGCGACGCCGGAGCGCATCTACCAGGTCGTCTTCGACGGCGTGACCAGCGGCCTCGACGGCTATTCCCGCTATACCGGACTGCAGCGCGCCACCACCGAGCGGGCGCAGCGCGAAGGCTATGGCGGCATCGGCATCTCGCTGGAGATCGTCAACGGCCGCACCCTGATCCGCGACGTGCTGCCGCGCGGCCCGGCCGACCGCTCCGGCGTCCGCGACGGCGACCAGCTCCTCGCCATCGACGGCGACCTGACCACCCGGCTGGGCGAGGGCGAGATGCGCGACCGGCTGCGCGGCCCCACCGGCTCGGTCGTAACGGTCACGCTGGCGCGCGACGGCTCCGCCCCGCGGCGCATCCCGGTGCGGCGCGAGCGCGTGGTTCCCGGCACCGTCAGCGCCTCGGCGGTCGATCAGGTCGGCGTGCTGAAGG
Organism: Azospirillum thermophilum; assembly: GCF_003130795.1. Taxonomy (NCBI): domain Bacteria; kingdom Pseudomonadati; phylum Pseudomonadota; class Alphaproteobacteria; order Rhodospirillales; family Azospirillaceae; genus Azospirillum; species Azospirillum thermophilum. Next base: position 1,766,476 of record NZ_CP029353.1, read on the forward strand.
TCGACCGCTTCAACGCCACCACCGCCTCCACCCTGCGGGACTCGGTCGCCTCGCTGCGCCAGGGTGCCGGCAAGGCCGGCCTGCGCGGCTATGTGCTCGACCTGCGCGGCAATCCCGGCGGCCTGCTCGACCAGGCGGTCGCGGTGGCCGACCTCTTCATGCGGCGCGGCCGGATCATCTCGACCGAGGGACGCCATCCCGACAGCCGCCAGCGCATCGAGGCGACGCCGGACGACATCATCGACGGGCAGCCGCTGGTCGTGCTGGTCGACGGCCGCTCCGCCTCCTCGGCGGAGGTCGTCGCCGCCGCCCTGCAGGATTCCGGGCGGGCGGTGGTGGTCGGCGCCTCCTCCTACGGCAAGGGCAGCGTCCAGACGGTGACCCGCCTGCCGAACGACGGCGAGCTGTTCCTGACCTGGAGCCGGATCTACACCCCCGCCGGCTATACCCTGCACCGCCAGGGCGTGCAGCCGACCATCTGCACCAGCCGCGCCGGGCAGGAGGATGCCGCCGCCCTGCTGTCCGACCTGCGCAACGGCCGCGCCATCTCCATGTCGCAGCTCGTCGGCTGGCGCGCCCGCGCGGCCGATGACGAACAGGCGCTGGCCCGCCTGCGCGAGACCTGCCCCTGGAAGGAACATGAACCGGAACTGGACCTCAAAGTCGCGCTGATGCTGTTGGCCGAACCGGGTCTTTACCAGCGGGCCGCCGCTCTTTCCGTCGTCAACACGGTGGCGGAGCGTTGAGTCGCCTATAGCGGGCTCTATTGCGTCCGGGGCCCCGATCGTGACACGATCTTGTCCCCGCCGGCGGGTTCTTCACACTTGACATGGCGGCGGCAAACGGTATGTTCACGCGTCACGACGCCGCCCCGCCGGGCTGGCGGGTCACGGATTTTTTGTCGGGATTGAGATCATGGCCAAGCAGAACACCGTCCTCATCAAGCTGGTGAGCACGGCCGATACCGGTTTCTTCTACGTGAAGAAGAAGAACCCGAAGAAGACCACCGAGAAGCTGTCGTTCCGCAAGTACGACCCGGTGGCGCGCAAGCACGTGGAGTTCAAGGAAGCCAAGATCAAGTAAGGCTTCCGGAGCACCGGCAAACGAAAAGGCCGCCTTTCACGGGCGGCCTTTTCGTTTCTGACGCTTCACGTCTCGTTTTTCTTGATGCTTCACGTCCCGGTGACGTCACAAGGCCGGGCGCGCCGGGCCGGGGCCGCCCTACCCTTCGATCTCCGCACGGGCGTCGGCGACGACGCAGTTGCGCCCCAGCCGCTTGGCTTCGTAGAGCGCGTCGTCGGCCCGGCGGATCAGCCCCTCGGCCGTGTCGCCCAGCCGGCCGCCGACCGAGATGCCGATCGAGACGGTGACGTTGATCTGCCCGACCTCCGCCGACACGGCGAACGGCGTCTCGGCGATGCGGTGACGCAGCCGCTCGGCGACGATCAGGGCGGCTTCGCCGTCGGTGTCCGGCAGGATGACCACGAACTCCTCGCCGCCCAGCCGGGCGACCAGGTCGAAGGTGCGCAGGTTGCGGCTGGCGCGGGCGGACACCTCGCGCAGCACCTCGTCGCCCACCGAATGGCCGTAGCTGTCGTTGACCACCTTGAAGTGGTCGATGTCGAACATCAGCACCGACACCGGCTTGTGGCTGTCGATCGCCCGTTCCAGCAGCCGCGGCAGATGCGCGTTGACATAGCGGCGGTTGAAGACGCCGGTCAGGCTGTCGGTCAGCGCCATCGACAGGCTGTGCTCGTAGTTGGAGCGGAGCCGTTCCTGGTAGCGCTTGCGCCGGATCTGGGTGCGGGCGCGGGCCAGCATCTCGTTCCGGTCGATCGGCTTGATCACATAGTCGTTGGCGCCGAGGTCAAGCCCCTTGGCGACATGGTTCAGATCGCCCTCGTCCACCATCAGCAGGATCGGCACCTGCCGGGTCCGCTCGTGCGAGCGGAGCTGGGAGCACAGCCGCAGCCCATCCTCGTTCATCAGCGTCAGGCTGATGACGACAAGGTCCAGCTCGGTGTTCAGCGCCTGCTCCAGCGCCTTGGCGCAACTGTCGGAGGACAGCACCTCGTGATGGTCGCGCTCCAGCGTCTCCGCCACCTTCTCGAGGTCGAGGGCCGAATCCTCCAGGATCAGGACGCGGGCGCGCTCATAGGATTCGTTGAGCAGCGAGCCGCTGCGCTCGATCACCCCGAACTGGCCGGAGGTCGATTCGCGCAGCCGCCACTCGTCCATCATCATCTTCAGCCGGACCAGAGAGCGCACCCGGGCGAACAGGGCGATGTCGTTGACCGGCTTGGTCAGGAAATCGTCGGCCCCCGCCTCCAGCCCGCGCACGCGGTCGGCCACGTCCGACAGGGCGGTCACCATGATGACCGGGATGTGCATGGTGGCGGGGTTGGAGCGGATGCGCTCGCACACCTCGAAACCGTCCATGCCCGGCATCATCACGTCCAGCAGAACGATGTCCGGCGCCTCGCGGTTGATCAGGTCCAGCGCCTCCGGCCCGTTGAAGGCCGTGATCACGTTGAAGTACTCGCGCGTCAGCTTTGCCGCGAGCAGCTTCACGTTCGGCAGGACATCATCGACGACTAGGACACGCGCGGACATCTAGAACTCTGATCCGATTCCGTGGACGACCAGGAAACCGCTGTCAATTCAAGAACTTCTGTACCGTTTCCAGAAATCTGGCAACCGAGATCGGCTTGGCGATGTAATCCTCGCACCCGCCCTGCCGGATCTTCTCCTCGTCCCCCTTCATGGCGAAGGCGGTCACCGCGATCACCGGGATCGACCGCAGCTCCGCATCGTCCTTCAGCCAGCGGGTGACTTCCAGACCGGAAACCTCCGGCAACTGGATGTCCATCAGGATCAGGTCCGGGCGGTGGCGCCGCGCCATGGTCATCGCCTCCATCCCGTCGCGGGTCTGCAGCGTGCCGTAGCCGTGCGCCTCCAGCAGGTCGTGGAAGAGCTTCATGTTCAGCTCGTTGTCCTCGACGATGAGGACGGTCTTTGACGCCTTGGAACCGCCGTCACCACCAGTGAGCTGCATCCCAGGGCCGCCCGCTTCCTCAGGCATGGAAACCTCCCCGGGCGTCCCTCCGCCCGATTGACCGCATCGTGCCGCGGACCGGACGGCCGGGCGAATGATAAGCCTTTCAACCCTCTTACGGGTTGACGGTTAAATTGTCGTTACCACATTCGGCGCCGCCTGGAAAGAAAAGCGAAAGGCCGGACAGCGTCGCGACAGATGATCTCACAACAGATAAGAATGCCTCGCACCGCCTACTTCCGCAGAATCCACAGCCGTGGATTTCCAATCCGCAACCCTAAATATGCAACGGAGCCTGGACGACACGCCCGGCCGGGAAATGCAGGACGAAGCGGCAGCCCCTCCCCGCTTCGCTGCTGAGCGAGATGCGTCCGCCATGCGCCTCGACCAGCGACCGCACGATCGGCAGGCCGAGGCCGGTGCCGCCCCCCTGGCCGCGGCGCGGCGCCCCCGCCCCGGCGACCTGGCGGAAGGGCTCGAACACCAGCGCCTGATGCTCCGGCGCGATGCCGATCCCGGTATCCTCGACGGCGACGTCCAGCCCGTCCGCCTCCACGGCCACCGACACCAGGATGCGGCCGCCGGCCGGCGTGTGGGTGATGGCATTGGTGACGAGGTTCAGCAGCATCTGCCGCACCGCCTTGGCGTCGCCGAGAAGCCGGGGGCCGGGGGACGGCAGCACGGCCTCGAACCGCAGGCCGCCGTCGCCCAGCGAACGCTCGACGGTCGCATGGATCTGCCCGATCGTCTCCACCAGGTCGATCGTCTCCTCCGCCAGCTCGAACCGGCCGGCTTCGATCTTCGACAGGTCGAGGATGTCGTTCACGAGGTCGAGCAGGTGGCGGCCGGCCACCGCGATGCTCTGCATCGAGGCGCGCTGCCGGTCGCTCAGCGTCCCGGACAGCGACTCCAGCAGCAGCTCCGAATAGCCGATGACGGCGTTCAGCGGCGTGCGCAGCTCGTGGCTCATGTTGGACAGGAAGTCCGACTTGGCCCGGTTGGCGCGCAGCATCTCCGCCTGCAGATCGGCGTCGCGGCGAAGCTGGCGCAGGATCACGTCGGTCAGGGCGGCGCGCAGGCTGCGCGCGATCTCCAGCTTCCAGGCGGGCCAGGGCCGCGAGTGGCCGCGCTTCACCTCCAGCCAGCGCTCGAAGGACTGGCGCGGCAGGACCAGCGTCGGGTTTTGCGGATCGAGCGGCTTGTTGGGGTCGCCGCCCCAGGCGATGGTGCGCGGCAGCTCGGGCCGGAACCACAGGATGGCGTGCTGGCGGTTCTCGCCGAGGAACAGGACGAGCAGGCCGCTCGCCCGGTCGGTGAAGGCGGCGAAGGACGGGAAGACGGCGCTGAGGCAGTCGGTGGCGTAGACGTCCTCGCGCACCGCGGCCCGCAGCCACGCGACCAGCGGCTTCAGCGCGCCCTGCGGCGGTGCGTCGCCCAGCGTAACGACCTTCTCCCCGTCCACCACGGCGGCGCCGCTGGAGGCATAGAACAGGTCGGTCAGCGTCACCGGCCCGCGGGTGATGGCGTCGACGAAATTGTCCGCCCCGGCGATCTGCTCCAGCAGCCGGGCATGCAGCGCCACATGCTCGGCCCGCGCCGCCCGCTCGACCGCGCTCTCGGTCGCCTCCAGCCCCAGGCTGAAGGCGTCCGCCACCACGCCGGTCAGCACCCGCTCCGCCGGCCCGATGGCATGCGGCCGGCGGTGGTGGCCGACGATCAGCCCCCAGAGCACGCCGCCCTTCATGATCGACACGGACAGCGAGCCGTTGACCCCCATGTTGCGGTGATAGTCGAGATGGACCGGCGACAGGCTGCGGAGCTGCGCGAAGGTGAGGTCCAGCGGCCGGTCGCCCTCCGTCCCCGGCGCGGCCAGCAGCGGCACCGGCACGGCGTCGCGGTCGGCCACCGCACGGATTCGGCTCAGCGCATAGAGCGCCCGCGCCTGGGAGGGAATGTCGGAGGCCGGAAAGCGGAAGCCCAGGAAGGACTGGTCCCAGTCGGCGACCTTGTCCTCGGCCACCACGTCGCCGTCGCCCGCCGCGTCGAAGCGGTAGACCAGAACGCGCTCCAGCCCGGTCAGGCGCCGCACCGCCGCGGCCGCGCGGGCACCGAGATCCTCGAAGGTCGGGGCGTCGCGCAGCGCGTTGAGGTCGCGGGCGAGGCGGTTGTGCAGTTCCGCCTCCAGCCAGCCCTGCCGCTCCGGAGTCGGCCGCTCCAGTTCCAGGATCAGCCGCCCGGCATGCTCGTGCAGCATGGCGGCGAGCGGTTCGCCGCCGGCCGCGTGCAGGGTGGCGTGCACCCCCTGCCCGCGCTGCCCGGCGGGAAGACCGGCCAAGTCGCGGATCAGCCCGTCGAGGCCGGCGAGCCCGGCCGCCGCCGCGCCGCGGCCCAGCAGATCCTCCGGCGCCACGCCGAGGAAGGCGGCGCAGTTGGCGCTGCAGACGAGGATGCGGCCGTCTTCGGGACCGAAGGCGAGCAGCGCGCCCAGCGGCTGGATGCTGCCCGGAACATGGATGGGTTCGCGGGCGCAGATGTCCGGCTCGGTCCGCCGGGTCAGGATCGATGGGGGCGCGACGGCCGGAGGCATTCGGGCAGGGATTCCACAGGACCAGGGATCGGACGAGGCCGCACACGGTGCGTCCGGCCCATGCAAGAGTGCCCGTCCGCGCAACCGACGGTCAAGTCCGGGCGGGCCCGGTGCGACAGGCTGTCCTGCCTGCCGGCCGGATCTTCCCGCCTCAGCCGGTGCGCTGGCGCCGGGCCGGCCGGCAATGGGCGGCTTCCGGCATGCCGGCGAGGCGCTTGACCGCCGGCAGCGGCGTCACCTTGCGGCTGCTCCGCCGCCGGGCGCCCTTGTTGCCGTACATCATGGCGTCGGCGCGCCGGATCACCTCGTCCTCGTTGTCCTCGGCGCCGTAGGGCTGGGTCCCGATGGAAAAGCGGACCGGCAGGCTGTGGCCGCCCCACTCCACCACCTGGGCGTCGGCGATCCTCATGAGCTGGCGGGCACGGGCGAGGCCGGTCTGCACGTCGGTGTTGGTCAGCAGCACGGCGAACTCGTCGCCGCCCAGCCGGGCGACCACATCCTCCTGCCGGACATGCGACACGATCACCCGCGCCACCTGCCGCAGATAGCTGTCGCCGGCGAGATGGCCATGGGTGTCGTTGATGGCCTTGAACCCGTCCAGGTCGATCATCACCAGCATGCCGCCGGCCGAGCCGCTGCGCCGCGCCGACGCCAGCTCGCGCCGGAAATGGCTGTAGAATCCGCGCCGGTTCAGCAGGCCGGTCAGCTCGTCGGTCATGGTCAGGCTTTCGAGATAGGCGATGCGCTCCTGCTGCTGCGCGATCGTCTCCTTCGCCTCGGCCAGCATTGCGACGGTCTCGTCGAGCAGATAGCTCTCGGTCCCCCGCAACAGACCGACACGCGACGCCAGCGCAACCGGAGTCCAGCCATTACCGCCGAACGCGGGGGTCGCGTCGGATTGGGCTTTGGCATTCATGACGGCAGCCATGGCATTCATGGATCGGCTCCTCGACTGAAGAACGGAACTCTTCGTCCAGTCCTCAGCAAGCCGCGTGCCAATGACCGCCGATCAGGATTCGCCCCGATATCCGGTCCTTCGGGGCGGAAGTTTTTTCCCGGCCTCCCCGCCCGCCCGGCAGCATCTTCCCGACCGGGGAACGGGCTGCCGGGAAAAAGCGACCCGGTCCCGGTCAGACGACCCGGTCCGGCGGCTCGCGTCCGGCGACCAGCGCGTCGATATTGTCCAAGGCCTTGAAACCCATGGCGTTGCGCGTCTCCACCGTGGCGCTTCCCAGATGGGGCAGCAGGACGGCGTTGGACACGCCGCGGTAGTCCGGATGCAGGTCCGGCTCCCCCTCGAAGACGTCGAGGCCGGCGGCGGCAAGCTGCCCGCTGCGCAGGGCGGCAATCACTGCCCGGTCGTCCACCACCGTTCCGCGGGCGGTGTTGACGAGGATGGCGCCCCGCGGCAGCCGCGCGATGCGCTCCGCGTTCAGCCAGTGGCGGGTCTCCGCCGTCGCGGGGAAATGCAGCGACAGGAAGTCGCTGACCGGGAGCAGCTCCTCCGGGTCGGCATGGAAGACTGCGCCGTCCTCCTGGTCCGGCGGCAGGCGCCGGCGGTTGCTGTAATGGATGGTCATGCCGAAGGCGCGCGCCCGGCGGGCGACCGCCTGCCCGATCCGCCCCATGCCGAGGATGCCCAGCCGCTTGCCGCCGAGATGGGTGCCGAGGAGCTGGGTCGGCGTCCAGCCGGTCCAGGCGCCGTCGCGCACCATCCGCTCCCCTTCCGAGGCGCGGCGGGCGGCGCCCAGCATCAGCAGGAGCGCGATGTCGGCGGTGGCGTCGGTCAGCACGCCGGGCGTGTTGGCGACGATCAGCCCGCGCGCCGCCGCCGCTGCCAGATCGATATGGTCGGTGCCGACCGAGAAGGTGGCGAGGATGCGGACCGAGCCGGGCAGCGCCGCGATGGCCGCGGCGTCCATCCGGTCGCAAGCGGCGCAGAGGACGGCGACGGCGCCCTGCGCCCGCTCCGCCAGGTCGGCCGGCGACAGCGGCCGGTCCTCGGGATTGGCGCGTACCACGTAATCGCGGGCGGCGCGTTGCTCCACCGCGTCCGGCAGACGGCGCGTCAGCACCAGCACCGGCCGGCCGCCGTCAAGCGTTTGAGCCATCTGTTGTCTCCCTCCCACATATGACCGCCGGGTTGGCGGGGTCTTGGCGGCAGCCCTTCCGGTCCACGGCGAAAACACCCATAATCTATTGCGAACCGACAATCACCTGTGGATCCTTCCCTTGTCGAACCGCCGCTCCGTCGCCCGATCCGTCCTCTGCGCGGTGACCGGCGCGCTCCTGCTGACCGTGGGCACCGTTCCGACCGCGCGGTCCGCCGATGCCGCCGCCGAGATCCTGCCGCACCGGGCGATCTACAAGATGTCGCTGCAGTCCGCCCGCAACAGCTCGAAGGTCAGCGACGTCCGCGGCCGCATGATGTTCGAATGGGCCGACGCCTGCGACGGCTGGACGACCGAGCAGCGCTTCCAGCTCCGCTTCGCCTACACCGAGGGCGAAGAGATGACCATGAACACCAACTACACGACCTGGGAGGCCAAGGACGGGCTGCGCTACCGCTTCAACGTCCGCAAGCTGATCAACGGCGAGGTCGACGACGACGTGCGGGGCGAGGCGACGCTGGCGAAGGCCGGCGGCACCGGCTCCGCCCATTTCACCAAGCCCGGCGAGCAGGACATGGCGCTGCCCGAGGGCACCATGTTCCCCACCGCCCACACGCTGGCGATCCTCGACCATGCCCGCGCGGGCGAGCGCTTCTTCACCCGCACCATCTTCGACGGGGCCGACGCCGAGGGGCCGACCGAGGTTTCCACCGTCATCGGCCAGGGCGGCCCGGCCAAGGAGGGGGCGGAACAGCCGCTGCTGCGCGACAAGACGGCCTGGCCGGTGCGCATGGCCTTCTTCCCCACCCAGAGCGAGGCCTCCCAGCCGGAATACGAGATGAGCCTGCGCCTGCTGCAGAACGGTGTCGCCGAGTCGATGCAGATCGACTACGGCGATTTCACCGTGAAGGCCGTGCTGGAGAAGCTGGAGGTCCTGCCGAAGCCCGGCTGCTGATGATCCGGCTGCTGATGATCCGGCTGCCGGGGCCGCCGCGCCCCTGCCGTTTGAGACAAAACAACCGGCGCGTCAAAGGTCCCTGGACGGGACGCCGGAAAATCTGGTAGCGGACGGTATCGGGAGGATCATGGTCATGCGTAAGCGAAGCGTTCAGGTCGGTCAGGTATATCAGTCGGTCAGTCCGGGCAACCACCGGTCGTGGCGGGTACGGGAAACTCTCATGCTGCTGGGCCTGCCGCACGCCCGCGTCGTCAGCACGGAGGACGAGGGCGATACCAAGACGTTGAGCTGCCTCGTCCTGGCCGATCCCAGCCACTACCGTCTCGTCACCGCCCCGACGCCGCCGGCCGACGTCGCCGCGGCCTGACGGCGGCCGTCCCGGGGCCGCGGCGGTCCGCCGGCGGTCCCGGCGCAGGCGCCCCGCACCGTCAAGCGAAAAGCCCCTCTTCCCGACGGAAGAGGGGCTTTGTTCGTTGCGGAGGCGTCCCGGACGGCGCGTTACTGCGCCTTGGGGGCCTCGGGCGCCGCGACCTTCGGCTTGGGCAGGTCGAGCTTGATGTGCAGCTCGCGCAGGCGCGTGGTGTCGACCGGGGCCGGCGCCTGCATCAGCAGGTCCTCGGCGCGCTGGTTCAGCGGGAAGGCGATGACCTCGCGGATGTTCGGCTCGTCGGCCAGCAGCATCACGATGCGGTCGATGCCCGGGGCCGAGCCGCCGTGCGGCGGGGCGCCCAGCTTGAACGCGCTCAGCATGCCGCCGAAGCGGGCCTCCAGCTCCTCCGGCGGATAGCCGGCGATCTCGAAGGCCTTGTACATCACCTCCGGCAGATGGTTCCGGATGGCGCCCGACGACAGCTCCACGCCGTTGCAGACGATGTCGTACTGGTAGGCCTTGATGTCGAGCGGGTTCATCGTGGTCAGCGCCTCCAGGCCGCCCTGCGGCATGGAGAACGGGTTGTGGCTGAACACGACCTTGCCGGTCTCCTCGTCCAGCTCGTACATCGGGAAGTCGACGATCCAGCAGAAGCGGAAGGCGTTCTTCTCGATCAGGTCCAGCTCCTCGCCGATGCGGGTGCGGGCGAAGCCGGCCAGCTTGGCCGCGGCGGCCGGCTGGTCGCAGACGAAGAAGACCGCGTCGCCGTTCTCCAGCCCGACCAGCTCGCGCAGCGCCGCCTGGGCGGCCTCCGGCACGAACTTGGCGATCGGGCCCTTGCCGCCGGCGGCCTCGAAGACGATGTAGCCGAGGCCGGGGGCGCCCAGCCCGCGCGCCCAGTCGTTCAGCTTGTCGAAGAAGCTGCGCGGCCGGTCGGCGACCTGCGGGGCGCGGATGGCGCGCACGACGCCGCCCTTCTCGATGGTCTGCTTGAAGGCGCGGAACTCGACGTCGTCGCGCTTGAACACCTCGGTCACGTCGGTGATGACCAGGGGGTTGCGCAGGTCCGGCTTGTCGTTGCCGTACTTCAGCATCGACTCGGCGAAGCTGATGCGGCGGAACGGCGGCTGGTCGATGACCGGCCGGGACTCGCGGCGGAAGCCGCCGAACTCGTCGAAGATGCCGAACAGCACCGGCTCGATGGCGGCGAAGACGTCCTCCTGCGTGACGTAGGACATCTCGAAGTCGAGCTGGTAGAACTCGCCCGGGCTTCGGTCGGCGCGGGCGTCCTCGTCGCGGAAGCAGGGGGCGATCTGGAAGTAGCGGTCGAAGCCCGCCACCATCAGCAGCTGCTTGAACTGCTGCGGAGCCTGCGGCAGCGCGTAGAACTTGCCGGGGTGGTTGCGGCTCGGCACCAGATAGTCGCGGGCCCCCTCCGGCGAGGAGGCGGTGAGGATCGGCGTCTGGAACTCGGTGAAGCCCTGGTCGATCATGCGGCGGCGGACCGACGCGATGACCTTCGAGCGCAGCAGGATGTTCTCGTGCAGCCGCTCGCGGCGCAGGTCGAGGAAGCGGTAGCGCAGGCGCACGTCCTCGCCGGCGTCGGTGTCCTGGTTGACCTGCAGCGGGATCTGCTCGGCCTCGCTCTGGACCGTCAGGTCGGCGATCTGCAGCTCGATCCGGCCGGTGGGCAGCTTGTCGTTGATCGTCTCGGCGGTGCGCTTGACGATCTTGCCGGTCACGGTGATGACCGATTCCAGCTTCAGCCGCTCGGCCACCTTGAAGGCGGGATTGGAGGTGTCGACCACGCACTGCGTCAGACCGTAATGGTCGCGCAGGTCGATGAACATCAGCTGACCATGGTCGCGCTTGCGGTGGATCCAGCCCGACAGGCGGGCGGTCTCGCCGGCATTCTCTTCACGAAGCTGGCCGCAGGTGTGCGTGCGGTAGGGGTGCATGGGTCGAAACACCTTGAATCAGGTCGTATTGCGGCGATGGAATCGGGTCCGACACACCACACCGGACGAGGCGGATTGTCAAGCCGCCATCCTGCCGGGAACGGCTGCCTCCCGCTCCCAAGGGCGCACTTTCATGGCGGACGCCGGTCGTGTATGAAGCACGCATGACACTGATCACCACGACCGACGCCCTTGAGGCCTTCTGCCGCTCGCTGGCCGGGGCCGAGTACATCACCGTCGACACCGAATTCCTGCGCGAGAAGACCTACTGGCCGCAGCTCTGCCTCGTCCAGGTCGGCGGTCCGGACCGCGCGGTCGCCATCGATCCCCTGGCGGAGGGCATGGACCTGACGCCGCTGTTCGACCTGATGGCCGATTCCTCCATCCTCAAGGTGTTCCACGCCGCCCGCCAGGACGTGGAGATCTTCTGGCACCTGTCGGGGAGGATTCCCAACCCGCTGTTCGACACCCAGGTCGCCGCCATGGTCTGCGGCTTCGGCGAGAGCGTCGGGTACGAGACGCTGGTCACCAAGCTGGCCGGCGCGCGCATCGACAAGTCCAGCCGCTTCACCGACTGGTCGCAGCGCCCGCTGACCGAGCGGCAGCTCACCTACGCGCTGTCCGACGTCACCCACCTGCGCCCGGCCTACGAGAAGCTGAAGCGCCGCCTCGCCCGCACCGGCCGCGCCCACTGGCTGGAGGAGGAGATGGCGGTGCTGACCGACCCGGCGACCTATCAGGTCGATCCGGAGACCTCCTGGCAGCGGCTGAAGGTGCGCACCAACAAGCCGCGCTTCATGGCCATCCTGCGCGAGCTCGCCGCCTGGCGCGAGCGCGAGGCGCAGCGCCGCGACCTGCCGCGCTCGCGCGTCCTGCGGGACGAGGCGCTGCTGGAGATCGCCGCCCATGCGCCGGCCACCGTCGACGACCTCGCCCGCACCCGCGGCATGGGCCGCGGCGTGGCGGAGGGGCGGCAGGGGGCCGACATCCTCGCCGCCGTCCAGGCCGGCCTGGACCTGCCGGACTCCGAGCTGCCGCGCGTCGAGCCGCGGGAGGAGCCGCCGCCCGGCCTGCAGCCGATCACAGAATTGCTGCGCGTCCTGCTGAAGATGAAGTGCGACGAGAATAATGTTGCCGCAAAACTCGTCGCGTCTTCCGCCGATCTGGAAGCGCTGGCGGCCGACGACGACGCGCCGGTCGCGGCCCTGCACGGCTGGCGCCGCGAGCTGTTCGGCGAGGACGCGCTTGCCCTGAAACACGGGCGGATCGGGCTGGCTGTGGCGAACCGTCGCGTCCGCATCATGCCGGTGCCGGGCGCCGCCTCCCCCGCGGCGGCGGCGGCGCAGCCGGCAATCACCGACGGCGCGGAGTCTTGACCGTCCGGCGTTATCGGTCGCAGAACCCCGCGCGGATGCAACATAGCTTAGCCGTGCGGCGGGGATATTCTCGCTGTTAACCACGCCTTAAGGCATTTTAATAGAAGGTTGGCACAAAGACAGCGTACGACCGATTCCTTGCCGTCGGGTGGCTGCCGGGGGAGAGGGTCCGCTTGGGGGAATGCGCGTATGAGCAGGTTCGGCGGCAAGCCACCGATGGGTCGTGACCGGGTCCGCCTGTCTTCCATGGAGAAGCAGGCCGCCGTTGCCGCCGCCAAGGACCAGAAGCCCGAGTTCGACAACGACAAGCTGCTGAACCTGCTGCGCTCCGCCAAGAACGAGCTGCAGGGCATGCGGCTGATCCACATGCACCTGTCCCTGCTGAAGGACAAGGATCCGGCCAGCCAGATGATGGTCCGCACCATCATCCAGGAACTGGGGACCAAGGCCTCCTACCTGCAGTCCTTCAACATCTCCAACGGTGACGTCATCGTCCTCTACAAGGGCCTGAAGCTGACCGGCGTCACCGACGTCTGCCAGAAGCTGGAACAGGTCTTCCTGTCGAAGACGACGCTGACCGGCGCCAACCCCTACAAGGAATACTCGCTCTATTCCATCATGGAACTGGCGTTGAACTTCATCAACGTCATCCGCTTCATCGAGGAATTGCAGGCGAGCGAGACCGGCATCGGCTCCACCGAGACCAAGCCGCCGATCACGCTGGAGGAACTGGGCAAGCTCGAACGCTCGATGCAGATGTTCGACCTGTCGCCCTTCCTGTTCAACCAGGCGGTCGCCAACATCGGCAGCGCCGGCGGCGGCCCGGACGAGATGGAGTATTTCGAGCTCTACATCTCCATCAAGCTGCTGCAGGAACGGCTCTGCCCGGATTACGACATCACGGCCAACAAGTGGCTGTTCAACTACTTCACCGCCAACCTCGACCAGTCGGTGCTGCGGGCGCTGAACCACGGCCTCAGCTTCATGCGCGGGCGGCGGATCGGCATCAACATCAACCTGTCCACCGTCATCTCCACCGGCTTCGTGAAGTTCGACGAGCGGCTGCCGATCGACTTCCGCGGCCAGGTGGTGCTTGAGGTCTCCAAGGGCGACCTGATCGAGAACCTGCCCCTGTTCAACGAGGTGGTGGAGTTCGCGCAGGACCGCCGCTACCAGATCGCGGTGGACGGGCTCAACCCCTTCTGGGTCACCAACTTCGACCTGGAATACCTGAACGCCGACTATGCGAAGATCTTCTGGTCCAACGAGATGCTGGAGATGGACCCGACCTTCGAGAAGTTCTTCCGCGACCGCATCGCCGAGCAGGACCGCTGCAAGTTCATCCTGGCGCGCTGCGACAGCGTCGCCAGCCTCGTCTACGCGCACAAGGTCGGCATCAAGTACGTGCAGGGCCGCGCGGTGGACAACATCCTGCGCAAGGGCGTCAGCGTCCGCGAGGCGATCGCCCACGCCAAGGTGGATTGAGCCCGCGGCGCCGTCGCTACCGCCGATCGAATAACGCCTTTCGGGGGACCCGCACTGCGGCGCTCCGCAGCGCGCACCCCCCACGATAAAGGGTTATCAAGGCAATTCCTGCATGGCTGGGCTGTTCGCGGCTGCACCCGTGTTCCGCTTGCGATGATTTCCCGCGGTGATACCCTTCGCCTCGCCGGTGGCCGAGACCGGTACTGAGCAGAGGCCGGGAGCCATGCCCCAGGAGATCGAACGCCGCTTCCTGGTCCGCGGGTCGTTGCCCGCAGGACTGCTGCGGCCGGGGGAGCGAATCGTCCAGGGCTATCTGCCCGCCCGCAACGGCAGCACCGCACGGGTGCGCGTTGCCGGCGGACGAGCCTTCCTCACCAAGAAGAGCCGCAAATGCGGCTGCTGCCGGACCGAGGTGGAGCGCGAACTGCCGATCGAGACGGCGCTCCGCCTGATCAACGAGGCCTGCACCGGCAGCCTCATCATCAAGACCCGGCACCGCATCGATCACTTCGGTTTCCTGTGGGAGATCGATGTCTTCCACGGCGACAACCGCGGGCTGGTCATCGCCGAGATCGAGCTGCCGCACCCCGAGACGGTCTTTCCCCTGCCCGACTGGGTCGGGGCGGAGATCACCACCGTCGCCGGCTACAGCAACTCCGCCCTCGCCCGCCGGCCGCTCCGCTTCCGTCCGCTGGCGGCCTGAGCGGGCTCGCGGGAGGTCAGGCAGGCCCCTGCACATGCGGGGCGCCCGGAGTTCCTCCGACTCCGGTCCCCGCGACTCCTGTCAGGGACGCCCCCGGGGCCAGGGCGGAACGGGCGGCCAGCCGCTCCGCCGCCGCCGCGCACTGCGAGCGCAGTTCGGGAACCGCGGTCATCTCCCAGAAGGGCGCCTTCGCCACCGGGCCGAAGGCGAACAGCCGCTCGGACGCGCGGCCGGCGGCGTCGATCACCGCCCCCTCCTCCGTCACGTCCAGACCCAGCCGCAGCTCGTCCGGCCGGGCCAGCCCGCGGTCGAGCAGCGAGCGCACCAGCGGATGGCGCACCCGCTCATAGTCGCATTCCGGGCCGGCGGCGTTGATCATCGCCCCGACGGTCATCACCCAGCGCCCGTCCCCCGACCGCCGCGGCTGCACCGCCACCTCCACCCCGTCCCCGGTCAGGGCGAGCGAGCGGATGCGCCCGGCCCGCACCGACAGCCGGCCGGAGGCCAGCGCCGCCGCGATCCGGTCCGCCACCTCCGGCGCCATCCGGTGCCGGTGCACCTCCCAGAACGGCCGGGCATGGCGCAGGAACCGCCGACGCTCCTCCAGCGGCAGATGCTTCCAGATGCGGTGGTGGTGGGGCCGCAGCGCGTCGAAGGCCGACCGCCAGTCATAGCCCTGGTCCTGCGCCCGCCGCACGTCGGCCTTGAGCGCGATCAGCACGTCCAGCACGGTCCGCGGCATCACCTCCGGACAGACGAAGGACTTGTAGGGCCGGACCTCCTCGTGCCGGTTGGGCAGCAGGCCGCGGCGCGACACCGCGACGATCCGCCCGCGGTGCCCCTGCTCCTCCAGCGACAGCACGGTGTCCACCATCGTCAGGCCGGTGCCGAGGATCAGCACCGTGTCGTCGCGGCCGATGGCGGCGACCGCCTGCTGGTCCCACGGATCGCCGATGAAGCGGTGCGACGCCACGAGATCGGTCGGCGCGACGGCCGGCGGCGAGGGCGGGAAGTGGCCGACGCACAGCGCCGCGACGTCGGCGGTGACGATCAGCCCGTTGGACAGGCGCAGGCTGATGCCGTCGCCGGTGCCGGCGGTGTCGACGACCTCGCCCTGGACATGCTTCAGCGTCACCTGCGGCGGGGCCGCGGCCTGCGCCTCGGCCAGCACGTCGCGGATGTAGGCGCCGTAGCAGGCGCGCGAGACGAAGGCGTGGCCGCTCGGCGGCATCGGCAGGTCGCTGTCATGCGCCCACAGCCAGCGCAGGAAATGCCGCGGGTCGTCCGGAAAGGCGCTCATGTTGTAGGCGCGCACGTTCAGGACATGGCCGCTGTTCGGCGTCGAGTAGGCCAGCCCCGTGCCGGGGGTGGGCGCCCGCTCGATCAGCGTGACGGTGGTCGGCCGGTCGGAGCGGCGCAGCAGGTGGGCGGCGAGCATGCTGCCGGTGAAGCCGGCGCCGACGATCGCGACATGCTGTCTGGCGATGCGGTGCTTCGGCATATGCGGTGTCAACATGGGCTGTCCTTCTCTCCCGTTGCACGACGGTGCGGCCCCCCTGCGCATCCGCGCTCGGGAAGCCGCGTCGGTAAGCCACCGAAGGTCGACGTCTCAGCCACGTTGTTATTCCGGCCGTTTTGACGGTCCCGGCCGGTTGAAGCGTCCGCGATCCTGGAACAGCCCGGCCCCGGGCCGATAGATGGCTGGAAGGGGCAGGCGAAGTCCGGTCTGGCGAACGGCTGTATTTCGCGTCTTTCCTCCGGTGCTTGGTGGTTGATCCACGCAATTTTTTCGGAATGATGGCGCGTTATTTCCTATTTTGAAAGTAGAAATTATCGCCATGCTCCAGCCGGCCGCTCAACCGGGCGACAGGGTGACGGTCAGCACGGCGGTTTCCGCCTCGCCCAGGGCCCGCCGCATCGCCGTCTCGTCGGTGAAGCGGCCGGGCAGCCGGCGCCCCTCCGCCACCAGTTCCAGCCGGTCGGCGGCGAAGGGCCAGGGCGACACCGTCAGGGCCGCGGGATCCTGTCCCGGCGACCGCAGGATCAGCGCGGTCCGCCCCTCGCCCATCGTCGGCACCAGCGGCACGCGGATCTCCTGCCGGACGCCCCAGCAGATGTGCAGCGACATCAGGTCGACGGCCGCCACCAGCAGCCGGTTGCGCTCCAGCGCCTCCGTCCCCAGCCGCCCGGCATGGCGCGGGTTGGCCGACAGGGCCGCCACGCACTCCCGCTGGAAGGCGTGCTGCTCGTCGAGCAACGCCCGGACCAGGCCCCGCTCCTCCTCCGACGCCGTCCCGGGCTGGAAGTAGCTGCCATAGATGGTGTCGGCATGCAGGGAGACGATCAGCGCCGGGTAACGGCCATACTGCAGCGCCCGCCGCACGCCGGACCGCCAGAGGTCGACATGGGTGGCGACCGGAACCTCGCGGAAATCCTGCGGCAGGCCGCTGTCCGGGTTCAGGACCGGCGCGGATTCCCAGGACAGCCAGCCGATGTCGTGCAGTTCGGCACCCAGGCAGACCTCCTCGTGGGGTGCCGGCCGCTCGAACGCGGCGTTTCCCCAGCCGCGGGCGAGCTGCCCCGCCAGCCAGGCGTGGCTCGGCTGGGAAATCGCGATCACCCCGTCGCCGTCCTGACGCAACAGCATGCCCTGCTCCTCCCTCTTGCTCGGCGTATCCGGCGATAGGCCGGGATTCTTCGCGTGTCCCGCTGTTCTCCCCTGCAACGGCGGCGACCCGGCAGCGGGTCCGCCGCCGGCACCGGGACGATGCACAACCAACCAATCCCCGACATTGGGAGCGCAACCATGGCAGACAACCACGACCGGCGGGACGATCGGCAGCGGATGGAGCGCACCGACCGCCGCCGCGAGGACTGGTCGGCGGATTACGGCCGCTTCGGCTCGGATTTCGGCGGTCACGGCCGGGCCTCGCACCGCGGCGGCGGCGGCACGGACTTCGGCACCAGCCAGACCTACCGCGGCTTCGGCGGCTACGGCCGCTACGGGCGCGGCCAGAACGAGCGCTTCTGGGACCGCGAGGCCGACGAGGCGTCGGCCTGGTTCGGCGACGAGGATGCCGAGCGGCCGCACCGCATGGACAACATCCATGCCGGGGAGGGCCGCCACCGTGGCCGCGGCCCGCGCGGCTACACCCGCCCCGACGAGCGGATCCGCGAGGACGTCAACGACCGCCTGACCGAGGACCCCTATGTCGACGCCTCCGACATCGAGGTGACGGTGAGCGGCGGCGAAGTCACCCTGTCCGGCACCGTCGACAGCCGCAACGCCCGCCGCCGGGCGGAGGACATCGCGGAGGGCGTCCCGGGCGTCCGCCATGTCCAGAACGACATCCGCGCCAGCCGGCCGGGCGCCGACCGCGCCTCGGGAACCCGGACGACGGGAGCGGGCGCGTCGGCCATGGCCGGCCTCGGCTCCGGCGGCCGCGACGCGGAGACGGGCTCCGACACCGGCGGCGCCGGCCGCGTTTCCACCTCGCGCTCCTGAGGCCCGTTCCCCGTCCCAGCAACCGAGGATACCGCCATGCAGATCAATACGTTCAAGGACATGTATCTCGCCGAGCTGTCGGAGCTGTTCGATGCCGAACGCCGCATGGCCGAGGCGCTGGGACGGATGGCCGGCCGGGCCGGCCATGACTCGCTGAAGCAGGCCCTGCTGCGCCACCGCGACGAGACGGAGGCGCAGCGCGACCGGGTGCGCGCCATCCTCGACCGCCACGGCTACGAGCCGGACATCCATCAGGACCAGGCGATGGCGAGCCTGATCGACGAGGCGGAAAAGATGATGGTGCTGCTGCAGCAGGGGCCGCTGCTCGATGCGGCGCTGATCGCCTCGGCCCAGAAGATCGAGCATTACGAGATCGCCGCCTACGGCACCGCCGCCGCCTATGCCGAGGCGCTGGGCCTGACCGACGATCAGGCCGAACTGCACGTCATCCTGGACGAGGAGAAGGCCACCGACCAGCGCCTGTCGATGGTCGCCAAGTCCGTCGTGAACCAGGAGGCGGTCAACCGCGCCGCCTGAGGCCGCCGGCGCCGGGACAGGCTGCGGGCGGGCCGCCCGGACCGTCCCGCCCGCTCTCCTTCCCCCGCTGACGGCCGCCGATGCTCTCGCCCTTCGACCTCGTCGCCATCCTGCTGACCTTCGCCGCGCTGTTCGCCTTCGCGAACCAGCGCTGGCTCCACCTTCCGCAGACCATCGCCCTGTTCCTGCTGGGGCTCGTCACCGCGCTCGCCCTGACCGCGCTCGACGCCGTCACGGTGCGCTTCGATGCGGGGGAGTGGCTGCGCGACATCGCGCACCAGGTGAACCTGCCGAAGGTCCTGCTGGAGGGGGTGCTGGGCTATCTGCTCTACGCCGCCGCGGTGAACGAGGATCTGGCGGCGATCCTGAAACGCAAATGGACGATCCTGGCGCTGGCCACGCTCGGCGTCGTGCTGTCCACCACCGTCGTCGGGGTCGGCATGTGGTACGTCTTCGACCGGATCGGCGCCGGGGTGCCGCTGATCTGGTGTCTCGTGCTGGGTGCGGCCATCGCGCCCACCGACCCGGTGGCCGTCGCCAGCATTCTGGAGCGGTTGCCCGTGCCCGGTGCGCTGCGCACGGTGATCTCGGGCGAGAGCCTGCTGAACGACGGCGTGGGCGTGGTCGCCTTTACGCTGCTGCTGCAGCTTGCCGTCGGCGGTACCGGCCGCATCGGCGGCGAGGAGGTCCTGGTCGCCTTCCTGCGCGAGGCGGTGGGCGGTGGGCTGCTCGGCCTCGTCTGCGGCCTGCTGGCCTTCGAGGCGAAGCGCCGGGTGGACGAGAGCACGGTGGAGCTGATGATCTCGCTGGCGCTGGTCACCGGCACCTTCTCGCTTGCCCGGCTGCTGGAGGTTTCCGGCCCCATCGCGGTGGTCGTCGCCGGCCTGCTGATCGGCTACACCACCGACCGCCATGTCAGCAGCGAGCGCAGCCGGCGCGATCTGCGGATCTTCTGGACCATGGTGGATGCGGTGCTGAACGCCCTGCTGTTCCTGATCGTCGGGCTGGAGGTGACGGTGCTGACCGCGTGGGACCGGCCGCACCTGCTGGCCGCCCTGCTGGCGATCCCGGTGGCGCTGGCCGCCCGGCTGTTCAGCCTGACGCCGGCCTTCGCCATGAACCTGGGAGCGCGGCGCAAGGGGGCGGCGCTGGCGGTGCTGACCTGGGCGGGCCTGCGCGGCGGCATCGCGGTGGCGCTGATCCTCTCGCTGCCCGACACGCCCTACCGCGAGCATATCCTGGCCGCCTGCTACGCCATCGTCGCCTTCAGCATCGTGGTGCAGGGCCTGTCGCTGGAGCCGGTGGCGAAGCGGGTCTTCCCGGTCCGCGAGGAGTAGGGATCAGCCCGCGCACTCCGCCAGCAGCCAGCCGCGGAAGGCCTGCATCGCGTCGCTCAGCGGCTTCGACTTCAGCCGGGTCAGCCAATAGCTGCCGGTGCGCAGCGTGGTGGCGAAGGGCTGCACCAGCCGTTCCTCCAGAAGCTCCTGCCCGAACATCAGCGGCGGGGCCAGCGCCACCCCGGCATGCTGCAGCGCCGCCTGCACCATGATCTGCGAGGAATCGAAGATCGGCCCCTGGATCGGCGGCGCCTCCACGCCCGCGGCGGCGAACCAGCCCGGCCATTCGTCGCTGCGGTAGGATCGCAGCAGCGTCAGGTGCCGCAGGTCGGCCGGCTCGCGCAGGCCGGCCGCCAGGCGAGGCGTGCACAGCGGGGCGAGCGGCGCCGCGAACAGCTCGTCGGCCTGGGTGCCGTGCCAGGCGCCGTCGCCGAACCGGATGGCGAAGTCCAGCCCCTCCCCCGCCAGATCGACCTTGTTGTTGTTGGTCAGCAGGCGCAGGTCGATGAAGGGGTGGCGGTCGCGGAAGCGGTCGAGCCGGGGCAGCAGCCAGCCCACCGCGAAGGTGCCGACCGCGCCGACGGTCAGCACCTCGCTGACCTGCCCGGCCTCGAACCGCTCCATCACCTCGCCGATGCGGGCGAAGGCGTCGCGCAGCACCGGCAGGAGGAGCAGCCCCTCGTCGGTCAGGGCGAGCCCGCCGGGCAGGCGGCGGAACAGCTTGGCGCCCAGCCGGTCCTCCAGGCTCTTCACATGGTGGCTGACCGCCGCCTGGGTAACGAACAGCTCCTGCCCCGCCTTGGTGAAGCTGAGATGGCGGGCCGACACCTCGAAGGCACGCAGCGCGTTCAGCGGCAGGTGGGTGCGGGACATGGCGGCCCTGGAGTTCCTGATGGCGGTTCCTGACGGCGGAGCCGAATTGACAGCATCAGCGGCCCGCGCCGGTCAAGCATCAAGGGAGGAGGTTCCGCAGGGCGGGGGCGGGCGACTTGGCCGGTCTGGCGGGCTGCTGCATCTCCCCGACCGGCGAACGTCGCGCCTCGGCCTTCATCCCGATCATGCGGATGCGGCCGAGCCGGTCGGCGAAGCCGTCACGGGGCAGCTCCTCCTCAATGTCCTCGCAGATCCCCGTGCAACCGGCCCGGTTCCGCCAAACCAGTTTTTGCCAAGCCAGTTTTTGCCAAGCCCATTTCCGCCAAACCTAGCCCAGACATGGAGAAGGCCAGCCAACCCGTCTGGGTTGCTGGCCTTCATGGATGGTGGGCGCGACAGGGATTGAACCTGTGACCCCTACGATGTCAACGTAGTGCTCTCCCGCTGAGCTACGCGCCCATCCTTGCCTTTTCTTTCTACTCCGTCGCGTCGTTGCCGGCGCTTCGTTTCGTCCGTTCGGCGTGGGCGGGTGTATAAAGCGATCCGCCGGGCATGGCAAGCACTTATTTGCATTTTTTTCGCACCCCGATGCGGCGCCCTCCTCCCCCTGACCGAACCCCGATCCGGGCTGTTGTTCCCGCAGACGGTCCGGTCCCGCCCGCCGCCCGGGCGGGATGGCGGACAGGTCGCCCGTGACAGACAGCGACGGGTCCATTACATCAGTCGATCATGGATGCGCACATCGACGCCCCGACCGAGCCGGACGACACCTTCGAGATCCTGGCCCCCAGCCGCCAGACGCGGCCCCTGGTGCTGGCGTCGCCCCACAGCGGCACCCGGTATCCCGCCGCCTTCCTGGCGTCGTCCAAGCTCGATCCGCGGGCGCTGCGCAAGTCGGAGGACTGCTTCGTCGACGAGATCTTCGCCGGCAGCCCGGCGCTCGGCGTCCCGCTGATCCGCGCGCTGTTCCCCCGCGCCTTCCTCGACGTGAACCGCGAGGCCTACGAACTCGACCCCGACATGTTCGCCGACAGCCTGCCGGCCTACGTCAACAGCCGCTCGCCGCGGGTCGCCGCGGGGCTCGGCACCATCGCGCGCGTCGTCGCCAACGGGGAGGAGATCTATCGCGGCAAGCTGCGCTTCGCCGAGGCGCGCGAGCGGGTGAACCGCTATTACTTCCCCTACCACGATGCCCTGCGCCGGCTGGTCGACGCCACCCGCACCGCCTTCGGCCACGCGGTGCTGGTCGACTGCCACTCCATGCCCTCCCCCGCGGAGGGAGAGCGCAACCGCAACCGGCCGGACATCGTCCTGGGCGATTGCTTCGGCAATGCCTGCGCGCCCGCGGTCGTCGACGGCGCCGAACGCTTCCTGCGCGGCCTGGGCTACAGCGTCAACCGCAACAGCCCCTACGCCGGCGGCTACACCACCCGCCATTACGGCCGCCCCCGGCAGGGCGTCCATACCCTGCAGATCGAGATCGCCCGCAACCTGTACATGAACGAGGCGACGCTGGAGCGTCTGCCCTATCTCGACGTGCTGGCCCGCCACATGGCGGAGCTGGTCGCAACCCTCGGCGAGCTTCCGCCGACCGCGCTGGCGCCGCGCTGATCCCCGCGCCGGCTCCGCCGCCGACGCGTCCATCCCAGAAAAAAAGGCCGCGGGGTGAGCCGCGGCCTTCAGTCTAGGGAGGAAACGCCCAAGAAGTGCGTTGCGGCAAAATCCGGTCCAGAACCGGACCCTTGCCGCACTGCACAATATGAAGCCTCGGCGACGGAATTCAAGAGCCGCGAAGATATTTCTTCCGTTTCATAGCGCTAGCAATATTCACCGTATGACCGACTGTATAGCGTGTCGCCATGTTGTGGCCGCAATGCACAAGGACCTTGGCCGCAGCGGCCGACCTGGGGGGTAGGAGGAACAGCGACGGCTACCTCTCCCTTCCAAGCCTGGAACCAACCCTTCCACCCGTCGTTTCGTTCCTGTCGCCGGCTTGGCTTCAGCCGATGCGGGGTGCCAGACGGGCCGGCGGCATCGGCCGGAGCTTCGCCCCGGACAGCTAACGGTTTGGCAAACGGAGAACCGGAACGTGAGCAGATTGGTCGTGGTGTCCAACCGTGTCGCGCCGATCGACGAGGGGAAGCAGACGGCGGGCGGACTCGCCGTCGCCGTGCTGGCCGCGCTGAAGAAGACCGGCGGAATCTGGTTCGGATGGAGCGGCAACGTCGTCGAGGGCGAATCACAGGACCAGCCGACCCTGACGGAGGCCGGGCGCCTTACCTATGCGACCCTGGATCTCGGGCGGCGCGATCATGACGAATACTACAACGGCTTCGCCAACCAGACGCTGTGGCCATTGTTCCATTTCCGGCTGGGTCTGATCGCGGTCAGCCGGCGCACCCGCCAGGGCTACGAGCGGGTGAACGCCTGGTTCGCCGACCGGCTCCACCCGCTGCTGCGCCCGGACGACATGATCTGGGTGCACGACTACCACCTGATCCCCTTCGGCGAGGAGCTGCGGCGCAAGGGCTGCACCCAGCGGATGGGCTTCTTCCTCCACACCCCCTTTCCCCCGCCGGAGCTGATCACCGCCCTGCCCAACCACGCCGACCTGATCCGCGAGCTGTGCGCCTACGACCTCGTCGGCTTCCACACGGTGACCGACCTGCGGGGCTTCCTCGACTACATCCGGCAGGAGACGGACGGCCAGGTGGAGCAGCGCGGCGACGAGGAGACCGCCACCGTCCGCGCCTTCGGCCGCACGCTGCTGGCCAAGGTCTTCCCCATCAGCATCGACACCGCCCAGCTCGAAAGCATCGCCCGCACCTCCGCCCGCTCGCGCCAGACCGAGCGGCTGCGCGAGAGCCTCGTCGGCCGGCGGCTGATCATCGGCGTCGACCGGCTGGACTATTCCAAGGGGCTGCCGCAGCGCTTCGAGGCGTTCGAACAGCTTCTCCTGTCCTATCCCGAACACTGCAACCGCGTCACCTTCCTGCAGGTCGCCCCGCCCAGCCGCGAGGACGTGCCGGAGTACATCGCCATCCGGCGCGAGCTGTCGGAGCTGGCCGGCCGCATCAACGGCCGCTTCGCAGAATTCGACTGGATGCCGATCCGCTACCTGAACCGCAGCTTCGGCCAGCGCACGCTCGCCGGCTTCTACCGGGCGGCCAATGTCGGCTTCGTCACCCCGCTGCGCGACGGCATGAACCTGGTCGCCAAGGAGTATGTCGCCTGTCAGGACCCCGACAATCCCGGCGTCCTGGTGCTGTCGCAGTTCGCCGGCGCGGCGCGCGAGCTGGAGGAGGCGCTGATCGTCAACCCCTTCGACGTCGAGGGCGTGGCCGACGCGCTGCAGCGCGCCCTGACCATGCCGCTGCCGGAGCGCAAGGAGCGACATGGCGCCCTGATGCGCCGGTTGCGCAATCATGATATCGGTTGGTGGCGGGAAAGCTACGTCGATGCCCTGACCCGCGCGCCCTACGACTGAGCTGCGGACTGCCCGGGACTGCCCATGACCAGCGACACCGCCCATCCTTCCGACGCCGTGACCCTCGTCGCCGACATCGGCGGCACCAATGCCCGCTTCGGCCTGATGGACGGCAGCACCATCCATGATTCCCGGATCCTGCGCTGCGCCGACTACCCGTCGCTGGACGCCGCGGCCGAGGCCTATCTGGCGGCGGTGAACCCGCCGGTGCGGCCGAAGCGCGGGGCCTTCGCCATCGCCGGGCCGGTGGTCGGCGACCGCATCGCCATGACCAACCTGGTCTGGGACATCACCGTCAGCCGCACGCGCGACGCGCTGGGGTTCGAGCGGCTGGTGGCGGTCAACGACTTCACCGCCGTCGCCCTGTCGGTCCCCGGCTGGGCGAGGCCGACCGCCGGCAGGTCGGCGAGGGAACGCCGCAGCCGGGCGCGGTGGTCGGCGTCATCGGGCCGGGCAGCGGCCTCGGCGTCTCCGGCCTCGTCCCCGGCCGGGGCGGCTGGACGGCCCTGTCGGGCGAGGGCGGCCACATCACCATGGCGCCGGTCAGCGACCGCGAGAGCGCCGTCCTGGCGCAGCTCCGCAAGGGCTTCGACCATGTCTCGGCGGAACGGGTGATCTCCGGCCCCGGACTCGTCAACCTTTACAATGCCCTGACCATCCTCGACGGCCGCGAGCCGGAACCGCTGACCCCCGCCCGGGTGACGGAGGCCGCGGTCAACGGCACCGACAGCCATTGCGTCGAGGCGGTGGAGATGTTCTGCGCCATGCTGGGCACCGTCGCCGGCAACCTCGCCCTGACGCTGGGCGCCCGCGGCGGCGTCTATATCGCCGGCGGCATCGTGCCGAAGCTGGGAGCGCTGTTCACCCACTCCCGCTTCCGCAAGCGCTTCACCGAGAAGGGACGGATGCGGGAATTCCTCGCCCCCATCCCGACCTACGTCGTCACCCACGAGCTTCCCGCCTTCCTCGGCCTTGCCGAAGCGGCGGCGACGCTGGGTTAGCCGGCCAGCCGCGACACCGCCAGCTTCAGGTCGGCGAGGAAGGTCGGCTGCTCGGCGAGCTGGCCGCGCAGGATGTAGCTGGGGTGGAAGGTCGGCACCACCTCCACCCCGTCGAGCAGCCGGCAGGGCAGCAGCGAGCCGCGGAGCTGCATGATGCCGTTCCGCCCGGTCAGCGCCCAGGTGGGGGTGCGGCCGAGCGCCACGACGACCCGCGGGGCGAAGGCGGCCAGCGCCTCGCGCAGATGGTCGATCTCGCCGGAGAATTCCGCCAGCACATAGTCGGAGGTGCCGAAGGCGCCCCAGCGCTCGTCGATCTCGCGGCCCTCCTTGCGGGCCCGGGTGCGCGACGAGAAGAAATGACCGACCTTGTTGCCCGGCGGCTGGTGGCGGAAGACGTTCGCCACCAGGCATTCCGCCCGCTCCACGCCCGCCGCCGCCAGGTTCTCGTCCAGCAGCTTGCCGCTGCGCCCGACGAAGGGCCGGCCGAGCCGCGCCTCCTCCGCCCCCGGCGCCTCGCCGACGATGGCGAGGCGCGGCCCGGCCGCGGGCTTGGTCGGCTGCTGGTAGTCGGCGAAAGGCAGGTCGGTCATGGACGGGAAATCCGGCAGTTGCAGTGGGCTCGCGCGGTGACAACAGCGCGCGGCGGCCATTCGGCCCGCCGGCCCGGTATAGCGAAGCCCGGCCCCCCGCTCAACGCCCGCACCGGCGGCACCCTTGCCGAATCCGCTGCCCGCCCCCAGCATTACAGGCCGGACAGCAGGACAAGGAGGGACGGACGATGACCGCTCAACAGGATCTGGCGAGCAAGCAGTGCGAGCCCTGCCGTGGCGGCGTGCCGCCGATGGACCGGGCGATGGCGCGGGAATATCTGGTGCAGGTGCCGGGCTGGAGCATCCTCGACAACCCGGACCGGCTGGAGCGCGAGTTCCGCTTCGCCGACTTCCGCCAGGCCCAGGACTTCGCCATGCGCGTCGGCGACCTGTGCGAGGCTGAGGGCCACCACGCCGAGATCCGCTATGGCTGGGGCCATTGCGCCGTCGCCTTCTGGACGCACAAGATCAACGGCCTGCACGAGAACGACTTCGTGATGGCCGCCAAGGTCGGCGGCCTCGCCGATGCCCCCTACACCGCCCCCGCCGAATCGATGGGCGACGTCTCGCCGACCGCCAGGGGGTAGGCCCGGAGACGAAACGAGCCCCTCTCCCGGACGGGGAGACGGGCTCGGTCCGGATCGGACACCTCCCGGCCGCAGGCGGGGAGGCGATGGTTACGCCGCGACCAGCAGGTCGGCGATCTCCTCCGCGGCCTTGTCCATCGCCTTGCCGCGGGCTTCCGGCCCCATGGCCACGCCCTCGGCACGGACGAAGGTCACGTCGGTGACGCCGAAGAAGCCGAGCACGGTGCGCAGATAGGCCTCCTGATGGTCCATCCCGGCCGCCGGGCCGGCGGAATAGACGCCGCCGCGGCCGGACGCGATGATCACGCGCTTGTTGCCGGCCAGACCCTCGGGACCCTTCTCGGTATAGCGGAAGGTCTTGCCCGCCTGGGCGATGCGGTCGATCCAGGCCTTGAGCTGGGTCGGGATCGAGAAGTTGTACATCGGCGCGCCGATGACCACCGTGTCGGCCGCCAGGAACTCGTCCGTCAGCGCGTCGGTCAGGGCCAGCTCCTGCTTCTGGCGCTCGCTCAGCCCTTCCAGATTGCGGAACTTGACGACCTGCATCAGCTCGCCGGTCAGATGGTCCGGCGGGGCGGCGGCGAGGTCGCGGTAGACCACCTCGGCCGACGGCTCGGCCTTGCGCAGGGTCTCGACGATCTGCGCGGTGAGCTGGCGGGTGACCGAGGCACCGCCGAGCGGGCTGGAATCGATGTGCAGGATCTTCATGACGCGATCTCTCTGTCCGGAATTCGGGGTGCGGCGTCTCACCGCTGGGTTGCCCCAAACATGATCGTTCCGGCCGGATCGCGGAAGATACCAATCACGTCAAAGATCGTTCCCGCGAAAGCAACAATAAGGACGCGGCAACCCTGCGGCGCGTCCCGTCGGCAGGCCGTCAGCGGACCGGCATCCCGTCGCGGAAGACGATCATCTCGCCGGGCTTCATGACGGTCCACGCCTCGTCGCGGGTCAGAGGGCGCGTGGCGACGACGGTGACGATGTCGTTCGGCGTCGTCTCCCTGGAAAAGTCGACGCTCATGTCCTCGTCGAGCAGGGTGGCGGCGCCGAAGGGGGCCTTGCGGGTCAGCCAGGCGAGGTTGGTGGCGCAGTGCGCCCACAGGTGCCGCCCGTCGCTGAGCAGCATGTTGAACACGCCGAGCCCGCCGAGATCCGCCGCCAGGTCGCGGATCAGCCGGCGCAGCCCCGCCTCGCTCTTCGGCGGCGCCGGGTACTGCATGCGGATCTGGTCGAGCAGCCAGCAGAAGGCGTGCTCGCTGTCCGTGGTGCCGACCGGCTCGTAGAAGGTCAGCACGCGGTCCTTGATGCCCTTGAGCTGGCCGTTGTGGGCGAAGGTCCACATCCGCCCCCACAGCTCGCGCGTGAAGGGGTGGGTGTTCTCCAGCGAAACCCGGCCGCGGTTGGCCCGCCGGATGTGCGAGATCACGATGCAGGACTTGATGGAGTACTGGCTGACCAGCCGGGCGATCTCCGACTCGCAGCTCGGCGCCGGGTCGTGGAAGCTGCGGCAGCCCTTGCCCTCGTAGAAGGCGATGCCCCAGCCGTCGCGATGCGGCCCGGTCTGGCCGCCGCGCTTCATCAGGCCGCGGAAGCTGAAGCAGATGTCCGTGGGCACGTTGGCGCTCATGCCCAGGAGTTCGCACATGGTCCTGTCCCCGCACCGGTTGCGTCCGTCCGGTGGCGACCCTACGACAGCGCGAGCGCCCCGTCACCTCCCCGCGTCACGCCTTCCCGGTGCCGCAGCGCCGGTTACGCCTTCTCCGGACCCGGGCAGGGCGGCATGTCCGGCCGCGCGCAGCCCTCCAGCCTCGCCTCGGAGTGCCCGTCCGGCAGGGCGGCCAGCCCGATCCAGCCGTCCACCTCCTCGGCGACGAAGCCGCAGGACCGCTCGTCCCCCGCCTGCATCAGCGGGCGGCGGATCAGCAGCGGGTCGCGCACCATCAGGGCGAGCGCCTCCTCCGGCCCCAGCGCATCGGGATCGACCGCCCCCGCCTTCACCGCCGGGGCGGCGCGGTTGAACCAGTCGGCGACCGGCCGGCTGCCGAAGAAGGGCCGCAGGGTCTCCGCCGTCCAGGGCTCCGCCAGCAGGTCGCGGACGACCAGCCGGTGCCCCGCCTCCTCCAGCAGCCGGCGCTGGCGCGCGTTGCCGGCGCAGCCCGGCTTCTCGTAGAAGATCACCTCGGCCATGGCTCGTCCTTTACGGAACAGGGGGGGCTTCGCGGAACAGGGGGGCGCGGGCCAGCAGCGCGTCGGTCTGCCGGCAGATCTCGTCATGGACCTTGCGGTCCAGCTTGCGCAGCCAGCGCACGGGGATGTCCTCGACGCCGTAGGTGGCGCCGGCCAGCATGCCGGCGATGGCGCCGGTGGTGTCGGCGTCGCCGCCCTGGTTGACCGTCTCCACCACGCAGGACTCCACGGAGTCCGTCTGGAAGTAGTAGTGCATCACCGTCTGCATGGTATCGACGATGAAGGCGGTCGACAGGCCGCGGTAGGGCTGGAACTTGAACTGGCGGTGGCGGGCGATCAGGTCGTTGACCTCCTCCCGCACGGCCAGCACCCCGCCGCCCAGGATCAGCCGCCGCACCATCATGCCGAGCGACAGCACCGCCGCGTCGGACAGGGCGTTGCAGTGGGTGATGTGCGACTGCTCGATCGACCAGCGGCGGAAGGTCCCGTCGTCGCCCAGCGTGGCGAGCGCCACCGGCAGGTTGCGCATCGCCGCGCCGTTGCCGCCGTGGAACTCCGACTCCGGCTCGTCCACCGTGCCCTGCAGGATGTAGCGCCGGATGCCGCGGCGCGTGGTGTCGCCGACGTCGACCGGCACCGATTTCAGCCAGACCGCGAACTCGTCGGCGGCGTGGCGGACGTCCCACTCCTCGTGGCCGAGGATGGCGCGGCCGAGATGCAGCGACATCTCGGTGTCGTCGGTCACCTGGCCCGGCTGCAGCCGCAGCCAGCCGCCGCCCTTGATGTGCTTGTGAACGCCGTACTGGTGGGCGATCTCGCCCTTGGTCAGGAACTCGACGGTGGCGCCGAGCGCGTCGCCGCAGGCGAGGCCGAGATAGGCGCCGAGTGCGCGCGAGCGGATCGTTGGATCGGTCATGGTCCGCCATACCGAGGCATGGGAAAGCCCCGCGAGAGGTTGTCAGAAAAGCGACACCCCGACCCGGTAATCTCCGCCGACCACCAGATACTCGCCTTCGCCCTGGAAGGGATAGCGTGGCAGGATGTCGCGGAAGAAGATCACCTTGGCCAGCGGCACCCAGGCATCCAGGATGTAATCCCCGAACTGCCCGGCGATGTCGCGGTCGATGGAGAAGGAGCAGAGGTTGTTCAGCCGCAGCACCGCCGTGCGCCGGTCGATGCGCGCGACGACATGGTGCTCGGCGAAATCGTTGACGCCGCGGTAGAGCCGGATGTGCGAGGCCCAGGCGGGCATCGGCGCGTCGGGCCAGCCGCGGCGGATCGTCCACTGGCAGAACTCGTAGAGCAGGTCGAGCTGCAGGTCGATGTGGTTGTTGTGGAAGCGGGTGGACGCCTTCTCCTCCCGTAGCTCTGCCACGCCTCGGAGGAGAAGCGGCGGATCGGCTCCTTGTGGAAGGTCGGCAGCAGGCCGAAACGGCTTTCCACCCACCCCTTCAGCACCGCTCCTTCCGCCCGGTTGCTGTCGAACATCCAGCCCTTCAGCAGGCGCAGGTAGCTGGCGCGGAACCGCCGCCGGCCGTCCGGCCCCTCCGCCCCGGAGAAGTCGGGGTTCAGCCCGAACCGCCGCGACATGTAGGTCTGGAAGATCTCGGCGGCCACCTGCGCGTCGGGGCTTTCGTCCAGCGCCTCGAACAGGACGGCATGCTCGCGCCGCGTCGCGCCGATGCGCAGGCGGCGCGGCTCGTCATTGTAGGCCTCGCTGCACAGCACGGCGGCCGGGATATTGATCAGGTTGGTGCGGTGGGCGCGCAGGGCCAGCGGCGAGTCCGGGTCGACCGGCCGCCCGTCGGCGTCCCGCCCCTCCGTCTCCCGCGCCTCGACCGCGTCCATCGCCATGCCCGTCCCGGTCCGTCGTCCGAATAACACCACGCGGATTATGGATATACCGGTTCCGCGGCTGCGCCAAGGGGCACCAGGGGGTACCCGGCGGCCGAACCGCAGCATGACGCCCATATTAAAGGAAGCATTGCGTTTTTTAATTTCCCGTATCCGTTTCGGATGCCGGTTGCCGGCAACCGTTGCCCGGCGGACCCTCCTGCCAGGAACAACCTGACCGGAGGAGTCCATGATCGATGTCGCCGCCCTCGCCACCCGGGCCGCTCCGCGGCTCCACCCCGATTACCTGGACGCCCTGCGCCGGGGCGGGCCGCTCCTCGACCGCGCCAGCCTCACGACCCCGCTGCGCATCGCCCATTTCCTCGCCCAGGTCCTGCACGAGACGGCCGGCGGAACCCTCCTGTTCGAAAATCTGACCTACACCACGGCGGACAGGCTGCTGGCGATCTTCGGGCAGGGCCGCCACTCCGCCGCGATCCGGGTGGAGGAGGCCCCCGCCCTGCTGCGCAATCCCCGCGCTCTGGCCGAGCGGGTCTACGGCCTCGGCAACCCGGCCAAGGCACGGGTGCTCGGCAACAGCCGTCCGGGGGACGGCTGGCTCTATCGCGGCGGCGGATTGCTGCAGGCGACCGGCGGCGCCAACTACCGCCGGATGGGCGAGCTGTGCGGGGTGGATTTCCATGGCACCCCGGAGCTGATCGCCGCCCCCGACCATGCCCTGAAGCCGGCCCTGCGGATCTGGCGGGAGGGGGATCTCAACGACGCCGCCGACCGCGACGATCTGCGCGCCATCACCCGGACGATCAACGGCGGCCTGACCGGCGAGGCCGACCGCCGCCGGTGGTTCGACCGGATCCGTTCCCTGATGGCCGGCGGCCCGTCATCGTGCCTGCCAGTCGCCGCGGCGACACAGGCGGATGCCTCCAAGCATTCAAATCGACTTCAGCAATAATACCGTTCAAATATTCTACGATATCGGAGGTCATATCATTTTTGTCGTAGCGTTGCCCGTTTGAACCTCCCCCTGCACTCTCCCATAATTGGTGTTCCAACCATGAGGTAGAGCGGAAGACCATGGCCTTCTGGCCGACCAAGCGGGACGACACGGGGTTCGGCCGGAACACCACGCGCCAGGGCGTGAAGCCGCGTCCGCGCCCCGCTCCTGGCGCACCGCTCTCCTCCTCCCTTCCTCCCCGCGGCCTGCCGGAGGCGCGCACCGCCGTCCGGCTGGTGCGGCTGCTGCGCGGCACCATCACGCCGATGCGCGCCGACGAGGTGCTGGCCCTGCTGGAGCCGCACCGGCCGCGCTTCGTCGCCCGCCCCACCAATCCGCTGGCCGCCCTGCCCGGCGAATCCCAGGGCCGGCTGATGGAGGCCCTGCTGCGGCCGATCGGCCCGATCCTGACCGACGTCGTGCTCCCCGGCGCGCGCGACCATCTGATCGACCGCGTCGTTTCCGGCCGCACCGCGGCGGAGGAGACGCTGCCGAGCGCCGTCGACGTCGCCGAGGCGATGCGCGCCCTGGTGGCCCGGCTGCGCGGCGGCGGGCGCGGCAACCTGACGGCGGTGATCGCCGCCATCGAGACCGACGCCCGCGCCACCGCCGACCGGCTGGTGCGCGACGGCTCCCCCATCGATGCCGGCGCCATCGACCGGCTGGCCCGCGCCCTGCTGCGCTTCGAGGTGCGGCGCATGGTGCTGGAGGCGCTGGGCGCGACCAGCGCGCTGCAGGATGTCGTCTACCAGTCCCGCCGCCTCGCCCGCTTCGCGCTGCGCCGGGCGACCGAGGCGGTCGGCGGCTTCGTCACCGACCGCGGGCTGAAGGCGCTGCACGCCAGCCTCGCCACCCTCACCTCGGTGGACGGGCTGATCGTCATCGCGCTGCGCAACCTGGACGACCAGGCGGAGACGCAGGAGGAATCCGGCCCCTTCGTCGTCCCGGCCGACCGCAAGGCGCTGGACGATTATCTCACGGCAGCGTGGCGGCTTTCCGACACATTGTTCGATCTCGTCGAAAAGGCCGCGACGGGCGGGGACCTGAACGACCTGCTGTTCGAGGCGATGCTGCGCCAGCTCCGCGGGCTCCACCATTTCTGCACCGACCTCGACCATGCCGGCCGGCCCGACACCATGGACCGGCTGAGGACACGGCTGGCCGAACGGACCGAGGCGCTGGCGGCCCTGGCGGGCGAGCGGCTGATCTCCGCCCTGCTCAGCCGCCCGGCCGATCCCGCCACGGCACAGCGCCTGCTCGGCCGGGTGAGGTCGCTCGCCCAGCTTCTCTACGACATCGGCTGCGACGGCATCCTGGAGGATCTGGCGATGCGCGTCGTCGTGGCGCGCGAGGTGCTGGGCCACCCCGGCGCCTGAACCGCCGGGCGGCCCCCCGCGAAAGACCCGACAAAATGTCGGGCTTTGTCGGGTATGTCACAGGGGCGACAGGATGACCCCGGCGGACGACAAACGTATATTTCCTTTTAAATCAATATATTAAGCGCAATCCCGCATTCTGGCACGGGGTGTGCAGTGAAGGGGCGTGAAGCGGCCGCGAGCCGGTCGCCCAGAGATGACGGTCACCCCTTCACGACCCCGAGCAAAGGAGTATCTCCCCATGGCTCTGCGCCAGATTGCGTTCTACGGCAAGGGCGGTATCGGCAAGTCCACCACCTCCCAGAACACCCTCGCCGCACTGGTCGAGCTGGACCAGAAGATCCTGATCGTCGGCTGCGATCCCAAGGCCGACTCCACCCGCCTGATCCTGCACGCCAAGGCGCAGGACACCGTGCTGCATCTGGCGGCCGAGGCCGGTTCGGTCGAGGATCTGGAACTCGAGGACGTGCTGAAGATCGGCTACAAGGGCATCAAGTGCGTCGAGTCCGGCGGTCCGGAGCCGGGCGTCGGCTGCGCCGGCCGCGGCGTCATCACCTCGATCAACTTCCTGGAGGAGAACGGCGCCTACGACGACGTCGACTACGTCTCCTACGACGTGCTGGGCGACGTGGTGTGCGGCGGCTTCGCCATGCCGATCCGCGAGAACAAGGCCCAGGAAATCTACATCGTCATGTCCGGCGAGATGATGGCGCTCTACGCCGCCAACAACATCGCCAAGGGCATCCTGAAGTACGCCCACAGCGGCGGCGTGCGCCTCGGCGGCCTGATCTGCAACGAGCGCCAGACCGACAAGGAGATCGACCTGGCCGAGGCCCTGGCCAAGCGCCTGGGCACCCAGCTCATCCACTTCGTGCCGCGCGACAACATCGTGCAGCACGCCGAGCTGCGCCGCATGACCGTCATCGAGTACGCGCCGGACAGCCAGCAGGCCCAGGAGTACCGCCAGCTCGCCACCAAGGTGCACAACAACAAGGGCAAGGGCACCATCCCGACCCCGATCACCATGGAAGAGCTGGAAGAGATGCTGATGGACTTCGGCATCATGAAGACGGAAGAGCAGCAGCTCGCCGAGCTGGCCGCGAAGGAAGCCGCCAAGGCCGGCGCCTGATCTCCGGCGAACGTACACCCCGCCCGGCTTGCGGCGCTCGCGTCCGTATCGGCCCCCTCTCCCCTTGCGGGGGAGGGGTTCCTTCGGACCGGATGCCACCCGGCCCCGGCGGGGCTTCCTGAACACTGGCCCTTTTCCCCAGCCCCGCCGTGACGCTGACCCGTCGGCGAGGGAGGGAGGGGCTCGGTCCCGCGCTGTAGGGGCGCGAGTTTTCCTGCAGGAGGCCGGCACATGAGCCTGTCCGAGAACACCCAGACCACCACGGCGGTCGACGTCAAGTCCCTCGTCAACGAAGTCCTCGAAGCCTATCCCGAGAAGTCCCGCAAGCGCCGCGCCAAGCACCTGAACGTGCTGGAGGCCGAGGCCAAGGATTGCGGCGTCAAGTCGAACGTCAAGTCCATCCCCGGCGTCATGACGATCCGCGGCTGCGCCTATGCCGGCTCCAAGGGCGTGGTGTGGGGTCCGATCAAGGACATGATCCACATCTCCCACGGTCCGGTCGGCTGCGGCTACTATTCCTGGTCCGGCCGCCGCAACTACTACATCGGCGACACCGGCGTGGACAGCTGGGGCACGATGCACTTCACCTCCGACTTCCAGGAGAAGGACATCGTCTTCGGCGGCGACAAGAAGCTGCACAAGGTCATCGAGGAGATCAACGAGCTGTTCCCGCTGGTGAACGGCATCTCGATCCAGTCGGAATGCCCGATCGGCCTGATCGGCGACGACATCGAGGCGGTCGCCCGCGCCAAGTCGGCCGAGATCGGCAAGCCGATCATCCCCGTGCGCTGCGAAGGCTTCCGCGGCGTGTCCCAGTCGCTGGGGCACCACATCGCCAACGACACCATCCGCGACTGGGTGTTCGAAAAGACCGAGCCGAAGCCGGACTTCGTCTCCACGCCCTACGACGTCACCATCATCGGCGACTACAACATCGGCGGCGACGCCTGGTCGAGCCGCATCCTGCTGGAGGAGATCGGCCTGCGCGTGATCGCCCAGTGGTCGGGCGACGGCACCATGGCCGAGCTGGAGAACACGCCCAAGGCCAAGGTCAACCTCATCCACTGCTACCGCTCGATGAACTACATCGCGCGCCACATGGAGGAGAAGTTCGGCATTCCCTGGGTCGAGTACAATTTCTTCGGCCCGAGCCAGATCGCCGACTCCCTGCGCAAGATCGCGGCGCTGTTCGACGACAAGATCAAGGAGAACGCCGAGAAGGTCATCGCCCGCTACCAGCCGATGGTCGATGCCGTCATCGCCAAGTACAAGCCGCGGCTGGAAGGCAAGAAGGTGATGATCTACGTCGGCGGCCTGCGTCCGCGCCACGTGGTCGACGCCTACCACGACCTCGGCATGGAGATCGTCGGCACCGGCTACGAGTTCGCGCACAACGACGACTATCAGCGTACGCCGCACTACGTGAAGGAAGGCACGCTGATCTACGACGACGTCACCGCCTTCGAGCTGGAGAAGTTCGTCGAGGCGATGCGCCCCGACCTCGTCGCCTCGGGCATCAAGGAAAAGTACGTCTTCCAGAAGATGGGCCTGCCGTTCCGCCAGATGCACAGCTGGGACTATTCCGGCCCGTATCACGGCTATGACGGCTTCGCGATCTTCGCCCGCGACATGGACATGGCCATCAACAACCCCGTCTGGGGCGTGATGAAGGCCCCGTTCTGATCCCCGGCCTCTGGAAAAGGAGCACTTGACGATGTCCGATACCCTTTCGCAGAGCGCCGACAAGGTTCTCGATCACTTCACCCTCTTCCGGCAGCCCGAATACAAGGCGATGTTCGAGAAGAAGAAGGCGGAGTTCGAGTACGGCCATTCCGACGAGGAGGTCGCCCGGGTTTCCGAGTGGACCAAGTCCGAGGAGTACAAGGAGAAGAACTTCGCCCGCGAGGCGGTGGTCATCAACCCGACCAAGGCCTGCCAGCCGATCGGCGCCATGTTCGCCGCCCAGGGCTTCGAGGGCACCCTGCCCTTCGTCCACGGCAGCCAGGGCTGCGTCGCCTACTACCGCACGCACCTGACCCGCCACTTCAAGGAGCCCAACAGCGCGGTCTCCTCGTCGATGACGGAAGACGCGGCCGTGTTCGGCGGCCTGAACAACATGATCGACGGCCTGGCGAACGCCTATTCGCTGTACAAGCCGAAGATGATCGCCGTGCTGACCACCTGCATGGCCGAGGTGATCGGCGACGACCTCGCCGGCTTCATCACCAACGCCAAGAACAAGGAAAGCGTCCCGGCCGACTTCCCGGTGCCGCACGCCCACACCCCGGCCTTCGTCGGCAGCCACATCACCGGCTACGACAACATGATGAAGGGGATCCTCTCCTACTTCTGGGGCACGGCCGAGAACTTCGACACGCCGAAGACCGAGCAGATCAACCTGATCCCGGGCTTCGACGGCTATGCGGTCGGCAACAACCGCGAGCTGAAGCGCATCGCCGGCGAGTTCGGCGTCAAGCTGCAGATCCTCTCCGACGTGTCGGACAATTTCGATACGCCGATGGACGGCGAGTACCGCATGTATGACGGCGGCACCACGCTGGAGGACGCCAAGGAGGCGGTGCACGCCAAGGCCACCCTCTCCATGCAGGAGTACAACACCACCCAGACCCTGCAGTTCTGCAAGGAGAAGGGCCAGCAGGTCGCCAAGTTCAACTACCCGCTGGGCGTCGCGGCGACCGACGAGCTCCTGCTGAAGCTGTCGGAACTGTCGGGCAAGCCGGTCCCGGCCAGCCTGAAGCTGGAGCGCGGCCGTCTGGTGGACGCCATCGCCGACAGCCACACCCACCTGCACGGCAAGCGTTTCGCCGTCTACGGCGATCCCGACTTCTGCCTGGGCATGACCCGCTTCCTGCTGGAGCTGGGGGCCGAGCCGGTCCACATCCTGTCGACCTCCGGCTCGAAGAAGTGGGAGAAGCAGGTGCAGAAGACGCTCGACGGCTCGCCCTTCGGCAAGTCGGGGGCGGCCTACGGCGGCAAGGACCTGTGGCACCTGCGCTCGCTGATCTTCACCGATCCGGTCGACTACATCATCGGCAACAGCTACGGCAAGTATCTGGAGCGTGACACCAAGACGCCCCTGATCCGCCTGACCTACCCGATCTTCGACCGCCACCACCACCACCGCTACCCGACCTGGGGCTACCAGGGCGCGCTGAACGTGATGGTGCGCATCCTCGACCGCATCTTCGAGGACATGGACGCGAAGACCAACACCGTCGGCCAGACCGACTACTCGTTCGACCTGATCCGCTGATCCGGCCCCACGGGGTCCGAGTCGGCCGGTCGGCACCGAAGGCCCGGAGCGGGGTTTCCATCCCCCCGCTCCGGGCCTTCCTCGTTTCCGGCGCGGCGGGACGACGGCGAAACTCCGTTTCCAACGCAGTGGAATTATATTACCCGCCAATGTGGCGATAAAGATCTCTTTACCGATATTTGCTTAGTTCTTTCAAGGAGACGGGCAATCCCTCGCCAACTCTGATGAATATCGTGTGACAATTTGCCGTTTTCTGATATATTACTTTAGATTCCAGGCATCGCCCGGCCCCCAATGCGGTAGACTGGGGTATGCAGTTGCGCACGCACCTCGCTGCAAGCTGCTTTCGACCGCCTTGGGGGCCGCCATGGACACGACGTTAGCCACATCGGGCGATCTGCGCCCGGCCAGGAAGTTCATCCACAAGATTCTCGCCGTCGCGACGGCCCTGATCACGCTGTCGGTCGGGGTGCTCGGCCTGTGGATCTATCTGCTGTCGTCCCAGGCGCTGGAGACCGAGATCAACGACAAGATCCGCACGGCCGGCGTGGCCGCGGCGGACGGCATCCAGAAATGGCTGAACGGCCGCCTCATGCTGGTCCGCGGCCTTGCCGAGGACGTGACGATGGCCGCTCCGGGGGCCGACCTGAAGCCTCTGGTGTCGCGCAGCTACCTGCGGGAGACCTTCTCCGAGGTGTTCTACGGCGCCGACGCGGACGGCAGGTTCACCACCTTCAACCCGGCCGAGCTTCCCGCCGGCTACGACCCGCGCAAGCGGCCCTGGTACCAGTCGGCGGTCAAGGCCAACGGCCTGACCATGTCGGAGCCCTATCAGGATGCCACCACCAAGAAGCTGGTGATCAGCGTCGTCATGCCGGTCGCCGCCGACGGGAAGCTGCGGGGCGTCGCCGGGGCCGACCTGCCGCTCGACATCCTGCTGACCTTCCTGCGTTCGGTCGACCTGGGCGGCAAGGGGTTCGTCTTCCTGGTGGACGGCGACGGCAAGGTGCTGGTGCATCCCGACGAGGCCAAGGTGATGAAGCCCTCCGGCTACAAGCCGGCCGGCGGCGCCACCATTGCCGATAACAGCCAGCTCGTCAGCTTCTACCGCATCGAGGGGCTGCCCAGCCTCACCTGGTACGTCGGCGTGTCGATGGACCAGGAGAAGGTGATGGCGCCGATGCGGCTGCTCTCCAAGGCGCTGACCGCCACCGTCATCGGCGCCATCGTCTTCGTCGTGCCGCTGCTCGGCCTGCTGATCGTGCGCATCGTCGCCCGGCCGATCACCAGCATGACCCGGGCGATGTCGCGGCTCAGCGCCGGCGACCTCACCGTCACCATCCCGGCGCTCGACCGCCGCGACGAGATCGGCGCCATGGCCCGCTCGCTGGAGATCTTCAAGGAGACCCTCGCCCACAACCGCGCCATGGAGGAGGAGGTCCGGCGCACCCGCGAGCAGGCGGAGCAGGAAAAGCGCGGCGCCCTGCGCCGCATGGCCGACACCTTCGAGGCCAACGTCAAGGCGATCGTCGGCCAGGTCACTTCGGCGGCGAGCCGCATGAAGTCCAACTCGCAGCAGCTCTCCGACATGGC
Source organism: Azospirillum thermophilum (assembly GCF_003130795.1). NCBI lineage: Bacteria > Pseudomonadati > Pseudomonadota > Alphaproteobacteria > Rhodospirillales > Azospirillaceae > Azospirillum > Azospirillum thermophilum. The sequence continues at coordinate 1,805,403 of NZ_CP029353.1, forward strand.
GGAGGACGGCCGGCTGCGCGCCACCGCCGTCGCCGCGGCGGCCGAGGAGGCCTCGGTCAACGTGCAGACGGTGGCGGCCTCGGCGGAGGAGATGACCAGCTCGATCGGCGAGATCACCCGGCAGGTCAACCACTCCAGCCAGGTCGCCCAGCAGGCGGCCCAGCGCTCCGACGAGGCGTCGCGCAACGTGCAGCTCCTGGCCGACCAGGCGCGCAACATCGGCGCGGTGGTGCATCTGATCAACGAGATCGCCAGCCAGACCAACCTGCTGGCGCTGAACGCCACCATCGAGGCGGCACGCGCCGGCGAGGCCGGCAAGGGCTTCGCCGTCGTGGCGTCGGAGGTCAAGCATCTGGCGACCCAGACGGCGCGGGCGACCGAGGAGATCTCTGCCCAGATCGCCTCGATGCAGGAGGCGACGAACGGGGCGGTCGGCGCCATCGCGGCGATCGCCGCGGTGGTGACGCAGATCAACGAGGTGTCGACCACCATCGCGGCGGCGGTGGAGGAGCAGGATGCGGCGACGCGCGAGATCGCCCGCAACGTGCAGCAGGCGGCGGCGGGAACGCAGGAGATCTCGCACAACATCGGCGGCGTGCAGCAGATCGCCGACGGCACCGGTACCGCCGCCCATCAGGTGCTCGACGCCGCCGGCACCCTGTTCCGCGACTCCGAACGGCTGTCGCAGGAGGTCGAGCGCTTCATCAGCGAGGTCCGCGCCGGCTGAGGGCCGGTGCGGCGGGCGGGCGCCGGTCAGAACATCGGGGCCCGCGCGTCGCGCCGATAGAGCATCAGCCGGACCGCCGGCACCACCAGCAGCGTGGCGACGACGCCGTAGCCGACGGCGGCCGGCGGGGCCAGCTCGACGAACAGCGACAGCAGCAGCCCGGCCGCCACCGCGATCTCGGCGTAGAAGGAGCCCTTGAGGATCGGGTTGTGGGCGTCCGCCCGCACCACGTCGCGCAGGATCGCCCCCAGGCAGGCGTTCATCATCGCGAAAGCCGGCCCCCACAGCTCCAGCGGATGGCAGTTGAACTGGATCGCGGTGAAGACCCCGGTCACCGTGAACCCCGCCAGTCCCAGGGAGTCGAAGACCACCAGCAGGGTCATCGGCTTCAGCCGGCGCCGCGCCGTCACGTAGATCTGCACCAGATCGAAGAAGAGCAGCCAGCGCCCGCGGGCGAGGTCGATCAGCCACAGCACCGCCCGCACGGCCAGCACGGTGATCAGGATCGCGTACATGTAGGCGGGTTGCGCCAGGATGCCCGGCGGATTGCGCCCGGCGATCAGGTCCATGATCAGCCCGCCGCCCAGCGCAGGCAGCCAGGCCAGGATGATCGCGCCGAAGATCGAATAGCCCTCCGACCGCGCGATGGTGATGCCGGACAGCGCGAAGGCGACCGTGCCCATCAGGTCGACCACCAGGAACCAGGGCGCGTTCACCACCTCGCCGAAGGACGCCGATGCATCCATGACCAGCCTGTCCTCTTCCCGAAGCCGATGGGGGCCGGACTCGGGGGCCGCCGGGTCCGGGATGTGCGACATCCGACAAAAAGGCGGGAGATCGCCGGATTGTCAGCTATCGCACAGCCGGTCCTAGCCCAGACACTCCAGAAACTTCAAGAGCTTACCTGCTGGCACATCCCCTGCATTGACCATTCCCGCCAGCCGTGACCGGCACCGGACGGGAGAGGAGCGATGCTGCAGGACAAGCTTCAGGACGTCTTCAACGAGCCCGGATGCGCGACCAACCAGGGCAAGTCGGCCAAGGAGAAGAAGAAGGGCTGCACCAAGTCGCTGAAACCCGGGGCGGCGGCCGGCGGCTGCGCCTATGACGGCGCGATGATCGTGCTGCAGCCCATCGCCGACGCCGCGCACCTCGTCCATGGCCCGATCGCCTGCCTCGGCAACAGTTGGGACAACCGGGGCAGCAAGTCCTCCGGGTCGCAGCTCTACCGGACCGGCTTCACCACCGACCTGTCGGAGCTGGACGTCATCAACGGCGGCGAGAAGAAGCTCTACCGCGCGATCAAGGAGATCGTGCAGCAGTACGATCCGCCGGCCGTCTTCGTCTATCAGACCTGCGTGCCGGCCATGACCGGCGACGACATCGCCGCGGTGTGCAAGTTCGCCGCGAAGAAGCTCGGCAAGCCGGTGATCCCCGTGGAATCGCCGGGCTTCGTCGGCTCGAAGAACCTCGGCAACAAGCTGGCGGGCGAGGCGCTGCTCGACCACGTCATCGGCACGGTGGAGCCGGAGCACACCACCCCCACCGACGTCTGCATCATCGGCGAATACAATCTGGCCGGCGAGCTGTGGCTGGTGAAGCCCCTGCTGGACGAGATCGGCATCCGCCTGCTGTCCTGCATCTCCGGCGACGGCCGCTACCGCGAGGTGGCGCAGGCCCACCGGGCGCGCGTCACCATGATGGTCTGCTCGCAGGCGCTGGTGAATGTCGGGCGCAAGATGCAGGAGCGCTGGGGCATCCCCTATTTCGAGGGCTCCTTCTACGGCGTCTCCGACATGTCCGACACGCTGCGCACCATGGCGCGCATGCTGGTCGAACGCGGCGCCGACCGCGGCCTGATCGACCGGGCGGAGGGCGTGATCGCCCGCGAGGAAAGCCGCGTCTGGCGCCGCCTCGCCCCCTACCGGCCGCGTTTCGAGGGCAAGCGGGTGCTGCTGTTCACCGGCGGCGTCAAGAGCTGGTCGATGGTCAGCGCGCTGGAAGGCGCCGGCCTGACCATCATCGGCACCTCCACCAAGAAGTCGACCAGGGAGGACAAGGAGCGCATCAAGAAGATGAAGGGCGACGAGTTCCACCAGTGGGACGACCTGAAGCCGCGCGACATCTACCGGATGCTGGCCGACTCCCAGGCGGACATCATGATGTCGGGCGGGCGGTCGCAGTTCATCTCGCTGAAGGCCAAGGTGCCCTGGCTCGACATCAACCAGGAGCGCCACCACGCCTATGCCGGCTATGACGGCATCGTCAACCTGTGCGAGGAGATCGACAAGACCCTGTCGAACCCGATCTGGCGTCAGGTCCGCCTGCCCGCCCCGTGGGACGACGCGCCGCGCGCCTCCCACGCGCTCGCCGCGGAGTGAGCGCCATGACCCACGTCCAGCGCTTCCCCGCCTCCGCCAGGGCCGCCGCCACCAACCCCTTGAAGATGAGCCAGCCGCTGGGCGCGGCGCTGGCCTATCTCGGGGTCGACCGCTGCCTGCCGCTGTTCCACGGCTCCCAGGGCTGCACCGCCTTCGGGCTCGTCCTGCTGGTGCGGCATTTCCGCGAGGCGATCCCGCTGCAGACCACGGCGATGGATCAGGTCTCCACCATCCTCGGCGGCTACGACAACCTCGAACAGGCGATCCGCACCATCGCGGAGCGCAACCGGCCGGCCCTGATCGGCGTCGCCACCACCGGCGTCACCGAGACCAAGGGCGAGGACATGGGCGGCCAGTACACGCTGTTCCGCCAGCGCAACCCCGACCTCGCCGATCTGGCGCTGGTCTTCGCCAACACGCCCGATTTCGCCGGCGGTTTCGAGGACGGCTTCGCCGCCGCGGTCGAGGGCATCATCGAGCGGCTGGTCGAGCCCTCCCCGACCATGGTCAAGGCGCAGGTCAACGTGCTGGCCGGCTGCCACCTGACCCCGGGCGACGTCGAGGAACTGCGCGACCTGATCGAGGGCTTCGGCCTGTCGCCGGTCTTCCTGCCCGACCTGTCGCTGTCGCTGTCCGGCCGCCAGCCCGGCGACTTCACCGCCACCTCGCTCGGCGGCGTGACGGTGGAGCAGATCCGCTCGATGGGCGCCTCCGCCGCCACGCTGGTGATCGGCGAGCACATGCGGCGGGCCGGCGCGGCGCTGGAGCTGAAGACCGACGTGCGTTCCATCTTCTTCGACCGGCTGACCGGGCTGGAGGCCTCCGACCGGCTGGTGCGCACGCTGGCCGAGCTGTCGGGGCGCCCGGTGCCGGCCCGCATCCGCCGCCAGCGCGAAAGCCTGGTGGATGCCATGCTGGACGGCCACTTCTTCTTCAGCCGCAAGCGCATCGCGGTGGCGCTGGAGCCCGACCTGCTCTTCGCCGTCACCAGCTTCCTGTCCGACATGGGGGCGGAGGTGATCGCCGCGGTGTCGCCCACGCAGGGCGCCGTGCTGGAGAAGCTGCCGGCGGCCACCGTGATGGTCGGCGACCATTCCGACGTCGAGACGCTGGCCCGCGACGCCGACCTGATCGTCTCCAACTCGCACGGCCGCCAGGGGGCGGCGCGGCTCGGCGTTCCGCTGCACCGCATGGGGCTGCCGATGTTCGACCGGCTGGGCGCCGGGCTGCGGGTCCATGTCGGCTACCGCGGCACGCGGGAGCTTCTGTTCGAAATCGGCAACCTGTTCCTGTCGCGCGAGATGGACCACGACCACGGCCCGGCCGGCCATGGCACGCCCCATGCGGCCGAGGCGGGACATGCATGCGGAGGCGGATCATGCGGATGCAGCGCCGGCTGAGCCTCGTCCCGGCCACCGCCGCGGCCGCCACCCCGGCCGGACCGGCGGCCGATCCCCGCAAAGGAGGAATGATGAAGGTCGCTTTCTGCACCCAGGACATGCAGCACGTCGATGCGCATTTCGGCTGGGCCAAGAACATCGCCATCTACGAGGTCGGCCGCGACGGCTACAGCTTCGTCGAGACCTGCCAGTTCGGCGGCTCGATGTTCGAGGACGGCAACGAGGACAAGCTGGTGCCGAAGCTGGAGGCGCTGGCCGACGTCGCCATCGTCTACCTGTCGGCCATCGGCGCCTCGGCCGCCGCCCGCGTCGTCGCGAAGAAGATCCATCCGGTGAAGGTCGAGGCGAGCGAGAGCATCACCGCCCTGCTCGACAGGCTGGTCACCACCATCAACGGGAACCCGCCGCCCTGGCTGCGCAAGGCGATGTCCGCCGGGCAGCCCCAGACCTTCGATTTCGACGAGGAGGAGTGAGACCATGACCGACGCCGCAACGGTCGCCCCCGCCAACGCCCTGTCGCCTGACGACATCGCCGCCCAGTTCCTCAAGACGCTGGTCCTGCTGTTCCGCGCCGAGGACAGCTACGGCGCCTGGGAGGGCAAGTCGGACGAGACGCTGCTCGCCCCCTTCATCCTCGACAAGGAGGCGCGCGCCGCCATCCCGATCATCGGCGATCCCGACCCGGACACGCTGTGGCGGCTGGAGCTGTTCTACAAGGCGGTCGGCATCACGGTGGAGAAGCTGACCGGCCTGATGGCCTCGCCGATGATGAAGATGAGCCACGAGGGCTTCGGCCGCATCGTGCTGACCGCCGGCCGGCTGGTGGTGGTGTCGAAGACGCTGCGCGACGTCCACCGCTTCGGCTTCCCCAGCCTGGAGAAGCTGTCGGCCGACGGCGCCAAGCTGGTCGCCGACGCGGTGGCGCTGATCCGCAAGTACCCCGACGTGGCCGAGCTGTGAGGGTCCCGCGATGAGCGACGCCGCCGCCCTGAAGGACGAGATCAGGAAGCTGAACGCCCGCGCCACGGCGAAGAAGATGGACCTGCACGACCTGTCGGAGGAACTGCCGCAGAACTGGCAGTCGATCCTGACCGTGGCGCAGGAAACCTACGACGCCTTCAGGACGCTGGCCGAGAAGCGCGCCGAGCTGAAGGCGCTGGAAAGCGCATAGGGCCTCTCCCGCCCGCCCCCTCCCCATCCCCGTTCTCTCCCAGGAGGAGTCCCCATGGCTGACTTCGTGACCGGCACCACCCGCGGCGGCAAGAGCTGGACGCCGAAATTCGTCGAGCATATCGACCAGAAGCTCTGCATCGGCTGCGGCCGCTGCTTCAAGGTGTGCGGGCGCGACGTGCTGGAGCTGATCGGCATCACCGAGGACGGCGACATCGTCGACGCCTTCGACGACGAGGCCGAGAAGAAGGTGATGAGCGTCAAGAACGCCGGCAACTGCATCGGCTGCGAGAGCTGCGGCAAGGTCTGCTCCAAGAGCTGCATCGCCCACCTGCCGCAGGCGGCGTGACGGTTTCCGCATACCCGCAGGAAAGCCCGCTTGCGCCCGGCGGCGCAGGCGGGCTTCTTGCGTCCGGCCCCGGCTGGTTCCGGCGGGCAATGACCGGGAGAAAGCCCTCAACGGCGTCGATCCGGGAGGTTGCGCGGGGATGACGGATTCGGCCGGTTCCAGCCGTCCAACGACATTGCGAAACGGGTTCTCACCCGCCGGGACGGCGCATTCCGCGGCCGGGAGGAGCCGGATGAACTCCTTGTGGGTGAGGCTGGGCATGCAGCGCCCGACCACGGTGTTTCTGCCCATGTCGCCACAGTCCCGACGGTCCGGTTCTTACCGGGCGCAAGAAGGCTCACCCCGTCAGATCGCGCGGAACGTCCGGATATCTCGTGAGGTTGGGGAGGCATCCACAGGACGAGATTGGCCGGGAGGTATGCCATGCACCCGACAAGCCATCGATACGTGGCCGTGAACGGCGTCGACATCTTCTATCGCGAGGCAGGTCGTGAAGACGCACCGGTGGTTCTGCTGCCGCACGGCTATCCTTGCTCCTCCTATGAATTCCGCAATTTCATGCCGCGGCTCGCCGATCGCTGGCGGCTGCTTGCGCCGGACTATCCCGGCGCCGGCTATAGCGCGACACCCGACGACTTCGACTACAGCTTCGACGGCTACGCCGGTTTTCTGGAGAGCTTCCTGGAGACGCTCGGCGTGAAGCGCTTCGCGCTTTATCTGCATGACTTCGGCTCACCGATCGGCGCGCGGCTGGCGATCAAGGCCCCGGAGCGCGTCGCGGCGCTCATCATCCAGAATGGCGACATCCCTTACGAGGATGCGCTGGGACCGAAATATGCCGAGATCGAAAAGACCTGGCGGCTGCCGCCGTCCGACATGCGGGAAAAGCTGAGCGAGGCGATCAAGGAAGAGGTGTTCAGGGAGGAGTTCCTGAACGACGTCAGGCCGGACCTTGCCGAACGGATTCCTCCCGACCTGTGGACGCTGCACTGGTCACTGATCACGCCAAAGCGCAGGGAGATCGCGGTTGGCCTGATCGCGGGCCTGAGGGAGAACCGCGCCTGGTTTCCGCAGTATCGGAACTACCTCAACAAACACCGCCCGCCGACGCTGATCGTATGGGGGCCGCAGGACGGGTACATGCCGGCGGAGTCGGCCTATGCCTATCTCCGGGATCTTCCCGACGCCGAGCTGCACCTGCTGGATGGAGGGCACTGGCTTCTGGAGACCAACCTGGACGAGGTGGTCGCGCTCACCCGCGACTTTCTCGACCGGGTCCATCCGCTCAGCGAGCCGGTCTCTCCACGAGACAGCAGCGAGAGCCGCGTCTAGGCCCTGTTGGACAACCAGCCGATGGCTGCGGCGAGACAGACGCCGCCCGGGAAACTCTGGGCGGCCATGTCATGGGCGGGTGCCCGGCGATGCGCCGGATTGCCGGGCGCCACCGGCTCGCCCCCGCCGGCGCGGATCCTCGCCTGCCAGGGCTCGGAGGAACAGGCGCGGTCACACACGACCCGCCCGATCCTCCCCGCGGCGCCCGCCGGCACCGTGCGCCGCGTCTCAGGAAAGGGGTGGCCGGTACCCGGCCGGACGGGCTCCAACGCCTGCTTCAGCCGGCTCCATTCCGCGTCGGTGAGGATCTGCATACCTCAGCCAACAGCCCGGAAGCCCTTCATTGTCTGGCAGACCCTAGTTCCCCTCCGGACCGGCATCCAGCCCGCGCGCCAGCGCCGCGACGGTGCCGTAGCCGACCTGGTCGGTCGGGTCGATCTCCGCCATCTTGTCGAGGATGCGCAGCGCGTCCGCCCGGTTGTGGCGGCGCAGCTCGATGAAGGCCAGCGCCTTCATGGTGAACAGGAAGAAGCGCGCCGGGCCGGCCGCCGCCCAGTCGGTGGTCGATGCCGTCAGGCGGGACCAGTCCGCCGGGAACCCGCCGGCGCGCGCCGCGGCGTCCAGGCCGATGCGGGCCACCCGCTCGGCCTCCGTCAGCTTCTTCTGGTTGAAGTAGAATTTGTAGAGCGCGTAATAGACCGGCAGCACCTTCGGCGCGCGCCGGTGCGCCTCCCACAGCAGGGCCTCGCAGCGTTTCGGCTCGTCGCGCGCCTGCACCGCCTCGCGCAGCAGATCGTCGATAGGCTCGGGCACGTCCCCGAAGGCCATGCGGCCATTGGACATGCGCAGTTCGACCGGCCGGTCCATCGCTCCCCTCCTCTGTCTTCTGGCTGACAAGCCCGGTTCATTGGCTGACAAGCCTGACCATCCGACGCACCGACGACAGCACCAGGAAACCCGCGCCGACCGGCAAAGACCATAGAGAAATTGTGCGTCCTATCGTCGCATCTGTCGCAAAATCGACAGGCGGCGGAGCCGACAAAATCGTTCGCCATCCGAACATTGTCAGGATTGCGCCAGCCCGCCCGCATCTGACAATCCTTTTAGATCAGTGCCTTAGCAGTTGGCCCGCCGCTTGCTTTATTCCGTGGCAGAGTGGCCGGTCCCCCGGCAGCGCGGCAACGAGGAGGCGGAACATGGTGACCCTGACGGATGCGGCGGTGTCCACCCTGGAGCGGGTCCTGGCGAAGTCGGGCGGTGCCGCCGCCGGGCTGCGCATCGCGGTGACCGACGGCGGCTGCGCCGGGCTGAAGTACCAGATGGGGCTGGAGGCGGCGGCCGGCAGCGACGACGCGGTGCTGACCTTCGGCCCGGTGACCATCTTCGTCGATTCCGGCAGCCAGCCCTTCCTCAGCGGCGTGGTCGTCGACTTCGTCGAGGGGATCGAGGGCTCCGGCTTCAGGTTCGACAACCCCAACGCGACCAAGAGCTGCGGCTGCGGCAAGTCCTTCTCGGCGGGCGGCGCGGCGCCCGGCGGCACCTGCGCCCCCTCGCCGTCCGGCTGCGGCTCCTCCGCGACGCACTGACATCGTCCCCACGGCGCTCACCCAGGAAAGGCACAGCGACATGTGGAACTACACCGACAAGGTCAAGGAACACTTCTTCAACCCGAAGAACTCGGGCGTGCTGGACGACGCCAACGCGGTCGGCGAGGTCGGCTCCATCACCTGCGGCGACGCGCTGAAGCTGATGATGAAGGTCGACGCCGACACGCAGCTCATCCGGGAGGCGAAGTTCCAGACCTTCGGCTGCGGCTCCGCCATCGCGTCGAGCTCGGCGCTGACCGAGATGATCATCGGCAAGACGGTGGACGAGGCGCTGACCCTGACCAACCGCGACATCGCGGAGTATCTCGGCGGGCTGCCGCCGGAGAAGATGCACTGCTCCGTCATGGGCGCCGAGGCGCTGCGCGCCGCCATCGCCAACTACAAGGGCGAGGCGTGGGAGGACGACCACGAGGAAGGCGAGCTGGTCTGCAAGTGCTTCGGCGTCGACGCCGCGATGATCGAGCGCGCGGTGACCGTCAACGGCCTGACCACGCTGGAGGAGGTCACCCACTACACCAAGGCCGGCGGCTCCTGCCAGACCTGCCACGAGAAGATCGAGGAGGTGCTGGAGGAGGTGCTCGCCAAGTCGGGCGCCCTCAAGCCCGCCGCCCGCCATGCCCCCGGCACCGTCGGGCTCGACGCCATCAAGCCGCTGGCGCCCAAGGCCGAGGCGCCGGCCGCGCCGAAGCTGACCAACGTGCAGCGCATGCAGGCCATCATGACCGCGATCGAGGAGATGCGCCCGCAGATCCGGCGCGACGGCGGCGACGTGGAGCTGGTGGACATCGACGGCAAGGACATCTACGTCCGGCTGTCCGGCGCCTGCTCCGGCTGCTCGCAGTCGGCCGGCACCATGATGGGCGTGCAGATGAAGCTGGTCGAGGCGCTCGGCGAGTTCGTCCGCGTCAAGCCGGCCTCCCTCATGACGGCGGGGGTGTGAGGCCATGACGAAGGGCATCTACCTCGACAACAACGCCACCACCCGCGTCGATCCCGAGGTGCTGGCGGAGATGCTGCCGCTCTTCACCGAGCAGTTCGGCAACCCCTCCTCCATGCACGGCTTCGGCGCCGCGGTCGGCGGCAAGATCGAATGGGCGCGCAAGCAGGTCCAGGCCCTGCTGGGCGCCGCCCATGACAGCGAGATCGTCTTCACCTCCGGCGGAACGGAAAGCGACAACACGGCGATCCTCTCGGCGCTGGAGGCCTATCCGAAGAAGCGCGAGATCGTCACCAGCGTGGTGGAGCATCCCGCCGTGCTCTCCTTCTGCGACCATCTGGAGAAGAAGCGCGGCTACACCGTCCACCGCATCCCGGTCGACCGCCGCGGCAACCTCGACATGGAGGCCTACCGGGCCGCCCTGTCGGAGAGGGTCGCCATCGTCTCCATCATGTGGGCGAACAACGAGACCGGGACGATCTTTCCGGTGGAGGAGCTGGCGGTCCTCGCCAAGGCGGCCGGCGCCGTCTTCCACACCGACGCGGTGCAGGCGGTCGGCAAGATCCCGATGACGCTGGCCGACAGCGCCATCGACATGCTGTCGCTCTCCGGCCACAAGCTCCATGCGCCCAAGGGCATCGGCGCGCTCTACGTCAAGCGCGGCCTGCGCTTCCGCCCGCTGCTGCGCGGCGGCCACCAGGAACGCTCCCGCCGGGCGGGGACGGAGAACGCGCCGGGCATCGTCGGGCTCGGCGCCGCGGCCCAGCTCGCCCTGCTCCACATGGGGGAGGAGAACACGCGGGTGCGGGCGCTGCGCGACACGCTGGAACGGGCGATCCTCGCCGCCGTCCCCAACTGCTTCGTCACCGGCAATCCCGACAACCGCCTGCCCAACACCTGCAACATCGCCTTCGAGTACATCGAGGGCGAGGCCATCCTCCTGCTGCTGAACGAGCAGGGGATCGCCGCCTCCTCCGGCTCCGCCTGCACCTCCGGCTCGCTGGAGCCCAGCCACGTCATGCGCGCCATGGGCGTGCCCTACACGGCGGCGCACGGCGCCACCCGCTTCTCCCTGTCGCGCGAGACGACGGAGGAGGAGATCGACCGGGTGATCGCCGTCGTGCCCGGCATCATCGAAAAGCTGCGCTCCTTCTCCCCCTACTGGCAGGCCGACGCCGGCCGGCCGAAGGAGTTCGCACCGGTCTATTCGTGACAGGTCCGTCCGCAACACGGGCTCCCCGGAGCCCAGAGATCGCAGGCCGGGCCGGGGGCCCGTCCCGGCACTCCGCCCGACGACACCCCGTCGGGGCGGGTCCCCGCCCGGCCTGCGACACCCCCTTCCCGGTCCACTCGCCGACCCCTGCCGGGGGCCGTTCCTGCCGAAGGACGTTGCCGCCATGATGCCCAGCCACGCCATCATCAACGACACCACCCTGCGCGACGGGGAACAGACGGCCGGTGTCGCCTTCACGCTGGAGGAGAAGCTGGCGATCGCCCGCGCGCTGGACGAGGCCGGCGTGCCGGAGCTGGAGGTCGGCATCCCCGCCATGGGCGAGGAGGAGCGCGAGGGCATCCGCGCCGTCGCCGCCCTCGGCCTCAAGGCGCGGCTGATGCTGTGGTGCCGCATGCACGACGCCGACCTGAAGGCGGCGCTCGACTGCGGCGTGTCCTTCGTCAACCTGTCGATGCCGGTCTCCGACATCCACATCACGCGCAAGCTGAAGCGCAGCCGCGCCTGGGCGCTGGCGGAGATCGAGCGCAAGGTCAGGCAGGCCCGCGACCACGGGCTGGAGGTCAGCGTCGGCGGCGAGGATTCCTCGCGCGCCGACATGGATTTCCTGGTCACCGCCGCCACGGTGGCGCAGGCCGCCGGCGCCCGCCGCTTCCGCTTCGCCGACACGCTGGGCGTGCTCGACCCCTTCCAGACGCGCGCCTGCATCGAACGGCTGCGCCGGGCCACCGACCTGGAGATCGAGATCCACGCCCACGACGACCTCGGCCTCGCCACCGCCAACTCGCTGGCCGCGGTGCTGGGCGGGGCGACCCACGTCAACACCACCGTCAACGGCCTCGGCGAACGCGCCGGCAACGCCCCGCTGGAGGAGGTGGTGGTGTCGCTGAAGCACCTCTACCGCATCGGCACGGGGGTGGAGACGCGGGCGCTCGGCGCCATCTCGGACCTGGTGGAGCAGGCCTCGAACCGGCCGGTGGCGGTCAACAAGCCGATCGTCGGCGACGCGGTCTTCACGCATGAGGCCGGCATCCATGTCGACGGGCTGCTGCGCGACCGCTCCACCTACCAGACCTTCGACCCGGCCGAGGTCGGGCGCGAGCACCGCATCGTGCTGGGCAAGCATTCCGGCACCGCGGCGATCCGGATGGCCTGCGGGCAGCTCGGCCTCGCCTGCGACGACGCCCTGGCGCGGGCGGTGCTGCCGCGGGTGCGGGCGCTGGCGACCGCCGCCAAGCGGGCGCCGACCGCGGACGAGCTGCGCGCCTTCCTGCGCGACGCCGGCCGCTGAGGGAACCCGCCATGGCCGCCCTCGACGCCTCCCCGGACCGCTCCAGCGAGGAGCCCGCCATGACCGCCCCCGGCATCCTCACCCTGCTGCGCGAGGACGCGGCCTGCGTGTTCGACCGCGACCCGGCGGCGCGCAGCCTGGTCGACGTGCTGACCTGCTACCCCGGCTTCCATGCGCTGGTCGCCCACCGCGTCGCCCATGCCGCCTGGAGGCGGGGGCTGCGCTGGCCGGCGCGCTTCCTGTCCTACCTCGCCCGCGCGGTGACCAACATCGACATCCACCCCGGCGCCACCATCGGCCGCCGCTTCTTCATCGACCACGGCGCCGGCGTCGTCATCGGCGAGACGGCGGAGGTCGGCGACGACGTGACGCTCTACCACGGGGTGACGCTGGGCGGCACCTCCTGGACCAAGGGCAAGCGGCACCCGACGCTGAAGGACGGCGTGCTGGTCGGGGCCGGCGCCAAGATCCTGGGGCCGATCACCGTCGGGGCCAATGCCCGCGTCGGCGCCAACTCCGTCGTCACCAAGAGCGTGCCGGAGGGCATGACGGTGGTCGGCATCCCCGGCCGCGTCGTCCGGCCGGAGGCGCAGCGCAGCCTGTCGGCCCATGGCATCGACCTGGAACACCATCTGATGCCCGACCCGGTCGGCAAGGCCATCGCCTGCCTGATCGAGCACATCAACCGGATCGAGGCGCGGCTGGAGGCCCGCACGGCGGCCGAGGCGGCAACGCTGCCGGTCGCCGGTGCGACGGCGTCCGACCTCCGCTTCGACGGCATCGCCTGCCGGTCCTGCGGCGACCTGTGCGACCAGGACGTCCACGGCCCCGCCCCTTCCCCCCGCCCGCAAGCCTGAGGAGCCCGACATGAGCTTCACCGATGATCTCGACGAGCTGGAGACGGCCGAGGACTTCCTGCGCTACTTCACCGTCGCCTTCGACCAGCGGGTGGTCAACGTGAACCGCCTGCACATCCTGCAGCGCTTCCACGACTATCTGGCGGCCGACACCGGGCTGGAGGGGCTGGACGACGAGGGGACGGCCGCCCGCTATCGCGCCCACCTGGAGCGCGCCTACCACGACTTCGTCGTCTCCAGCGCCATCGCCGAGAAGACCTTCAAGGTCCACAAGGAGGAGGCGCGCAAGATGGCCGACCGCTTCGTCCCGCTGGACAGCCTGCTGGGCTCCCCGGTCTGAGGCAAGGCACGACGACACCCCGTCGCCGCGGCGTCATCGCCGCAGCGCCGGGGATGCGCCGTCCGTGCCCTCCCTCAGTGGATCTTCCGCTCGTTCCCGTGGTCGCGGCGGTAGACGTGGACGAAGTAGGCGGCCATCGGGTTGTCGTCGAGGTAGGAGATCAGCCGCTGCTCGGTCCCCGGGCTGGCGTTGCGGATCAGCACCTGCCAGACCGGCTCCATCCTCTTGCGCCTGGTCTCGGCATGCGGAAGCATGATGAAGCCGCCCCACTCCGGGTCGAAGTCCGCCAGATAGCTCCTGGCATAGTGCTTCATCATCTCGCCGTCGTTGACGTTGACGGACTCCTTGTTTTCGAAGCAGACGCGCAGATCCATGATCGTCCTCCCGGCTTTGCGGGGCGATGGGCCCCGTCCATGGTGAAGAACAAGCCTCGCGAAGAACAGTCCTGCTCCTTCAGATGGGGGGCGGCATAGCAGCTCCGCAAGGAGGCATAGGCCGCCCCGGCCGTTGGTGGTAGGCGGCGATTTCTTCTTGGTCAGCCCCTGCGGCGACCTCCTAGAATTGCCGCGATCGCGAACCGCACCGGACCTGATGGATGAGCAGCCCCGACCGCATGTTCCGCATCCTGATCGTCGAGGATGAAGGCCTCGCCGCCATGGCGCTGGAGGAGGTGCTGACCCTGCTTGGCCATCAGGTCTGCGGCGTGGTCGACAATGCCGACGATGCGGTCGCCGCCGCCGGGCGGGAGCGGCCGGATCTGGCGCTGATGGACATCCGCATCCACGGGCCGCGGGACGGCATCGAGGCGGCGGCCGAGATCCGCCGGCTCCACGGCATCCGGTCGATCTTCATGTCGGCCTTCGCCGATCCGGCGACCCGGCGCCGCGCCGAGGACTGCCAGCCCTTCGCCTTCGTCAGAAAGCCCTATGTCCCCGACCAGCTCGAACAGGCGCTGGACGAGGCCCGCCGGCAGATCGGCGGCGGCCGGGGGGACCAAGAAAAAAGCCCCTCGTGAGAGGGGCTTGAAGTCTTTGGCGGATAGGAGAGGGAGCGCTGGCGGCGAGCCGGCAGGTCCGCCGCGTTTCGTGCGCGCTCCTCACCCGAACTTATAACTAATGCCGTAGCCGCCCCTTGGATAGTCCCACTGAATATTTTCCTTGTCCTGGCAGACCACCCGGCAGGTGCCGCATTCCAGGCAGCCGTCGGTGATCAGCGTGACCGACCCGGCCTCGTTCCGGGAATAGCAGGCCGCCGGGCAGCAGTAGGTGCAGGCCTGGCTGGTGCAGGACGTGCAGCTCTCGGCATCCTTGATCCGGATGTGCGGCCGGCTTTCGTCGACGATGTAGCGGTTCTGGTAAAGCTTGTCCTCGACCTTGACCATCATGTTCATCGCACGGCCCTCACCAGCTTGAGCGCATCACCGACCAGACCGAACACCGACCGCTTCTTCACGAAGGAAGCCATGATCTCCTTCTCCTTCGTCTTCTTGTCGACGCTGTCCACGGTGAACCAGTTGTGGGCGGCGGCGGTGATGACGTCGGGATAGGCGCCGAAGAACTGCTTGTTGTTGTGCATGATGCCGGGCAGCTCCCGGTACTTCTTCAGGTCCTTCATGACGAAGCTGGCGTCCATCTTGCGCTTGTACTCCGCAAGGTTGGCGGCGGTCGGCGCCAGTCCGGACTGCTTCAGCTCGATCACCGTCTCGGCGGCCATGCGGCCCGACGCCATGGCGAGGTTGGAGCCCTCGCGGTGCGCCGCGTTGTTCAGGTGGGCGGCGTCGCCCACCACCATCCAGCCGTCGCCGTAGAGCTGCGGCACCGCCTTGTAGCCGCCCTCGGGGATCATGTGGGCGGCATACTCCTTCATCTCCGCCCCCTCGATCAGCGGCTTGATGACCGGGTGGCGCTTCAGGTCCTCCAGCATCTTGTAGGGCGGGCAGTTGCCGGCCTTGAAGTCGGAGATCAGGCAGCCGATGCCGATCGTCAGCGACTCCTTGTTGGTGTAGAGGAAGGCGGTGCCGACCATCCCCTTGGTCACCTTGCCCATGATCTCGATGACGACGCCCTCGTCGTCCTTCAGGCCGAAGCGCTGCTGGATCAGCTCGGGATCGATGAACAGGATCTCCTTCACCGCCAGCGCCACGTTCTCCGGCGCCGCCTCCTGCTGGAAGCCGGTGCGCTTGGCGAGCAGCGCGTTCACCCCGTCGGCCATGATCACGACGTCGGCGTGGATCTCGCCGCCCTCGCGGTCGGTGCGCACGCCGATCACCTTGCCCGCGCCGTCGCGGATCAGCTCCGTCACCGTGGTCTCGCAGATCTGCAGCCCGCCGGCGGCGCGGATCTTCTCCGAGAACCACTTGTCGATGTTGGCGCGGATGATGGTGTAGCGGTTCGGCCTGTCGGTGTTGAAGGCGTCGGACCGGTAGTTCGTCCCGATGTAGTTGTCGTCGCCCAGCAGCCAGACGCGCTGCTCGATGATGTGCCGCTCGGTCGGGCAGTCGTCGCGGAAGTCCGGGATGATCTTCTCCAGCTCCGCGGCGTACATGATGCCGCCCTGCACGTTCTTGGCGCCGGGATACTCGCCGCGCTCCAGTTGCAGGACGTTCAGCCCGGCCTTGGCGAGGGTGTAGGTGGCGGCGTTGCCGGACGGGCCGGCACCGATGACGATGGCGTCGAACTTTTCGACCATGTCGGAAGGCTCCTTTGTCGTCCGGGAATTCAGCCGGCCAGCCGGTTGACCGACAGGCGCCGCGAGAAGGCGTCGGTCAGGGCCGGCAGGATGGTCAGCGCGTCGCCGACCAGCCCGAGATGGGCGAAGTCGAAGATCGGCGCGTTGGGATCGCTGTTGATCGCCAGGATCAGGTCCGACTTCTCCATGCCGACCCGATGCTGGATGGCGCCGGAGATGCCGGCGGCGATGTAGAGCTTGGGCCGCACCGTCTTGCCGGTCTGGCCGACCTGCCGGTCGTTGGTCGCCCAGCCGGCCTGGACCAGCGGGCGGGTCACCCCGACCTCCGCCCCCAGCACGGCGGCGAGGTCGAAGGCCAGCTTCAGGTTCTCCGGCTTGCCCAGCCCCTTGCCGGCGGCGACGATGATGTCGGCGAAGGCAAGCTGCGCCTCGGTCTGCTCGCGGTCGGGATGAAGCTCAGCACCTTGGTGACGACGTCGTCCTCGACCAGGGCCGGCTTCACCTCGACGACGCGGCCGGTGCGGCTGTCGTCCCGCTCGGGCATCGACATGACGCGCGGGCGGACGGTCGCCATCTGCGGCCGGTAGGCCAGCGTCTGGATGGTGCAGAGCAGCGTGCCGCCGAAGGTCGGCCGGGTGGCCGCCAGCGACCGGTTCTCCATGTAGATGTCCAGCTCGGTGCAGTCGGCGGTCAGGCCGGTCGCCAGCGTGGTGGCGATGGCGCCCGCCAGGTCGCGGCCCAGCGTGGTGGCGCCCAGCAGCACGATCTCCGGCTTGAAGCTGTTGACCACGTCGGTCATCACCCGGCAGTACGGGTCGGTGCGGTAGTCGGCCAGCACCGGATCCGTCACCTTGTAGACGACGTCGGCGCCGAAGCCGATCGCCTCGGCGCAGATCAGGGCCAGCTCGGGCGTGTCCGCCCCCAGCACGACGGCGCCGACCTCCACCCCCAGCTTGTCGGCCAGCTTGCGGGCCTCGCCCAGCAGCTCCCACGACACGGAATGGACGGCGCCGCGCTCCTGCTCCACGATCACCCACACGCCGGTGTAGGCCTTCAGGTGCTCGGGCAACTGGAACTTGCGTCCCTGCGGCTTGGATGGTTCGCTCATCGTCGGGTCTCCGGCGGATTGGATTCAGAGCCCGGCCGCGGCGCGGGCGGTCAGGTCGTCGGCAAGCTTCGGCTGGGCGGCGAAGACGGCCTCCAGCGCGGCGCCGGCCAGCGCGTCCGGGGTCGCGGCGGCGGCCTCGATCATCCTGGCGCGCTCGGCGCGCGGCTTCGGCACGAAGACCTTCGACACCACGGTGGGCGAGCCCTTGAGGCCGACCTTCGTCTCCTCCGCGCCGGTGGTGTCCTTGCTCCAGGTCTTCAGCGGATAGCGGGCGGCGCGGAACATGTCGTCCATCTTGCCGAAGCGGATGGTGTTGGTGCCCTCCAGCATGGTGATCATGCAGGGCAGCCGGGTCTTCAGCACCTGCACGCCGCCCTCGGCCCGGCGGTGGACGACGATCTCCCGCGCCTCCAGGTTCATCTCCTCGATCTTCGTGATGTAGGTGAGCTGCTCGAAGCCCAGCCGCGTCGCGATGCCGGGGCCGACCTGGGCGGTGTCGCCGTCGACCGTCTGCTTGCCGCAGAAGACGATGTCCACCGGCTCCTCCTCCGCCAGCTTGCGGATGGCGGAGGCCAGCGCGTAGGAGGTGGCGAGCGTGTCGGAGCCGGCGAACTTGCGGTCGGTCAGCAGCACCGCATCGTCGGCCCCCAGCGACAGCGCCTTGCGCAGCGAGGTCTCGGCCATCGGCGGCCCCATCGTCAGCACGGTCACCCGCGCGCCGAACCGGTCCTTCAGCCGCAGCGCCTCCTCCAGCGAGAAGAGGTCGAACGGGTTGATGATGGCCGGGACGCCCTGCCGCATGATCGTGTTGGTCACGGGATGGATGCGGATCTGGGCGCTGTCGGGCACCTGCTTGATACAGACGACGATGTGCATCCCGGTCTCCTCGAAGCGCTGGTCTGGACTTTCGGCCGCACCGTCGGCGGCGGCTCCAGCTCTTCTCAGCAAGGGATGTGCCAGCCGCCGTGCGGCCGGACAGG
This sequence comes from Azospirillum thermophilum, assembly GCF_003130795.1. NCBI lineage: Bacteria > Pseudomonadati > Pseudomonadota > Alphaproteobacteria > Rhodospirillales > Azospirillaceae > Azospirillum > Azospirillum thermophilum. Next base: position 1,823,801 of record NZ_CP029353.1, read on the forward strand.
CCCTTGATTACGCTTCGTTTTTCGGAGATCGGCGTGGCGCCGTCCGCTTGTCGCAAAGCCGACAATGGCGCCGGATGTCGGCTTCGTTACAGCTCCCGGGATCCCCCTCCGACAAGCCTCCCGTCGAAACCCCGGGGAGTGTCAGGCGGCGTCGATGTAGCCGACCACGCGGTCCAGCTCGCGGCCGACGCGGGCGACCATGCCCGCCATGCCGTCCGGCCGCCGGTCCATCGCCGCCATCTCGACGGCGTCGGCCGCGGCGGCCAGCTCGTGGGCACCGACCGTGCGGGAGGAGCCGGCGAGCTTGTGCGCCGCCTGCCGCATCTCCTCCCAGCATCCGGAGCCGTAGGCGGTCAGCAGCCGCTGGTGCGAGGCGGTGTTGGAGGCGACGAACTCGACCAGCAGCTCGCGCACGACGCTGGTGTCGCCGTCGAACAGCGCGGCCAGCGCGCCGGTGTCGAGCGGCGGACCGTCGCGCCCCTCCTCCGGCTGCGCCGCGGCGGGCGGCGGGGGCGGCTCCTCCTCGACCCCCTTCAGCGGCAGATAGCGGTCGAGCACGCGGCGGAGCTGCCCCAGCTCGACCGGCTTGGAGATCGTGTCGTCCATGCCGGCGGCGAGGCATTTCTGCGCCTCCCCCTCCATGGCGTTGGCGGTGATGGCGATGATGGGACGGCGGCGGCCGGTGCCCGCCTCGTCGGCGCGCACCGCCTGGGCGAGCTCCAGCCCGTCCATCTCCGGCATCTGGCAGTCGGTCAGCAGCAGCCCGTAGCGGCCGGACCGCCACATGGCGAGCGCCTGCAGCCCGTCCTCCGCCACCTCCGCCGCATGGCCCAGCAGGGCGAGCTGCCGCAGGATGACCTGGCGGTTGGTCGGATGGTCCTCCGCCACCAGGATCAGCCGCCCTTCGGCCAGCGCCTCGTCCACCGCGGGGGCGGCGTCCTGCGGCACGGGGCAGAGCGGCGGATCGGCCGGCGGCTCCTCCACCGGGGCAAGGCGCCCGGCCGCGGCAAGCACCGAGCGGACGAGATGGGCGCGGCGCACCGGCCGCGCCACCGGCTGGGGACCGCCGGCCGCGGCGGCCCGCGGCTGCCGGGTCAGCAGGAGCCGCCCGCGCGTCCGTCCCCGCCCGTCGGCGTCGAGCGGCGACAGGTCGACCGTCTCCTCGGCCAGCAGCACGTCGCAGCGCGCGGTCGGCAGCAGCAGGCGCAGCGCCGTCTCCGCGTCCGCCGCCTCCACCACCTGGGCGCCGTCGCTGTTCAGGTAGCGGGCGAGGACGCTGCGCTCCTCCGCGTCGGGCACCAGCAGCAGCACCGACAGGCCGCCGAGCGGCAGCGGCCGGTCCTCCCCCGCCTCCGTCCCGTCGGGCGGCAGGTCGGCGGCGAAGGTGAACCAGAAGGTCGACCCCTCGCCCAGCTCGCTCACCACCCCGATCTCGCCGCCCATCAGCTCGGCCAGACGGCGGCAGATCGACAGGCCGAGCCCCGTCCCGCCGAAGCGCCGGGTGGTGGAGGCCTCCGCCTGGGTGAAGGGGCGGAACAGGCGGCCCTGGTTCTCCGGCGAGATGCCGATGCCGGTGTCGGTCACCGCGATGCGGATGGCGACGCGCCCCTCCTCGTAGGAGGCCAGTTCCGCCCGCACCTTGACCGAACCGCCGTGGGTGAACTTCACCGCGTTGCCGGCGATGTTGAACAGCACCTGCCGGATGCGCACCGGGTCGCCCATCACGGTCGCCGGCAGGTCGGGATCGACATAGGGGATCAGCGCCAGATCCTTCTGGCGGGCCGCCGGGGCCAGCGTGTCCGCCACCCCTTCCACCACCGTCGTCAGCGACACCGGAACCCGCTCCAGGTCCAGCCGCCCGGCCTCGATCTTCGAGAAGTCCAGGATGTCGTTGATGATGGTCAGCAGGGCGCCGGCCGATTCCCGCACCACCGCCACCAGCTCCCGCTGGTCGGAGGTCAGCGGCGTGTGTTCCAGCAGCTCCAGCATGCCCTGGACGCCGTTCATCGGCGTGCGGATCTCGTGGCTCATCGTCGCCAGGAACAGCGACTTGGCCTGGTCCGCCGCCACCGCCTCGGCCCGCGCCGCCTCCGCCGCCTCGGTCGCGGCGACCAGTTCGCGGGTGCGCTCCGCCACCTGGTTCTCCAGGTTGCGGTTCAGCTCGGTCAGCTCCTCGTAGAGCTGGACGTTGTCGAAGCCGATGGCGACCTTGGAGCAGAAGACCTCCAGCAGCCGCCGCTCGTCCTGCGACAGGGCGCGGGAATGGCACAGGTAGAAGGCCGTCTCGCACTGGTGCGAGGCGGAGCGGAAGACCAGCACGCTGTGGCTCCGCTCGAACCGGCTGCGGCCGGAGGCCAGCGCCGCCGTCACCGCCTCGGCCGCCTCGGGCGGCAGCCCGTCGCGCACCGGCCGCCCGGCCAGCCCGGCGAACAGGCCGCTGCCGCCCAGCACCAGCGGTTCGCGCAGCGGCGACGGGTGCAGGGCCGGGCCGCCATCCTCCGCCCAGCGGCTGCACAGCGCCACCCCGTCGCTCGGCGGGCAGACGGCGACGATCTCGGCCACCGCCCCGGCGACGAACTCGGCCATCGTCCGCTTGTCGAGCAGGGCGGAGGAGGCGTCCAGGATGCGCTCCAGCCCCTGGCGATGGTCCTCGATCGCCGTGATGTCCTGATAGCCGCGCAGCGCCGCCACCACCGAGGTGAAGAGCTTCTGCGCCGTCAGCTCCGTCTTCGACTTGTAGTCGTTGATGTCGTAGCTGAGGATGACGTCGCGCTCCGGCGCCTGCCCCGGCTGGCCGGTGCGCAGGATGATCCGCACGCGGCGGTTCGCCATGTCCGACCGGATGAAGCGGACCAGCCGCAGGCCGGCGTCGTCGGACTCCATCACCACGTCCAGCAGCACCACGGCGATCGCCGGGTTCTCCTCCAGCACGCGACGCGCCTCGGCCGCGGTGCCCGCGGAGAGGAACTGCGCCGGCCGCCCCTCGAAGGTGAAGCCGCGCAGCACCATCTTGGTGGTGGCGTGGATGGCGGGATCGTCGTCCACGATCAGGATGAGCCACGGGTCCACCGGCTCGGCGAGCACCTGCGGGGCGGCGGCCTCGGCCTCCACCGCGGGATCGTCGTCGGCGAACAGGAACTCGTCGCTCATGCTGCACCCTCTGCTGCCCCCGCCCGGGCTGGGGGCACGGCACCTCCGGACCTGAGCCGGGACGATAGCATAGGGTACCGGAAACGGAACAGAGGACCACCGGAGACGGTGGATTTACCGCGCTTTGATCGTCAGGGTGGCCGCCCTACCCCCTCCTTTGCGGCGCCGGGCCGCGCACCCAGGCCAGACAGCCGCCGGGCAGCAGCCCGCTGCTGACGAACAGCGCCCCGCTGCGGTAGAGCGCATCGGCCCGCCGCGGCTCCGCCAGATCGATCGCCCAGACGCTGCGCGACGAATCGGCCCACAGCACCCGCCCGTCGAGCGCCGCGACGGCGCCCAGGATCTCGCCGTCGCTCAGCCCCGGCCGGAAGAGGACCAGCGCCCCGGTGGCGCCCGGCGGCGGCAGGGCGGCGAGCGGCCCGGCGGCGAGCACCAGCAGGGCCAGCAGGGTCGCGGCGACCGCGCCGCGCCGCCGTCCCGCATCGCCGCCGCTGCCGTTGCCACTGCCTCCGCCGCTGCCGCCGCGCCGGCCGACCCACAGGCCGAGCGCCATCGCCCCCACGCCGAAGACGGCGACCCACAGCAGATCCCAGAGCAGCGGAACCTCCGAATCCATGCGGACGCGGTGGATGCCGAGCAGCCAGTGCGACAGCACGGCGTCGACGACGTGCCACAGCCCGAATCCCAGCAGGGCTCCCGCCGTCACCGCCCGTCCGGCCCCCTGCGCGGCCAGGGTCGCCCGGCTTCGCCACAGCAGCCACAGCCCGGCCAGGGCGATGACGTACATCAGCGCGTGGAACAGTCCGTCCGCCAGCACCTGGACCCTGAGGTCGGCGAAGCGCGGCCCTTCCAGGGCGCTCAGCAGATGGTGCCACTGCAGGATCTGGTGCAGCAGGATGCCGTCGAAGAAGCCGCCCAGCGCGAAGCCGAGCCAGCCGCCGGCCCAGCCCGGACGCCGGACGCCCGACAGGGAGGAGCCGGCCGGGGATGCGGAGAGGGATGCGGAGAAGGGCGCCATGACCGGGACCTCGCTTGCCGGGACCGATGCCCCGACAACAGCGCGCGGCCCGGTTACTCCGCCGGCGCGTCGCGGTCGGCCGCGGAATTGTAGGCGTAGGTCTTCCAGGTCGGCTCGTAGCTCTCGTCCGCCTGGTTGCCCCAGACCGCCCAGTTGGGCCGGGCGCCGCGGGCGAACATCTCCAGATAGGGTCCGGGGCTGCAGGCCTCGATCACCTCGTACTGTTCGTCGGGTTTGCGGCTGTGCTCGCGCTTGCGGGTGCCGATGTAGTTGACCTGGGTGCGGCCGGGCGCCAGCGTCCGGGCATTGCGGCCGCGCACGCCGAACAGGATCAGCTCCGTCACGTTGCGGAAATAGAATCCGACCCCCCGCCCGTCGGAGCCGCCGTCCTTGCGCAGCTTGTGCCAGACGATGTTGGTCTTGTACTCGAAGCCCCAGGCCCGCAGCACCTGCAGCCCCTCCGGCAGCAGCGCGTTGGGGACCCACAGGTAGAGATGCGCGGTCGGCGCGACGATCCGGGCGACCGGCAGGGCGCAGATCTCGTCGATCGTCATGGTGCCGTAGCGCGACAGCCGGCGATGCTCCGGCGCCATCTTTCCGGTGCGGTTGGCGAAGCGCCAGGGCGGATCGGCCATCACCGTGGCGAAGCGCCGCCCGCCGGCGAAGGCCAGCAGGTCGCGGGCGGCCTCCGCGGCGCCGTCCACCGTCTGCTGCTGTTCCCCCGGAACCATGCCGGCCGTCGTCATCCGCCCCACCGTCCGAAATCGCACAACGGGGCGGCCCACCCGGACCGCCCGCCTGAACAGCTCAGGGCGCCGAAGCTGGCACGAGGCCCGCGCTTGCGTCAACCGTGCGCCCGTCGCCGGAAGAGGTCTCAGACGTCGCCGCCCAGGGCGTCCTCGGCATTGCAGAACTGGCGCAGCGCATCGAGGTCGGCGACGGTCACGCTCGCCCCTTGCGTCTCCACCCCCACCGCGCGCAGCTTGGCCAGCGCCCGCGACAGCGTCTCCGGCTGCATGCCGAGGCGGCGGGCGACCAGCGCCTTGTCGAAGGGCAGCGCGAAGCTGGCGGAGCCCGATCCCTCCGGGCAGAAACGCAGCAGGAAGCTGCCGACGCGCTGCGGCGTCGGCTGGACCTGCAACTGCTCGATCTGCGTCACCAGATGGCGCAGCCGCATCGACAGCGAGCCCAGCATGGAGAAGGCGATCTGGTCGTCGGCGTGCAGGCAGCGGGCGAAGCCCTCCGCCGTCAGCGTCATGACGCGGGACTCGGCCACCGCCTCGGCGCAGACCGGGAACTTGCCGCTGGCGAACATCGCCGCCTCGGCGAAGGTCTCGCCGGGGCCGATGACCGCCACCACCGCCTCCGCCCCGTCGCGGGTCAGGCGGTAGAGCTTCACCCAGCCGTCGAGCAGGACGAAGAAGCGGTCGGCCGGCTCGTCCTGCAGGAACAGCGTCGTGCCGCGCGGGACGGAGCGGAACTGCGTGTTGGCGGCCAGGAGCTGCAGCGCCCGGTCGGACAGGCGCCCGAACAGCGCGATCGAGCGGATCGTCGCGATGTCCTGTGGTTTCAGGCCGGGCAGATCGACGCTCATGACTGCTTTCCCCTCCGATGGTCCGGCCGCTTGCGGGCCGTTTTCCTCTCCTGCCGCGTCAGGCCGTCGCGGCGTCGGGCCGCCACCGCATCAGGCCTGCGGGGCGGCGTGAACGGCCGGGGCCGGAACCGGGCGGCGGGCCGGCCCGTCGCGCCCCAGCATCCACAGATTGAAGATGATCCCGGCGCTGTCCGACATCATCCCCGGGACCGACCCCACCAGGAAATTGTGCCCGAACCAGCAGGGAAGAGCCATCAGCATGAACAGGCGGAAGGGAGGAACCGCGGTCTGGTAGCGCGACAGGCTGACCAGCGCCGTGCCGGCCGCCGCGAACAGCGAGGGCAGGCCGCTCCAGCTCAGCGCCATCACCGCCGCGATGACCGGCAGGATCAGCAGGTAGACGATGCGGAAGGCCGGCCGGCTGCCCAGCGGAATGGCTGCCAGGATCTGCAGCCCCGACAGCACATTCATCAGCGCGCCGGTGGGCGAGCCCAGCAGGGCGAAATGCACCCCGAAACAGATCGACGGGACGAGCTGGACCAGCAGCATCGCCACCCGGCCGCGGAACAGCGGCCATGCCATGCCGCCCAGCATTCCGGCAATGCCGATGGCATGCGCCAGCGGGGCTGCGAAAAAAGCGTCGATCATGGTTGGGGAGCCTGCACCGGCGAGGAACGGACGTCGGCCACAAGCATAGCCGATCCTGCCTCATGGAGCAAAAGGCAGACCCCGAATTGGCGTACGATTGCAGTCCAGCCTGTTGCAGTTTTGCAGGGCCCGGGACGCAACGACGACACAGCGGCACCCCGTCGGGGAACCGTTCCCGTTATGCGGACGCGGCCGGGGGTGCGGCGTTCAGGACGCCGCCTCCCCAACCGGTTCCGAAGCGCAGCTTAGAGCTGCTCGACCTTGCCGGCCTCCGGACCCTTCAGGCCCTGGCGGACGGTGACGCGAACCTCGTCGCCTTCCTGCAGGGTCGTCATGCCGGACCGGCGCAGCACGTTGACGTGAACGAACACGTCCTTGCCGCCGGTGCTCGGCGTGATGAAGCCGAAGCCCTTGTCAGCGTTGAACCACTTGACCTTGCCTTCGATCTCCTCACCACCGGAGTCGCCCCAGTCGTAGCCGCCGCGCGAGCCACCGCCGGCGGCGCGAGCCGGGCGGGCCGAACGGGACGCGGTCGAGGCGTCGACCGAGTGGATGGTGGCGACCTGCGGCCCCTTCGGGCCACGGGCGAGGTCACAGGTGATGGTGGTGCCTTCCTCCAGCGAGTCGTAGCCAGCGGCCTGGACGGCGGAGACATGCAGGAAGGCGTCGGGCGAGCCGTCCTCGGGGGACACGAAGCCAAACCCCTTGGTGGGGTTGAACCACTTCACGGTGGCGGTGACGTTGGACTTTGTGATCTCGGGAGCGCGAAAGCCCTGGCGGGGCGGGCGGTCGAACATGTGTCTTCAAGCTCATAGAGGATGCCGAATGTCATTTGTCACAGGCCCGGCAGCATCCGTCAAGCACGCCAAAGGCAAGACGCGACAATCTGCGCCATTCGGCCAAGGTGCTGCCCCTTCCCGCCGACCCGGCCGGGGTGCGTCCGACCGCCTCATCCGGAGGTGCGGCGGCGCATCGGCACCGGGCGGGCGCCGGGGGTCTCGCGCTCCTCCGGCCGCTCCGGCGTGCGCCCCTGGGCGACGTCGGCGGTGATCAGGCGGGCGCCGCGCTCGTAGGTCATGTAGCGCCACAGCCATTGCAGGCTGACCAGCAGGCGCTTCTCGAACCCGACCAGTAGATAGACATGGACGATCGCCCACAAGATCCAGGCGAACCACCCCTTCAACCGCCGATGGCCGAAGTCGAAGACGGCGGCGCTGCGGCCGATGATCGCCGTGTTGCCGCGGTTGCGGAACCGGAAGGCCGGCATCGCCGCGCCGCGCGCGATGCCGGCCTCCAGCGCCCGCCCGAGATGCTCGCCCTGCTGCTTGGCGACCTGGGCGAGGCCGGGCAGCGGCTTGCCGTCGTCGCCCTCCGCCATCGCCGTGTCGCCCAGCGCATAGACGCCGTCGAGTCCCGGAACCGACAGATCCGGCGCGACTCGGATGCGGCCGGCCCGGTCGGTCTCCACCCCCAGCCAGCGCCCGGCGGGCGAGGCGGTGACGCCGGCGCCCCAGATGATCGTGCCGGCGGGGACGATCCGGCCGGCGATGGTCACCGCGCCCTCCTCGATCCTCTCCACCGCCTTGCCGGTCATCACCTCCACCCCCAGCCGCTCCAGCGCGCGGCGGGCATAGCCGGCAAGCTCGTCGGGGAAGGTGCCGAGGATGCGCGGCCCCGCCTCCACCAGCAGGATGCGGGTGGCGCGCGGGTCGATGCGGCGGAAGTCGCGGGCCAGCGTGTAGCGGGCAAGCTCGGCGATGGCGCCGGCCATCTCCACGCCGGTCGGGCCGCCGCCGACCACCACCGCGGTCATCAGCGCCGCCTGCCGCGCCGGGTCCTCGCTGATCTCCGCCTGCTCGAAGCAGCTCAGCAGCCGGGCGCGCAGCCGCCGGGCGTTCTCGATCGTCTTCAGCCCCGGCGCCACCTCGGCCCACTCGTCATGGCCGAAATAGTTGTAGGAGGAGCCGGTGGCGATCACCAGCCGGTCATAGGGCACGACGCTGCCGTCGGCGAGGGTCACCGCCTTCGCGGCGCGGTCCACCCCCACCACCTCGCCCAGCACCACGTTGATGTTGGGGTGGCGGCTCAGGATCCGCCGGATCGGCTGGGCGATGTCGGCCGGCGACAGGGCGGCCGTCGCCACCTGATAGAGCAGCGGCACGAACAGGTGGTAGTTGTTGCGGTCGATGACCGTGACGCGGATGTTCGTGCTGCCGAGGGCGGCGGCGCAGGCAAGGCCGCCGAAGCCGGCGCCGATGATGACGACATGGGTGGCGTCGTCCACCGGGGCCGGGGTGCGGTTGACGGGCGGCATGGACGGGACCTCCGAAGGCTTGCTGGCGGGGGACGGACGGCGCGGCGGCCCGGAAGACCGCCCCCTCCTAAACGCCGCCCGCCCCCGTCATTGCGCCCGCACGGACCGTTCCAGGCGGGGTATGCCCTTCGTTGGGCCGCCCCGCCCCGTCCTGTCACCGCCTCCCCGTCACGGCACCCTTATTCCGCCGCGTCGAGCGTCGGATAGTCGGTGTAGCCGCGCGCATCGCCGCCGTAGAAGGTCTTGCCGTTGGCCTCGGCGAGCGGAGCGTCGCGGCGCAGCCGCTCCACCAGGTCGGGGTTGCTGATGAAGGGGCGGCCGAAGGCGACGAGGTCGGCATGGCCGCCGCCCACCGCCTCGATGGCGAGCTCGCGGGTATAGCTGTTGTTCGCCATGTAGACGCCGCGCCAGCGCCCGCGCAGGTCGGCCAGCAGGCCGCCGAAGCCCGGATGCGGGCTGCGGGTCACCCCCTCGATCATGTGGAGGTAGGCGAGGCCGTAGCCGTTCAGCCGCTCGATCACCGGGGCGAAGGTGCTGAGCGGATCGCTCTCCTGCGCGTCGTTGCTCGGGCTCAGCGGCGACAGGCGGATGCCGGTGCGGTCGGCGCCGATCTCCGCCACCACGGCGTCCATCACCTCGAACAGGAAGCGGGCGCGGTTCTCCACCGGACCGCCATAGGCGTCGGTGCGCTTGTTGGTGCCGTCGCGCAGGAACTGGTCGATCAGGTAGCCGTTGGCGGCATGCACCTCCACCCCGTCGAATCCGGCCTGGAGCGCGTTGCGCGCCGCCTTGCGGTAGTCCGCGACGATGCCCGGCAGCTCGTCGGCCGCCAGCGCCCGCGGCTCCGGGATCTCCTTGAAGCCCTCGACGGTGAAGGCCTTGACGTTCGGCTTCACCACCGACGGGGCGACCGGCAGCGCGCCGCCCGGCTGCAGGTCGGGGTGCGAGATGCGCCCGACATGCCAGAGCTGCATGACGATGTGGCCGCCGCGGGCATGCACCGCGTCGGTGACCAGCCGCCAGCCGGCGATCTGCTCCGCGCTGTGGATGCCGGGGGTGTAGGCATAGCCCTTGCCCTGCGGCGAGATCTGCGTCGCCTCGCTGATGATCAGGCCGGCCGAGGCGCGCTGGGCGTAATACTCCGCATTCATCGCGGTCGGCACGCCGGTGGCGTTGTCGGTCCGGCTGCGCGTCAACGGCGCCATGGCGATCCGGTTGGGCAGGCTCATCCGGCCGACGGTGACCGGCTGGAACAGGGGATTGCTGTCAGGCGTGCTGTCGCTCATTCCGGCGCCACTCCATTCCTTGCGACCGATGGTCGTGTCTTCACGGCCAGCGAGTGTGGCGCATCGGGCGGCCGAGGCAACCGCCCGCACCGCCGCACCCCGCCCGGCGGCGCGAATGGCTGCCATGCCGCGGCCCCGCCCGGCGCTCCGCCGTCAGCGGGCGGCCGCCACCCCCAGCCGGCCGGCGAGGAAGGCGAGGACCGCGTCGTTGAAGGCGCGGTGGAAGGCCGCGCGGTCGAAGCCGCCCTCGTCGCGGCACAGCTCGGCCTCGCCCTCCGCCGCCACCGCCGCGGCGAACGCCTCGCCGCAGGGCGGCAGGAAGGCGAAATGGCCGGCGCCCCCGACGACCCGCACCTCCGGACGGACCGGCAGCGCCTCCGCGACCGTCGTCACGTCGGCCGGCGTCACTCCGTCGCCGCCGCGCTCCGACCCCCAGAGCTGCACCGGCACCGACACGCGCGCCAGCCCGGCTCCCGCGAACAGCCGCCCGGCCGCCGGATCGGCGATGACCGCCGCCCTGATCCGCCCGTCATGCTCGATCGGCAGGGCGAAGGCCGACCCGTCGCGCACCTGCTCGCACCAGCGGTTGCCGGGATAGGTCGGGCAGTCCGACAGCAGCAGCCGGAAATCGGGCACGCCCCCGATCACCGCCAGCCCGGTGAAGCCGCCGCGCGAGAAACCGAAGAAGCCGATCCGCTCGCGGTCGATCCGCCCGGCCTCCGGCCAGCCGGTCAGCATATGGTCGATCAGCCGCCGGATGTCGCCCGGACGGCCGGTCATCGAGGCGAGGTCCCCCGGGCGCCGCAGCGGCGACCGCCCGCTGTCCAGCGGATGGTTGATCGCCGCCACCACGAATCCGGCATCGGCGAGACGGACGGCGGTGTCGTGGTGGCCGCCGAACCAGCCACCGACGCCGTGCGACATCACCACCAGCGGCAGCCGCCCGCCGGTCACCGGGCAGTCGCGCACCGCGCGGATCGTCATGGGGCCGAAGGCGATGTCGGCCGGCTCCCCGGCGCAGGGGTACCAGACGGCGCCGGACATCGCCGGGCGGTCGCCGTCGGCGGGGATCTGGAGCTGCCGCATGCCCGCCGCCCCGGCCCGCTCCATCGGCAGGAGAAGCGCCAGCGCGGACAGCAGGGCCAGCATCACGGCGCGCCCGCGGCGGCGGCAGGGCGGGAGGAGGTCTTCGGCGGTCATGTCGGCATCTCCTGAGACCGGCGGCCCATGTCGCCGCCACGCAGCCGAGTGTGCCGCGTCCGCGGAACGGATCAACCTCCGGTGACGGCGGCCCTCCCCGCGGCGCGCGAATGGCCGCCATGCCCGCGGGGACGCATTTTTTGAGCCGCACCGTCAAAAGTCTGGGACGCACTGCCAAGTGCGCGTCCCATCGATGTACTAGCATCGGCGTCCGTCACCGTTCCCTTCACACCTCAATCCACGGGACCAGCCGACCATGACCATGCCGTCGCCCATCGAAGACCTCGCCCGCCTGCTGTCGGAAAAGCCCGGGCTGGTGACCGCGCTGCAGGCCGCCGCCGGCGCCGGGGAAGCCACGGAGGCGCTGATCCGCATCGCCGGCGAGAACGGCATCGCCGTGGACAGGGACCAGCTCGCCGCCCACTGCGCCCGGATGGCTGCGACGTCCGGCGACGCGCTGTCGGACGACGAGCTCGACCGCATCAGCGGCGGCCTGAACCGCACCGAGTTCATCATCATGTCGATCTTCACCGGCGGCCTGGGCTGCATGATCCACACGGCCGTCGCCGCAAGCGGCGGAAACCAGTGCGTCCCGACCGACGGCGGCCGGCTCCGGCCGATCGAGAGTCCCCGCCGCTGAGCCGGGGCCGCGGCTGGCGGCAAAGCCGCGGGCGACGTCCCCCCGCCGGATGATCGCCGCCGGATGAACGGCAATGGCGGGACGACCGGCCCCTTCGGCCGTTGAAGGCAGGTGCCCCCGGCAACCGCCCCACCGAAGGAGAGGCCGTCCCCGATGCTGCAGCGCTGGCCAGACCGTCTCTGGATCGTCCGCCACGGCGAAAGCGCCGGCAACGTGGCGCGGGCCGCCGCCGATGCCGCCGGACTGGCGCGGATCGACATCGCGGAGCGCGACGTCGACGTTCCGCTCAGCGACCTCGGTCACCGCCAGTCGGCGGCGCTCGGCCGCTGGTTCGCCCGCCTGCCGGAGGCCGAGCGGCCGGACGTCCTGCTGGTCTCGCCCTACCGGCGCGCCCGCCAGACGGCGGACGGCATCCGGCAGGGCGGCGGCACTGCCCTGTCGCTGGCCGAGCTCGCCGTCGACGAGCGGCTGCGCGAGAAGGAGTTCGGCGTCCTCGACCGGCTGACCAGCGCCGGCATCCGGCATCAGTTCCCCGAGCAGGCGGAGCACCGCCGCATCCTCGGCAAGTTCTACCACCGGCCGCCGGGCGGCGAGAGCTGGTGCGACGTGATCCTGCGGCTGCGCAGCGCGCTCGACACCGTCAGCCTGCACCATGGCGGGCGGCGGGTGCTGATCGTCAGCCACCAGGTGGTGGTGCTGTGCCTGCGCTACCTGCTGGAGGGGCTGACCGAGGAGGAGATCCTGGCCATCGACCGGCAGGGCGACGTCGCCAACGGTTCGGTCACCGAATACCGCTTCGACCCGCAGGCCGGGCTGACCGGCCGGCTGGTGCTCCACCGCTACAACGACGTCGAGCCGCAGGCGGAGAGCGACACGCCGGTCACCGCCGAGCCCGACGCCCCCGTGGCGACCCGCTGAAGGCCCCGCCATGAGCGATCCCGTCGCCGTCACCCCCGAACTCCTGCGCCGCACCCCCCTGCCCCGCCCCAGCGAGGAGGGCGACAAGGAGGAGCGCGGGCGGGTCCTGGTCGTCGCCGGCAGCGTCCAGGTTCCCGGCGGCGCCCTGCTGGCGGGAATCGGCGCGCTGCGGGCGGGGGCCGGCAAGCTGCAGATCGCCACCTGCGCCTCCGTCGCGCCGCATCTCGGCCTCGCGGTGCCGGAGGCGCTGGTCGCCGGGCTGCCGGAAACGGCGGAGGGCGGCATCTCCCCCGACGCGGCCACGGCGCTCATCGAGCGGGCACGGCGGTGCGACGCGGTGCTGATCGGCCCGGGCATGATGGACCGCCCGGCCGTCGCCGCCCTGGCCGGCGCGTTGCTGCGCGGACTGGACGGCCCTCCGGATGGCCCGTCCCTGCTGCTCGACGCCGGGGCGCTGGCGGCGCTGGAGCAGGCCGGGGCCGCACCGCCGCACCGCGCCGGCCGGATGGTCGTCACTCCCCATTCCGGCGAGATGGCGAGCCTGCTGGGCATGGAGCGCGCCGACGTCTCGGCCGACCCGCCGGGCGTGGCGCTGCGCGCGGCCCGGCAGCTCGGCGCGGTGGTGGCGCTGAAGGGAAGCTGCACCCACATCGCCACCCCGGAGGGCGCCCGCTGGGCCTACGACCGCGGCCGGGTCGGGCTGGCGACCTCGGGCTCCGGCGACACGCTGGCCGGCATCGTCGCCGGCCTGCTCGCCCGCGGCGCGCCGCCGGAGGTCGCCGCGATCTGGGCCGTCTATCTGCATGGCGAGGCCGGCAACCGCCTCGCCCGCCGCCACGGCCCCCTCGGCTACCTCGCCCGCGAACTGCTGGCCGAGGTCCCGGCGATCCTCGCGGAACTCTGCGATTGGTCGTGACACGGGGAAAGCGTTGGTGCGGGCGGCGGGATTCGAACCCGCATACCGTATCGGTGAGGGATTTTAAGTCCCTTGCGTCTGCCTGTTCCGCCACGCCCGCGCACCGCTGACGGAAGGTCGGGCATAGCCCGCAGCGGTTGCATATCCATGTATGCTGCACGCCGTTCCGTCGCAATGACTTAGACAATCCGCAGGGGAGCGGTCAAGACACCTGAACCGGCGCGGGCGCCACCCCATATATGCGCAGGGTGCAACCTCGGCGACACGGATGAGGGCTGGCGGTGGAGACGGTCGATTGGGTGGCTGTGGTGGCGATCCTGATGGTCGCGGTCCTGGTGATCCCCGGCGCGCTGCGCAGCAACCGGCGGACGTGGCTGCCCTATGCCGCGGTCTGGCTGGCGGTCATCGCCGGGCTGGTCTGGCTCTACCAGACCTTCGGGCCGTTCTGAGCCGACACGGCCCTCACAGCCGCTCGTCCTCCTCCATCCCCATGATCCCGATGCTCATCGATACGGTGCCGAAGGTGGTCATCAGCCCGCCGTAGAGCATCATCGTCGCGACCACGCCATGGTCGCTCGACCAGATCAGCGTGGCGAGGTTGGCGACGTCCAGCAGCAAGAGTCCGGTCGCCAGCACGACGGCTCCGGCGCAGCCCGCCGCCAGATGCTTCAACAGGAAGAGGATCGCGGCTTTCTCGAAAGGCTTCATGGCTCGATGCATCCCATCGCCGGCCGAAGCCGGCGCGCGCAGCGCGCGCCGGTCGGGCAACGCCATTGAAAGCCGGCGTCGGCGGGATGCGTCGGCCGGCTGCGGTCGTGAACGTGGTCATACCGAAGTAATCCGCGCCCGATTCGCAGCAAGCCTGACTGTCGTGGTAGGAGATTGTTTAACCTTTGGTCCCGACCGTGACGGTCGGCGTACCGCCCAGCCGGGTGACGACGCCCGACAGCTCCTCCGTGGCCGCCACCACCCGCCCCTCGTCGGTGCCGCGCAGCACGAGGCTGGTGCCGAAATAGCCGTTGCGGAAATAGGGGTAGCTGCCGATCTCCAGATCCGCGTAGCGGTCCTGCAGGGCGCCCAGCTCGGCGGCGATCACCCCCTCGCCCAGCGTGCAGGAGACGGTGCGGGCATGCAGCGCCGGGCCGCCGGCCAGCTTGGGCAGGATGCCGTCCAGCATCGCCTGCATGATGTTGGGCACCCCGGCCATCACGAAGACGTTGCCGATGCGGAAGCCCGGCGCCTGGCTGATCGGGTTGTCGATCAGCGTGGCCCCCGCCGGGATGTTGGCCATGCGCAGCCGCGCCTCGTTGAGCTGGCCGGGCGCATAGTGCCGCTCCAGCCGGGCGACGGCCTCGGGGTTGCGCTCCAGCGGGACGCCGAAGGCCCTGGCGATGCATTCCGACGTGATGTCGTCATGGGTCGGGCCGATGCCGCCGGTGGTGAAGACGTAGGTGTAACGGGCGCGCAGCGCGTCCACCGCGGCGATGATCTCCTCCTCCAGGTCGGGCACCACCCGCGCCTCGCGCAGGCGGACGCCGATGTCGGACAGCTTCTCCGCGATGTGGCCGAGGTTGGCGTCCTTGGTTCGGCCGGAGAGGATCTCGTTGCCGATGATCAGCACGGCGGCGGTGGGGCTGGAGCCGGTCTCGGCGGCGGCAGAGGTCATTCGTCGGGGTCTCCGGATGATCGCGGGTAGGTCTCGGGCGTGCAGGCGACGGGCAGCGGTACGCTCGGCCGCGGCGGCCGGATCAACGGCCTCCGCTCTCCGGACCCGGCCCGGCCTGGCCGGGCGGCGTCGGGCCCCTTGCGGTCCCGCCGAGCCCCCGCTAGCGTGTCGCCCAACATGCGCTTTCCCTCCCCGCTCCTGCAAGGCCGGCTGGTCCGGCGCTACAAACGCTTCCTCGCCGACGTCGAGCTCGACGGCGCGGTGGTGACCGCCCATGTCCCCAACTCCGGCAGCATGCTGGGGCTGGACGCGCCGGGTTCCGCCGTCTGGCTGTCGCGCTCCGACAACCCCAACCGCAAGCTGGCCTACACGCTGGAGCTGGTGGAGGCCGACGGCCGCCCGGTCGGGGTCAACACCGGCCACCCCAACGCGCTGGCCGCCGCCGCCATCGCGGCCGGCCGCATTCCCGAGCTCGCCGGCTACGCCACGCTGCGGCGCGAGGTGAAGTACGGCCGCAACTCGCGCATCGACGTGCTGCTGGAGGATGGTCCCGGCGGGCGCCCGCCCTGCTATGTCGAGGTGAAGAACGTCCATCTCCGCCGGCCGGACCGCGGCGACGGCCTCGCGGCGGAATTCCCCGACTGCGTCACCGCCCGCGGCGCGAAACACCTGGAGGAGATGTCCGCCATGGTGGCGCAGGGCTGCCGTGCCGTGATGCTGTATCTTGTCCAGCGGATGGATTGCACCTACTTCCGGGTGGCGGACGATCTCGATCCGGCCTATGACGCTGCGTTGCGGCGCGCGCTCGCCGGCGGGGTGGAGGCGCTCTGCTGGGCTTGCACGCTGGGCCCGAGTCGATTGAATTGGACCGGCCGCTGCCCGTGCGGCCGTGACGCCGCCGCGTCGATCGCCGAGCGGATCGCCGTGCCGATCGCCTGTTTGTCATGTCAGTTGAGGGGCAGAGAGCCTTGGAACACAACCACGTCGAATCCAGTCGCGTCCGGATCCATGGGCCGGAAGGGTTCGCGGCCATGCGCAAGGCCGGCCGGCTGGCCGCCGCCACGCTCGACTTCATCGCGCCCTATGTGCAGCCGGGCGTGACCACCGGCGAACTGGACCGGCTGCTGGAACAGTATATCCGCGACCACGGCGCCATCCCCGCCCCCCTCGGCTACCGCGGCTTCCCCAAGGCCAACTGCATCTCCGTCAACCATGTGGTCTGCCACGGCATCCCGGGCGACAAGCGGCTGCAGGACGGCGACATCCTGAACATCGACGTCACGCCCATCCTGGACGGCTGGTACGGCGACAGCTCGCGCATGTACTACTGCGGCGATGTCCCGCTGAAGGCGCGCAAGCTGGTGGAGGTGACCTACGACGCGCTGATGCTGGGCATCGGCGTCGTGAAGCCGGGCGCCACGCTGGGCGACATCGGCCACGCCATCCAGACCTTCGCCGAATCGCACCGCTTCTCGGTGGTGCGCGACTTCTGCGGCCACGGCGTCGGGCGCACCTTCCACGAGCCGCCGTCGGTCCTGCATTTCGGCCGCCCCGGCGAGGGGCTCGTCCTGAAGGAGGGCATGATCTTCACCATCGAGCCGATGATCAACACCGGCCGCTACGACGTGAAGATCCTGTCGGACGGCTGGACCGCCGTCACCAAGGACAAGTCGCTGTCCGCCCAGTTCGAGCACACCATCGGCGTGACCGCCGACGGGGCGGAGATCTTCACCCTCTCCCCCGCCGGCCACACCCGCCCGCCCTACCCGGCCGAGGGCTGAGCCCGCCGGCATGACGCCCCGCGCGTGCCGCGCATTGTGCGCGCTCGCGCGGGAAGGGTATAGTCGCATGCACACACATGCATGACGACGCGATGCCCATCAGGAAGACCCGCCCGGACGCCGCCCCCACCGCCCCCCGGTTGCCGTTCGGGGATGGCGGGACGTTGCCCGGCCCCTCCGATGATGCCCCCGGTGCCTCGCCCGACGAGCCGGAGGATCTCGGCTCCTTCCACCACGACCACCGCGACCGGCTGCGCCGCCGCTTCCTCGACAAGGGGGCGGACGCGCTCGCCGATTACGAGCTGCTGGAGATGGTGCTGTTCGCCGCCAGCCCGCGCAAGGACGTGAAGCCGCTGGCCAAGGCCCTGCTCGCCAGCTTCGGCGACCTCTGGGGCGTGGTGAACGCGCCGGCGGCGCGGCTGCGCGGCATCAAGGCGGGCGGCGTGTCGCTCTCCAGCGACAACGCGGTGGCGATGGTGCGGATCGTCGGGGCGGCCGCCCAGCGGGCCCTGCAGCAGCGGGTGATCAACCGGCCGGTCCTCGCCTCCTGGCAGGCGCTGCTCGACTATTGCGCCGCCGCCATGGCGCACGAGCCGACCGAGCAGTTCCGCCTGCTGTTCCTCGACCGCAGGAACACGCTGATCGCCGACGAGGTGCAGCAGCGCGGCACCATCGACCACACGCCGGTCTACCCGCGCGAGGTGGTGAAGCGCGCGCTGGAGCTGAACGCCGCCGCCCTGATCCTCGTCCATAACCACCCGTCCGGCGACCCGACCCCCAGCCGGGCGGACATCGAGATGACCAAGGAGATCGTGCGCGCCGCCACGGTGATCGGCGTCGCCGTCCATGACCACCTGATCATCGGCAAGGGCGGCCGCCACACCAGCTTCAAGGCGCAGCGGCTGCTGTAGGGGGCGCCGCCTTTCTCCGCAAGGGCCGTTCAGCCGCCCTGCACCTCGCCGTGCGGCGACAGGGCCTCGATGATGCGGCAGTCGGCCATGCGGAAGCGGCCGCGGCACTGGTGGGCCAGCCGGTCCAGCTCGTCGCGCAGGCGCTGCAGGTCGGCGATCTTGCGCTCGACCTCGTGAAGCTGCCCGACCACCAGCGCGTCGACCTCGCCGCAGGGGCGGTCCGGCTGGTCGGCCAGCGCCAGCATCGCCCGCACCGTCTCCAGCGGAAAGCCGAGGTCGCGCGCCCGCCGCACGAAGCCCAGCCGCCGGACATGCTCCTGCCCATAGGCGCGGTAGTTGCCGCTGGTGCGCGGCGGGGACGGCAGGATGCCGATCTTCTCGTAGAAGCGGATGGTCTCCGCCTTCGTTCCGGTCGCCTTGCCCAGGGCGCCGATGGTCAGGCCCGTTTTCTCCGACATGCCGCTTGACCCTGTAGTGACTACAGGGTCCATGCTATCCCCAGACTCGTTTTCAGCAAGGAGAAAAGCCATGGCGGCAGGCTGCTGCAGCGGCGGATGTTCCTCGTCGCGCCCGCCGGTCGACCGGACCTATCGCCGCGTCCTGTGGATGGCGCTCGGCATCAATGCCGGCATGTTCCTGGTGGAACTGGTGGCCGGCGCCGCCGCGGGGTCGGCCTCGCTGCAGGCGGACGCCATGGACTTCCTGGCCGACGCCGCGAACTACGCCATTTCGCTGCTGGTGCTCGGCATGGCGCTGGTCTGGCGCGCCCGCGCCGCCCTGCTCAAGGGGCTGTCGCTCGGGGTGCTCGGGCTGTGGGTCGCCGGGCAGACCGCCTGGAACGCCATCGCCCAGACGGTGCCCGAGGCCGAGGTGATGGGCGTGGTGGGCATGCTGGCGCTGCTCGCCAACATCGGCTGCGCCGTGATGCTGTACGTCCACCGCAACGGCGACGCCAACCGCCAGTCGGTCTGGATCTGCTCGCGCAACGACGCCATCGCCAATCTGGCCGTGCTCGCCGCGGCGGGCGGCGTGTTCGGCACCGGCACCGGCTGGCCCGACATCGTCGTCGCCGGCATCATGGCCGCCCTGTCGGTGTCCGGCGCCGTCCAGATCATCCGCCAGTCGCTGGCCGAGCTGCGCACCGGCGGCGCGGCGGTGCCGGCGGAATAGGCGCCCTCCCCCCGGAACGCGCGTGGCCGGGACATCCCCGGCCACGACACGGAACGACACGGCGGAAGGCGCGGACGCCCTTACTCGCCGAACACGCGCTTGAAGATCGTGTCGACATGCTTGGTGTGGTAGCTCATGTCGAACATCGGGGCGAGCTGCTCGCGGGTGATGTGCTTCGACACGTCCGGGTCGGACGACAGCAGGTCGAGGAAGTTGGCGCCCTTCTCCCACACCTGCATGGCGTTGCGCTGCACCGCCTTGTAGCTGTCCTCGCGGCTCATGCCGGCCTGGGTCAGGGCCAGCAGGACGCGCTGCGAGAAGACGAGGCCGCCCAGGTCGTCCAGGTTCTTCTGCATGCGCTCCGGATAGACCACCAGCTTGTCCATCATGCCGGTCAGGCGGACCAGCGCGAAGTCCAGCGTCACGGTGGCGTCGGGGCCGATCATGCGCTCGACCGAGCTGTGGGAGATGTCGCGCTCGTGCCACAGGGCGACGTTCTCCAGCGCCGGCACGACGGCGGAGCGCACGATGCGGGCAAGGCCGGTCAGGTTCTCCGACAGCACCGGGTTGCGCTTGTGCGGCATCGCCGACGAGCCCTTCTGGCCCGGATGGAAATACTCCTCCGCCTCGCGGACCTCGGTGCGCTGCAGGTGGCGCACCTCGATGGCCAGGTTCTCGACGCTCGACGCGATGACCCCCAGCACCGAGAAGAACATGGCATGGCGGTCGCGCGGGATCACCTGGGTGGAGACCGGCTCCACCGACAGCCCCAGCTTGGCGGCGACATGCTCCTCGACCCGCGGGTCGATGTTGGCGAAGGTGCCGACCGCGCCGGAGATGGCGCAGGTGGCGATGTCCCGGCGCGCGGCCAGCAGGCGCTCGCGGTTGCGGGCGAAGGCCGCATAATGGCCGGCCAGCTTCACGCCGAAGGTCGTCGGCTCGGCATGGATGCCGTGGCTGCGGCCGATGGTCGCCGTGTATTTGTGCTCGGCCGCCCGGCGCTTCAGCACCGCCAGCAGCTTGTCCAGATCCTCCAGCAGCAGGTCGGCCGCCTGGGTGAGCTGCACCGCGAGGCAGGTGTCCAGCACGTCCGACGAGGTCATGCCCTGATGGACGAAGCGCGCCTCCGGCCCGACATACTCGGCGAGGTTGGTCAGGAAGGCGATGACGTCGTGGCGCGTCTCCCGCTCGATCTCGTCGATGCGGTCGATCTCCCACTTGCCCCGCTCCCACACGGCGGCGGCCGCCTCCTTCGGAATCACGCCCAGCTCGGCCTGCGCGTCGCAGGCGTGCGCCTCGATCTCGAACCAGATGCGGAACCGGTTCTCCGGCTCCCAGATGCGGGCCATTTCGGGGCGGGTATAGCGGGGGATCATCGGGCACTCTCCGGAGGTGACGGTGGCGACGGCCCCGCCCGCATGGCTCGTGCCGGCGCGGGGGCGCACGCGCGCCCGGACCATAGCGATGCCGCCCGGCTTTGCAAAGAGCCTTGGCGGAAGACGCCGGAGCGGGGCCGGAACGCCCCGCCCCGGCCGCCGGTCGCCCGCAGGCGGTGGCCGGCCGTCAAAAAGTCGCGCGCCAGTCGTATCGACTCGCTTGAAAGGACAGTATAACGGGTACTAAACAAATCATTACCGCGCGCCGCGCTCTATGCCATACGACAGTATGCCGTCCGGTGCGCCCGTTGGAGGGCCGTCGTTGTCCGACCCTGTTGCCGAGTTGATCCGCGAGCCGGCCCAGTCGCCGGACGAGGCCCGCCTGTACCGCCTGCAGTTCATCACGTCCCTGACGCTGGTGGCCGCGCTGGTGCTCGGGCTCGGCTCCTACTTCATCTGGCAGCACTGGACGGATTTCGAGGCGGACCTCCGCCAGACCGAGACACGCTATCTGGACGAACAGCGCCAGGCGCTGGAGCAGGAGGTGGAGAACGCCCACTCCTACCTCGCCTACATGCGCTCGCGCATCGAACCCCTGCTGAAGGAGCAGGTGCGAGACCAGGTGCAGGAGGCGATCGGCATCGCCCGCGGCATCCACGAGCGGGAAAAGGACATCCTGCCCCTCGAATCGGTCCGGGAGTCGATCAAGGAGACGCTGCGCCCGCTGCGCTTCGCCAACGGCCGCGGCTACTACTTCATCATCGAGGAGGACAGCACCGCCGTCCTGATGCCGACCAAGCCGGAGCTGGAGGGCGGCAGGCTGCTCGGCGGGCCCGACGTCGCCCTGTCCGGCGCGACGCGCGAGATCCTGAAGGCGGCGCGCACGCCGGACCAGCAGGGCTTCGCGCGCTACCGCTGGATCATGCCCGATTCCAACGGCGAGGTGGTCGAGAAGGTCGCCTATGTCCAGCGGTTCGAGCCCTTCGGCTGGGTGATCGGCGCCAGTGATTCCATGGTCGCCATCGAAAGCCGGGTGCAGCGGGAATCGCTGCTGCGGCTGCGCTCCTTCCGCTTCGGGGAGTCGGGCACCGTCGGCGTGCTCCGCCGCGACGGCGAGGTGCTGCTGTCCCCCACCGCCCCGGCGTCGGAGGGGATGAACGCCCGCGACCTGCCCTGGAAGACCGAGCGCGACCTGGTCACCCGGCTGCTGGAGACCGGGCTGAACGGCGGCGGCGAGGTGCGCTACGAGTGGATCCATCCGGTGACCGGCCGGCTGACCCCGCGCATGGCCTTCGTCTCGCCGCCGAACGTCTGGGGCTGGATCCTGATCGCCGGCTTCTACGTCGACGACGTCACCGCGGTGATGGACGCCCGCCGCGCGGAGATCGGGCGCGGCGTGCGCCAGCGCATCCTGACCACCATCGGCGTGCTGGCCCTGGCGCTCGGCAGCTCGGTGATGGTATCCTGGCTGGTCACCCGCTGGATCCGGGCGATCGTCGGCAACTACCGCAGCCGCGTGCGGCGCAGCGACACCATGCTGCGCGAACGGGCCCGCCAGCTCTACCTCGCCAACTTCTTCGTCGACCATGTGTCGGAGATCGTCGTGCTGGCCGACGCGCAGCTGCGCATCGCCTACGTCAACCCCTTCGGCTGCGAGGCGCTGGGCGGCACGCTGGAGCAGCTCCACGCCGCCCATGCCGACCTGTTGGCGCAGTTCGCCGCCAAGGGGGCCGACGCGCCCGACCATTACGAGACGACCTACCGGACCCGCGACGGCCGCGAGCTGCAGCTCGAGGTGACGGCCAGCCGCATCACCTACGAGGGCGACACCTATTACAGCGCCATCGCCCGCGACATCTCCGAGCGCAAGCGGGCGGAGCGCGAGCTGCGGCTCTCCGCCAAGGTGTTCGACAACGCCGCGGAGGGCATGGTCGTCACCAACGCGAAGAACCGCATCGTCGCGGTCAACGACGCCTTCTGCCGGATCACCGGCTACAGCCGGGAGGAGGTGCTGGGGGAAGACCCCCGCATCCTCGCCTCAGACCGGCAGGACGCCACCTTCTACGAGGAGATGTGGGCCAGCCTGCGCGAGAGCGGCTCCTGGACCGGCGAGATCTGGAACACCCGCAAGAACGGCGAGGTCTATCCGGAGTGGCTGAGCATCCAGGTGGTGCGCAACGAGGCGGGCGAGGTGCTGAACTACATCGCCGCCTTCTCCGACACCAGCGAGCGCCGGGCGCAGGAGGAGCGCATCCGCCACCTCGCCCAGTATGATTTCCTGACCGACCTGCCCAACCGCTTCCTGCTGCGCGACCGGCTGGAGCGCGCCATGCTGGCGGCGGACCGGCACGGCAAGAAGGTCGGCGTGCTGTTCGTCGACCTCGACCGCTTCAAGACGATCAACGACAGCCTGGGCCACCCGGTGGGCGACAAGCTGCTGCGCGCGGTGTCCGACCGGCTGCTGGAGACGGTGCGGGCCAGCGACACCGTCAGCCGCCAGGGCGGCGACGAGTTCGTCATCATGATCAACGACATGGACAACCCGGACGCCGCCTGCACGGTGGCGCGCAAGGTGCTGCGCGCCCTGTCGGAGCCCTTCCTGGTCGACATCCACGAGCTGCAGATCACCCCCTCCATCGGCATCGCCGTCTTCCCGGAGGACGGGGCGACCATCGACGCGCTGCTGAAGAACGCCGACATGGCGATGTACGCCGCCAAGGAGGCCGGCCGCTCGACCTACCAGTTCTTCACGCCGGAGCTGAACCGCCGCGCCTCGGAACGGCTGTGGACCGAGAACAACCTGCGCCGCGCGCTGGCCAACAACGAGCTGGAGCTGCATTTCCAGCCGCAGTTCTCGCTGAAGGGACGCCGGCTGGTCGGGGCGGAGGCGCTGGTGCGCTGGCGGCATCCCGACGGCTCGCTGATCATGCCCGGCCAGTTCATCCCGGTCGCCGAGGACACCGGCCTGATCCTGCCGCTCGGCGACTGGGTCCTGGGGAGGCCTGCCGGCGCGCCGCCGAGCTGCTGAAGCACCAGGAGATGCTGATCGCCGTGAACCTGTCGGCGGTCCAGATGCGCCGCCCCGGCCTCGCCGACCGGGTGTCCGGCTGGCTGTCGACCTACGGCATCCCGGCCAACTGCCTGGAGCTGGAGGTGACCGAGAGCGTGCTGATGGACGATTCGGACGTCGTCACCGGCACCTTCGGCCAGCTCCGCGAGATGGGCGTGCCGCTGGCGATCGACGATTTCGGCACCGGCTATTCCAGCTTCGCCTACCTCAAGCGCTTCCGGGTGGACAAGCTGAAGATCGACCGCTCCTTCGTCCAGGGGCTGGACGCCGGCGACACCGACTGCGAGGCGATCGCCGAGGCGATCATCAGCATGGCGCGCTCCCTGCGCATGCAGACCCTGGCGGAAGGGGTGGAGACCGAGGCGCAGGCCAGCAGCCTGGACCGGCTGGGCTGCGACCAGATGCAGGGCTACCTGCTGGGCCGCCCGATGCCCTTCGACGACTTCCGGAGCTTCGTCCTGCGCCACAGCACCGCCGGCATGATGGTGAACTGAGCGCCGGCGGGCCGCCGAACGCGAAGGGCCCGGCGCCGTCGCGGCGCCGGGCCCTTCCGATTCGGCAGGACCGAAGGCGCGTTACTCGGCCGTCACCTGCTGGCGGGCGAGGTCGAGCAGGTGCGACAGCTCCTTCTCGATGCGATGCTCGGAGACGTCGACGCCCTTGGCCCGCAGGTCGGCCAGCAGCCGGTCGCGGATGTCGTGCGGACCCGGGGTGGCGATGTCGGTATCGACGATCTGGCGGGCATAGGCCTCGGCTTCGGGGCCGCGCAGCCCCTGCAGGTCCGCCGCCCACAGGCCGGCCAGCTTGTCGCGACGCGCCCGAATCCGGAAGAGCAGGTCCTGGTCGTGCTGGAACTTGTTCTCGAAGGCCTTCTCGCGGTCATCGAAGGTGGTCATGGGGACCCGGCTCCTCAGGTTGTTTTCGCTCCCGGATGCAGGATTATATAGCCGGTGCGCCGTTCGCGTCACTGCCCTGCCGTCGCTGCCCGAGGGCGCTCCGGCTAATCCGTCGTGCGGCCGAATACCCAACAGAAAGGCCAAAGGCAAGCTCCCGATGTGCAGTGTGATCCTTCTGCGGCGACCGGACGCAACATGGCCGCTGGTGCTCGGCGCCAACCGCGACGAGATGGCCGGCCGTCCCTGGCTGCCCCCGGCCGCCACTGGCCCGACCGGCCCAACCTGGTGGCCGGGCTGGACGAACTGGCGGGCGGTTCCTGGCTCGGCCTCAACGACGAGGGGGTGGTGGCCGCCATCCTGAACCGCGAGGGCACGCTGGGGCCGGAGACCGGCAAGCGCTCGCGCGGCGAGCTGGTGCTGGAGGCGCTGGACCACGCCGACGCGGCCGAGGCCGCCCGGGCGCTGGGGCAGCTCGACACCCGCGCCTACCGGCCCTTCAACCTGCTGGTCGCCGACAACCGCGACGCCTTCCTGCTGTCGCACCGCGGGGCGGGCCCGCAGAACCGGCCGGCGGTCATGCCGGTGCCGGAGGGCGTCCACATGGTGACCGCCTTCGACCTGGACGACGGGCGCGACCCGCGAATCGCCCTCTACCGCCCGCTGTTCGAGCAGGCCGCCACCCCGGCGCCCGAATTTGCGGCCCCCGGAATATCGGACGGCACGGCTCCGGAGTCCTTCGACTGGGGCGGCTGGCCCGAACTGCTGGCGAGCCGCATCTGGGAGCCCGGCGAGCGCGGCGAGCGCGGGGCGATGAACTTCCGCCTCGCCAACGGCTTCGGCACGGTGTCGAGCGCGCTGATCGCGCTGCCCGCCATGGACCGGCCGGACCTCGACCCGCACTGGCACTTCGCCCCCGGACGGCCGCACGAGACGGGCTGGACCCCCGTCGACCTGTCCTGACCGGACGGGGGGAGCCGTTGCGCTCTCATTGTGTTCGCAGGGACGGCTTGCTATATCACCGTGACAGTCACCTGGACCGGCAAGCCTCCCTTGTCCGGTCCACTCGTATTTGGACGATCACGCAATGACACGACGCCGGCGCATCTACGAAGGCAAGGCGAAGGTACTCTTCGAAGGGCCGGAACCGGGCACCCTGGTGCAGTACTTCAAGGACGACGCCACCGCCTTCAACAACCAGAAGCGCGGCGTCATCACCGGCAAGGGCGTGCTGAACAACCGCATCTCCGAGTACCTGATGAGCCGCCTGTCGGAGATCGGCGTGCCGACGCATTTCATGCGCCGCCTGAACATGCGCGAGCAGCTCGTCCGCGAGGTGGAGATCATCCCGATCGAGGTGGTGGTGCGCAACGTCGCCGCCGGTTCGCTGGCGCGCCGCTTCGGCATCCCGGAAGGCACCCCCCTGCCCCGCTCGATCATCGAGTATTATTACAAGTCCGACGAGCTGGGCGACCCCATGGTGTCGGAGGAGCACATCACCGCCTTCGGCTGGGCGGCTCCCCAGGACATCGACGACATGGTGGCGCTGTCGCTGCGCGTGAACGACTATCTCTCGGGCCTCTTCCTCGGCATCGGGCTGAAGCTGGTGGACTTCAAGCTGGAGTTCGGCCGGCTGTGGGAGAATGACGAGATGCGCATCGTGCTGGCCGACGAGATCAGCCCCGACAATTGCCGCCTGTGGGACGTCAAGACCAACGAGAAGCTGGACAAGGACCGCTTCCGCCAGGACCTCGGCAAGGTCGAGGAGGCCTACCAGGAGGTCGCCCGCCGCCTCGGCATCCTGCCGGAAGGCGGGCCGGCCGACGTCAAGGGCCCCAAGACCATCCAGTGACCCCAAGACACCCCCTACCCCCCAAAGAGCGAGCGGACATCCGATGAAGGCGAAGGTTCACGTCACCCTCAAGCGCGGCGTTCTCGACCCCCAGGGCAAGGCCATCGCGCACGCGCTGCACACGCTGGGCTTCGACGGCGTCGAGGATGTCCGCGCCGGCAAGGTCATCGAGCTGCAGTTGAAGAGCACCGACGAGGCGGCCGCCCGCAAGGAGGTCGAGGCGATGTGCAACAAGCTGCTCGCCAACACCGTGATCGAGGACTACGCGATCGAGCTGGTGGCCTGAGCCTCCGCGGTCCTGCGGGCTGACCCGGCAGCACCCCCGTCGCCACCAACGGCCCCGGACCCCGGTGCCCGCCCTTCCCGGCCCACCGCTTTCCGGAGCGGACGCAAGAACCGGGTGGACGCGGGCGGGGGTCCCGCGGCCTTGGTGGTGAATTCGTTTCAGGGCCGCCCCGGGACCGCCGCATGACCGTCCAGCATCTTTCGACCCTCGACCCGATCTTCGCCGAATGCCTGCGCGTCGGCGGCCCGGCGCTGCGCGACTTCAGCCGGCCGGCCGGCTTCGTCGGGCTGCTGCGCATCGTGATGGAGCAGCAGCTCTCGACCAGGGTGGCACTCGCCCTGTGGGACAAGCTGCAAGGGCGGCTGGGCGGAGTGGTGACGCCCGACAGCATCCTGGCGGCGGACGACGATCTGCTGCGAGACTGCGGCTTCTCCCGCCAGAAGACCGGCTACGCCCGCGCGCTGGCCGAGGCGGTGGCCGGCGGGCGCATCGACCTCGACGCGGTCGCCGGGATGGAGGACGAGGAGGCGATCGCCGCCCTGACCGCCCTCAAGGCATCGGCCGCTGGAGCGCCGAGATCTACCTGATGAGCTCGCTCGGCCGTCCGGACATCTGGCCGGTGGGCGATCTGGCGATCCAGCTCGGGGTGCAGCGGTTGAAGGGCTGGCCCGACAAGCCGTCGCTGGCGCAACTGACGGCAGTCGCCGACCCCTGGCGCCCCCACCGCAGCCTCGCCGCGCAGCTGGTCTGGCACCATTACGTGGCTCTGCAGGATCAGGCGCGCGACCGTCGCGGCCGACGGCTGCCGGCCTGACCGCTCATTCCTCGGGGAAGTGGGTGTGCTTCAGGACTTCCCGGTGGAGGGAACGACGGCCTCCAAGAGGTGGGGCCGGCTGGGCCGGATGAGCGGACATGACTGGACCAGGAAGCGGCCCGTTCAGCCCTTCGTCTGGTAACCCCCGGAGGTCAATGTCGGGCAGGGAAAGGCCTTGATCCGTGGCCTGGTGCGAACACGCTCGGCCATGCCGGAAAGCTGGCTCATGAACTGCGCCCCGGTCGGGCCGCCATTCGCCGGCTCCTGGAACGGAATCAGAGGGAGCAGCCGCTCGAATTCGCGACGAGCCTCATCGGAGTCCTCAATGTACTCCGAAACCAACTCCTGCTCCACGTCCTGCTCCCTGGCCAAACCAGCCTCTCTTGCCGGTTGCGTGGCACAGCCGTCACTCGCCGCACAGGATGGCCGCTCAAACCCGCCATCAGCCGCATGATTTTCCCGAAACCCGGACATTCCAACAGACAAACCGGCCGCCTGTCGACAGGCCAGACCCGCTGCTGCTTCACTACGGCCCATGATCGACCTTCCCATCCCGACCGTCCTCACCGGCAAGGCCGCCCCCTTCGGACCGCCCGGCCGCACCAGCGCCATCGGCAAGACCCCGGTGGACGGCCGCCGTCCCGTCGGGCCGGAGGGCTTCCTGGAGGACGAGCAGGCCGACCGCCGCGTGCATGGCGGGCCGGAGAAGGCGATCCACCACTATCCGCTCGACCATCATGCGGCGTGGCGCAACGACCTCGGGGACCTGCCCCTGCTGGATCGCCCGGGGGCCTTCGGCGAGAACCTCTCGACCAGCGGCCTGACCGAGGCGGACGTCTGCATCGGCGACCGCTTCCGCGCCGGCACGGCCCTGCTGGAGGTGTCGCAGGCCCGCCAGCCCTGCTGGAAGCTGAACCACCGCTTCGGCGTGCCCGACATGGCACGACGGGTCCAGGCCAGCGGACGCACCGGCTGGTATTATCGCGTGCTGGAGCCGGGCGAAATCAGCCCGGGCGACCGGCTGGTCCTTGTGGAGCGCGCCTATGCCGACTGGCCGCTCTCCCGCCTGCTGCACCAACTCTATGTCGACACGATGAATCGCGGCGCGCTGGCGGAGATGGCCGCCCTGCCCGTCCTGGCTGCAAGCTGGCGCACGCTGGCCGAGCGGCGGCTCGCCCGCGGCGGGGTGGAGGACTGGTCCGGCCGGCTGAACGGCAAGGACTGATCTCCGTCAGGCCCGCTCTGCGTCACGTTGACACGCAATGCGTGTCATTCCCGATAACGGAGCTGGTGGGTGCCGAGCATTTCCTCCCGCTTACGCGCAATTCCGGAACAATTCTCGATGTGACATCGCGTACCCCCGCCGCTCCTGCTCGTGACCCTTTACTGTTTAGTCACGAATCACAGCCGACGATTGCGATCTCGGAGTTCCGAGGGCACAAGAAACGGCGACGCGCGGGGAATCCCACATGACGATCAAAGACTTATCGATCTCCACCAAGATCCTTGCCATCCTGGTGCTGATGGCTGCCCTGACGCTGGGCACCAGTCTCTACGCGGTCTCCTCCATGGAGAAGATCGATGCCAGATACTCCGCCCTGATCGAGCACGAGGTCGTGGCGGCGAACGCCCTGCCGCGGGCCAACCGCTTCCTGTCGGAGATCGGCCGCCTGTCCTACCGGATGATCGCCGATGCCAGCGAGACCGAAGCGCGTGCCGCTGGCGAGCAGATCAATGAAGCGGCGGCGGCCTTCACCAAGCGGCTCGACGCCGCGCGTGCCGTCACCGAGGCGCGCGGCGAAGCGGACCGCTTCCAGGCCGAGTTCCAGCGCATCATGGCGCAGGTCGCCGACGTCCAGAGGGCGGCGCTCGCCCAGGACGACGCCCTCGCCCTGAAGCTGATGACGGGAAGCGTCGACGCGCAGATCAGGAAACTCTCGTCGGACATCGCCGCCTATACCGAGACCGTGATGACGCGGCTGGACAAGATCTCGGCAGAGGCGTCCGGCTATGTGGACAGCAGCTACACCCTGACCCTCGCCGTTTCCCTGGCGGGCATCCTGGTCTGCCTCGCCGTCGCGCTGCTGGTCGCCCGCAGCGGCATCTCCCGGCCGATCCGCCGCCTGTCCGCCGCGATGGAGCAGCTCGCCGGCGGCGACAATTCGGTCGAGATCGAGGGGCACGACCGCAGGGACGAGGTCGGCGCCATGGCCCGCACGGTCCTGGTCTTCAAGGAGAACGCCATCGCCAAGCAGCGCATGGAAGCGGAACAGGCCGAACAGAAGGCCCGTGCCGAGGCCGAGCGCAAGGCGATGCTGAACCGCATGGCCGACCAGTTCGAATCGACCGTGCGCACCGTCGTCTCCCAGGTGTCGAGCGCGGTCACCCAGGTGCAGGGCAATGCCCGCGCCATGTCCGCCATGGCAGAGCAGGGCGAGGAGCGGGCCACCGCCGTCGCCGCGGCGACCCAGCAGGCCTCCGCCAACGTCCAGACCGTCGCCACGGCGGCGGAGGAGATGTCCGGCTCCATCGCCGAGATCGGCCAGCAGATCGCCCGCTCCGCCCAGGTCGCGGCGCTGGCGGTCGGCCGCGCCCAGGCCGCCGACCGGAGCATCCAGTCGCTCGCCTCCCAGGCCGGCACCATCGGCGACGTCATCAAGCTGATCACCGACATCGCCAGCCAGACCAACCTTCTCGCTCTCAACGCCACCATCGAGGCGGCGCGCGCCGGCGAGGCCGGCAAGGGCTTCGCCGTGGTGGCGAGCGAGGTGAAGAACCTCGCCAACCAGACCGCCAAGGCCACCGGCGACATCGCCGCCCAGATCGGCGGCATGCAGCAGGCGACCGGCGAGGCGGTGCAGGCCATCGGCGAGGTCGGCGAGACCATCGGCCAGATGAACGAGATCACCACCACCATCGCCTCCGCCATCGAGGAGCAGGACGCCGCGACCAAGGAGATCGCCCGCAACGTCCAGCAGGCGGCCCAGGGGACGGAGGAGGTCTCGCTCAACATCGCCGGAGTCGAGCAGGCCGCCCAGGGCACCGGCAAGGCGGCGGCCGAACTGCTGGACGCCGCCGACAGCCTCGCCCGGCAGGCCGCCACCCTGTCCCGGGAGGTCGACGGCTTCATCACCCAGGTCCGGGCCGGCTGACCTCCCCGATCTGGCACGGCGTTTGCGCGGAAGCCGGGTGGACCTCGAGCGGGTCTGCCCGGCTTTTGTGCTGTCTGCGGCGGTTTTGCTCACGCTCCGCGCATTTTGTTCCTTGCGCCTTTTTGCCTATTCTGTTAGCTAAATGCCTGTTTTTTAGGCATATAGCTGAAGGCTTGGGCAAAATGGGTGCAGCAAAGACCGGCGGCGACGTCCTTTTCGTCCTTCTCGGCGCGATCATGGTGCTGGCGATGCACTGCGGCTTCGCGCTGCTGGAGGTCGGCACCGTCCGCCGCAAGAACCAGGTGAACGCTCTGGTGAAGATCCTCTCGGACTTCGCCATGTCCACGCTGGCCTATTTCTTCGTCGGCTACGCGGTCGCCTATGGGGTGACCTTCTTCACCGACGCGGCGGCGCTGACCGGCAAGGCCGCGGAATCCGGGGCGGCATCCGGCTACGCCCCCTACGGCTACGACCTCGTGAAGTTCTTCTTCCTGGCGACCTTCGCCGCGGCGGTGCCGGCCATCGTGTCGGGCGGCATCGCGGAGCGGGCGAAGTTCTGGCCGCAGGCTGCCGCCACCGTGCTGCTGATCGCCCTGTTCTACCCCGTGCTGGAGGGGGTGGCCTGGGGCGGCCGCTTCGGTGTGCAGGACTGGCTGGCGGCGAGCTTCGGGCAGCCCTTCCACGACTTTGCCGGCTCGGTCGTCGTCCATGCCTTCGGCGGCTGGGTGGCGCTGGGAGCGGTGCTGCATCTCGGCAACCGGCGGGGGCGCTACCGCTCCAACGGCTCGCTGGTCGCCATTCCGCCGTCCAACATCCCCTTCCTGGCGCTGGGGGCCTGGGTGCTGTCGGTCGGCTGGTTCGGCTTCAACGTGATGAGCGCCCAGACGCTGGAGGGCATTTCCGGGCTCGTGGCGATCAACTCGCTGATGGCGATGGTCGGGGGCATCGTCACCTCGCTGGTCATCAGCCGCAACGACCCGGGCTTCGTCCACAACGGCGCGCTGGCCGGTCTGGTCGCGGTCTGCGCCGGTTCCGACGTCATGCATCCGCTGGGCGCGCTGATCACCGGCGGCATCGCCGGGCTGCTGTTCGTCTGGGCCTTCAACAAGTGCCAGATCGACTGGAAGATCGACGACGTGCTGGGCGTGTGGCCGCTGCACGGGCTGTGCGGCCTGACCGGCGGCCTGCTGGCCGGCGTCTTCGGCCAGGAGTCGCTGGGCGGCCTCGGCGGGGTCTCGCTCGCCTCGCAGGCGGTGGGCACGCTGGGCGGCGCCGGCTTCGGGCTGCTGTCCGGCCTGCTGGTCTACGGCCTCCTGAAGGCGACGGTGGGCATCCGCCTCGACCCCGAGCAGGAATACCGCGGCGCCGACCTCGCCCTGCACCAGATCACCGCCTATCCCGAGGAGGACGCGCCCGGTCATTGACCGCCCGCTGTACGACGGTGAAGGAGGCGCCGCCTCGGCGCCTCCGCCGCCATACGTCGTCCGCCATGACGGTCAGGAGTGCTTGATGACGAATCCAGTGGTGATGGAGTCCAGCAACAAAGCCATGTGATGGGAGCTGATGTTGCGGAAGCGGAGATTATATATCAGGGACGTGTAGTTGAACCAGTCATAGGTCCGCCAATAGCTGGCCAGGTAATTACGCAGATGAATATGGCGCGGTCGGACCTTCGCCTTTTTCATGATGGCGGTAGTGTTGGAATGATCGGCGTAGCGCAACAGCAGGTCGGTCATCAGCCAGACGGAAACCTGCTCATTGATGTCGCAAATCTCCGCAACGCCATCCACCTTGGCTGCAAAGCGGATGGGCTTCAACCGCCGGACCCAGAAGGCGAGCCCTGCGATCCGCTTGTTCACGGAAATCTCGTTGCCCTGATGGTATTCGAGCTTGGACAGGTCTTTGTGGTAGTGCGAAGCGACCTGGACCAGGCAGTCGTCCGACAGCTCGATCTGCACGTTCTTCAGTCGGCAAAGCGCGAACAGCAGGTTGTGAAGCCGTAACGCGTCCACGGCTATACGGTCGTCGCTCATGCGGATTGGTTCCAGCGCCTGACGGGGAGGGGTCCGGTAAGAGGCAGGACGCGCCGACGATCGCTCAGCGCTTGATCTGATACAGGGCAGCGGTCAGGGCAGGATCGGGAAACATGTCGGCCGACGCCAGAAGGTCCGTCGCGGCGACCACGAGACCGTCGCTGAACTCCTCGTCCGAGGGGCCGCCGTTCGCGGGCTCCTGGCTTGGCGTGCGGTCAAGCAGCTTGCGGAAGCGTTCGACCGTTTCCGGCGTTTCCTCAAGGAATCCTGTAATGAACTGCCTGGGCACTCAGGCGCTCCCGCAAAAACAACGCCTCATTGGGGGCGGGCCGTATCACAGCGGCACCACCTTGGCAACGGCTTATAATTCTGCTGTCCTATCGGGAGCTTAGCAGACCCTCTGCTTCGCCTGGGCTGCGCAAACCGCTACCGCGGTATGCACGGGGAACGACTCACGAGACCGGACGCCTGCGACCGGACGCCTGCCCGCCGCCCCTTGCTTTGCGGGGGCGACGGCTTTAGTGTCCGGCCACGAACGCTTCCCCCCACGACGCCGGATTTTTCCCGCCCCATGAAGGCCGCCATCGTCGTTTTCCCCGGCTCCAACCGCGAACGCGACGCCGTCGCCGCGCTGGAGGCCGCCAGCGGTACCAAGCCCCATCTGGTCTGGCACCGTGACACCGAACTGCCCAAGGTCGACCTGATCGTCGTTCCCGGCGGCTTTTCCTACGGCGACTATCTGCGCTCCGGCGCGATGGCGGCCCACTCGCCGATCATGCGCGAGGTGAAGGCGCGGGCCGACCAGGGCGTGCGGGTGCTCGGCGTCTGCAACGGCTTCCAGATCATCACCGAGGCGGGGCTGCTGCCCGGCGCGCTGATGCGCAACGGCTCGCTGAAGTTCGTCTGCCGCGTCCAGCACCTGCGGGTGGAGAACACGGACAGCCCCTTCACGGCCAAGTACCGCAAGGGCCAGATCGTCCGCTACCCGGTCGCCCACGGCGACGGCAACTACTGGGCCGACGCCGAGACGGTGAAGCGGCTGGAGGGCGAAGGCCAGGTGGCCTTCCGCTACGTCGCCGACGACAGCCGCGCCGACCCGCGCGGCAACCCCAACGGCTCGGTCGCCGACATCGCCGGCATCTTCAACGCCCGGCGCACCGTGCTCGGCCTGATGCCGCACCCGGAAGACGCGGTGGAAGGCCTGCACGGCAACACCGACGGCAAGCCCATGTTCGACGGTCTGGTGGAGGCCCTGTCGTGAGCGCCCTCAATCCTCTCGCCCAATCCGT
Source organism: Azospirillum thermophilum (assembly GCF_003130795.1). Lineage (NCBI taxonomy): Bacteria > Pseudomonadati > Pseudomonadota > Alphaproteobacteria > Rhodospirillales > Azospirillaceae > Azospirillum > Azospirillum thermophilum. The sequence goes on from NZ_CP029353.1 coordinate 1,857,778, forward strand.
GAAGGCGCAGGAGCGCGAGGTCACCGCCGACCTCGCCAAGGAATTCGGCCTGTCCGCCGAGGAATACCAGAACGCGCTGGACATCCTGGGCCGCAAGCCGACCTTCACCGAACTCGGCATCATCTCGGTGATGTGGTCGGAGCACTGCTCCTACAAGTCGTCGAAGGTGTGGCTGAAGACGCTGCCGACCACCGGCCCGCAGGTCATCTGCGGCCCCGGCGAGAATGCCGGCGTGGTGGACATCGGCGACGGCGACGCCGTCATCTTCAAGATGGAGAGCCACAACCACCCGTCCTACATCGAGCCCTACCAGGGCGCCGCGACCGGCGTCGGCGGCATCCTGCGCGACGTGTTCACCATGGGCGCCCGGCCCATCGCCAACATGAACGCGCTGCGCTTCGGCTCGCCCGACCATCCCAAGACCCGCCATCTGGTGTCGGGCGTGGTGGCCGGCATCGGCGGCTACGGCAACTGCGTCGGCGTCCCCACCGTGGGCGGCGAGACCAACTTCCACCCGGCCTACAACGGCAACATCCTGGTCAACGCCATGACCGTGGGCGTCGCCAGGACCGACCGCATCTTCTATTCGGCCGCCGCCGGCGTCGGCAACCCGGTGGTCTACGTCGGGTCCAAGACCGGCCGCGACGGCATCCACGGCGCCACCATGGCGTCCGCCGAGTTCACCGAGGATTCGGAGGAGAAGCGCCCGACCGTGCAGGTCGGCGACCCCTTCACCGAGAAGCTGCTGATCGAGGCCTGCCTGGAGCTGATGGCGACCGACGCCATCGTCGCCATCCAGGACATGGGTGCCGCCGGCCTCACCTCCTCCTCGGTCGAGATGGCCGGCAAGGGCGGCCTCGGCATCGAGCTGGTGCTGGACGACCTGCCGATGCGCGAGGAGGGGATGACCCCCTACGAGATCATGCTCTCCGAAAGCCAGGAGCGCATGCTCATCATCCTCAAGCCCGGCCGCGAGGACGTCGCCCGCGCGATCTTCGAGAAGTGGGAGCTGGACTTCGCCGTCATCGGCCATCTGACCGAGACCGGAAACCTCGTCATCAGGATGCATGGCGAGACCTGGTGCGACATGCCGATCGCCCCGGTGTCCAACGCCGCGCCGGAGTACAACCGCCCGTGGGAGCCGACCCCGGCCGCCGCGGACCTGCCGGCCGACCTGCTGGACGGCTACGCCCTGTCGCTGGGCGAGACGCTGGAGAAGCTGTTCGGCTGCCCCGACCTCGCCTCCAAGCGCTGGATCTGGGAGCAGTATGACAGCCTGGTCGGCGGCGACACCCGCTTCATGTCCGGTCAGGCCGACGCCGCCGTGGTCCGCGTGCCGGGCCAGAGGAAGGCGGTCGCCGTCACCACCGACTGCACCCCGCGCTACTGCCTCGCCGATCCGGTCGAAGGCGGCAAGCAGGCGGTGGCCGAGGCGTGGCGCAACCTGACCGCCACCGGCGCCCTGCCCCTGGCGATCACCGACAACATGAACTTCGGCAACCCCGAGAAGCCGCGGATCATGGGCCAGTTCGTCGGCGCCGTGCAGGGCATCGGCGAAGCGTGCAAGGCGCTGGACTTCCCGGTCGTGTCGGGCAACGTCTCGCTCTACAACGAGACGAACGGCGAAGCGATCCTGCCGACCCCCGCCATCGGCGGCGTCGGCCTGCTCGACGACGCGATGACCGCCGTCGGCATCGCCTTGCGCAACGAGGGCGACACCCTCCTGCTGATCGGCGGGACCGGGGGCCATCTCGGCCAGTCGCTGTTCCTGCGCGAGATCCTCGGCCGCGAGGACGGTCCGCCGCCGCCGGTCGATCTGGCGGTGGAGCGGCGCAACGGCGATCTGGTGCGCGGGCTGATCCGCGACGGTCTGGTCGCCTCCTGCCACGACGTCTCGGACGGCGGCCTGCTGGTGGCGGTGGCCGAGATGGCGCTGGCCGGCGGCATCGGCGTCCACCTCACCGGCCTCGACGGCGCCTCGCCGGCGGTGCTGTTCGGCGAGGACCAGGCCCGCTACGTGCTGGCCGTCCGTCCGGACAAGGCCGCCGCCGTCCAGGAGAAGGCCAGGGCGGCCGGCGTGCCGGTCACCGTCCTCGGCAGGACAGCCGGCACCGCGCTGGCCGACCGCGGCGGCGACATCGTCTCGCTGAAGCGGCTGAAGTCGGTCAACGAGTCCTGGCTGCCCGACTACATGTCGGCCGAGCTGTAAGGACCTTCCCCCCTCCTTCCTCCTTGTCACGGGGGAAGGAGGGCCAGGACATCGGGGCCGTGTGCGGGTGATCGTCCGCACGGCCGATGACAAACCGCGCCGCTCCCCCTAAGTTATGGCGAGTGTCCGGGCGGAGCGAACCGTCAACAAAGCGAGGGTGCGCCATGGCGATGGAAGCCGCGGTGATTGAAAAGCTGATCAAGGAAGGCATTCCCGACGCAACGGTGGAGATCGCCGATCTGCGCGGCGACGGCGACCACTATGCCGCGCTCGTCACCTCGGCGAGCTTCAAGGGCAAGAGCCGTGTGCAGCAGCACCAGATGGTCTACGCCGCCCTGCAGGGCAGGATGGGCGGCGAACTGCACGCGCTGGCCCTGACCACCGCCGTGCCGGAAGGCGCCTGACGGCCTCAAGAGCATCTGCGCACGGTCCGCTCCCGGCCATCGGGCCGGCGGACTTCCGAGGTCGGACAAACCGGGAAAGGGTGAAGAGACATGGTTGACCAGACGATCGTCGATCGCATCAAGCAGGATATCAACGGCAACGACGTCGTGCTCTACATGAAGGGCACGCCGGTGTTCCCGCAATGCGGCTTCTCCGCCGCCGTCGTCGGCGTGCTGAGCCACGTCGGCGTCCAGTTCAAGGGCGTGAACATCCTGGAGGATCCGGGCCTGCGCCAGGGCCTGAAGGAATTCTCCAACTGGCCGACCTTCCCGCAGCTCTACGTGAAGGGCGAGCTGGTCGGCGGCTGCGACATCGTCCGCGAGATGTACGAGTCCGGCGAGCTGCAGCAGCTCCTCGCCGACAAGGGCATCAAGACCGGTGCGGCCGTCTGATCCGATCCTCCGGATCGCCTGACGGCGATGCTCCGCGAGAAGCCCCGCTCCGGCGGGGCTTTTCCGTTTCCAGCAGCATTCCGGCGCTGCAGGGCCGCCATGTCCGGCCGCCGCTGACGGCCGCAGCCGGGCTCGTGATACACGAGACCGTATGGCACACGCACAATCCTCCGCCGAGCAGACGCCGTCCGGGCAGGACTCCACCACCACGGCCTTCCTCGCCGCCGTCGGCTCCTTCCTGCTGTGGGGGCTGGTGGCGCCGGTCTATTTCAAGCAGTTGAGCCATGTCGGCGCCGTCGAGGTGGTGTCGCACCGCATCGTCTGGACCGTGCTGCTGGTCGGGGCCGCCGTCCTGGCGATGCGCGGGCCGACCGCCATCGTCACCGCCATCGGCACCTGGCGGCGGCTCGGCATCCTGGTGGTGACCACGGCGCTGGTGACCACCAACTGGACGGTCTTCATCTGGGCGGTCAGCCACAACCGGGTGGTGGAGACCAGCCTCGGCTACTTCATCAACCCGCTGGTCAATGTGGTGCTCGGCGTCCTCTTCCTGCGCGAGACGCTGAAGCCGATCCAGATCGCCGCCGTGCTGATCGCCGCCGTCGGCGTCGGCAGCATGGTGCTGTCCAGCGGCGTCTTCCCCTGGGTGTCGATCAGCCTGGCGCTCAGCTTCGGCTTCTACGCCCTGGTGCGCAAGAAGGCGGCGGTCGACCCCGTGGTCGGGCTGCTGGTGGAGACGGCGCTGCTCGCCCCGCTGTCGCTCGGCTACCTGCTGTGGCTCGGCGCCGACGGCGCCTTCGGCCATTCGGCGGGCGGCAGCCTGCTGCTGGTGCTGAGCGGCCCGATGACCGCCATTCCCCTGGTGCTGTTCATGATCGGCGCCGCCCGGCTGAAGCTCTCCACCCTCGGGCTGCTGCAATATATCGGCCCGACCGGCAGCCTCTTCCTCGGGGCCGTCATCTATGGCGAGCCCTTCACCACCACCCACCTGATCGCCTTCGGCTGCATCTGGCTGGCGCTTGCCCTCTATTCCGCCAGCACGGTCTCCAGCCACCGCGCGGCCTCCCGCGCCGCTGCCGCCGAATAGGGCAGCCTCGTCCCCCGCGGCGCCAGGCCGCGGGCGCCTATCTTCCCCGCGGCGCCAGGCCGCGGGCAATGGTGTGGGCGAGCGAGCGGACGACTCCGCGCACCCGCTCCGGCTCGTGGCCGAACACCACCTGATCGACGAAGCCCAGCCCGAAGCTGAGGGTGGCGAGGCCGGCCGCGACGTTGGCGAGGTCGGCGTCGGCCGCGATGGCGCCGCGCGCCCGGAATCCCTCCAGCCGGTTCAGCAGGCAGGGGATGCGCGCCTGCCCCAGCGTCTGCGCCATCTCGTCGGCGACCGCCGGATCGACCAGCGCCCGGTCCATCACCACCTTGGTGAAGTCGCGGCACTGCCAGGTGTGCGTGAGCTGGAAGGACAGATAGTTGACGAGGTCGGTTTCCAGATCGTCGTCCGGCGGCGGCAGGTTGCAGCCGCCCCCCTCCTCCCGGCCATAGCGCTCCACCACCGCCAGCAACAGCCCGGCCTTGCCGGAGAAATAGCGCTGGATCAGCTGCTCGTTGACGCCCGCCCGCCCGGCGATCTCGCGCGTCGTCGCCGCGTCATAGCCGCGTTCGGCGAAGACCAGCTTCGCCGCGTCCAGCAGGGCGCCCTTCGTCGCCTCGCGGTCGCGCTTGCGGCCGGGCGCGTCGCCGCAGCCCCCGCCGCCGCATCCATCCTCGCCGCCGGCCGAAGAGCCGGCCGTCTCGTTGATCTCGTCCACCGGTCCAATCCTCCGGGCGGCGCATCCTGCGGGCCGTCCCTCCGGACTGATAATAGGTATGCACGTACATACTTGACAAGGCCGCCGGTTCGCTCAAGTATGTACGCACATACATACCTGATCCCGTCCCCACTGGGAGCGAGCCATTCCTTGAGCAACGCCGACCTCTTTACGCCGCTGCGTCTCGGCGCGGTGGAGCTGCCCAACCGAATCATCATGGCCCCGATGACCCGCAGCCGGGCCGGCGACGGCAACGTCGTGACGCCGCTGACCGCCGAGTATTATGCGCAGCGCGCCTCGGCCGGCCTGATCATCACGGAGGCGACGCAGGTCTCCCCCACCGGCCAGGGCTATCCCAACACGCCGGGCATCCACACCGACGCCCAGACCCTCGGCTGGCGCGATGTGGCGGAGGCGGTGCATGCCGCCGGCGGGCGCATCGCCGCCCAGCTCTGGCATGTCGGCCGCGTCTCGCACCCGCTGTTCCAGCCGAACGGCGCGGCACCGGTCGCCCCCTCGGCCATCGCCGCCGCCGGCACGCTCTACACCGGCCAGGGCATGGAGCCCTTCCCCGTCCCCCGCGCGCTGGAGACCGACGAGATCCCCCTGCTCGTCCGTGCCTTCGGCGACGCCGCCAAGCGGGCGGTGTTCGACGCCGGGCTGGACGCGGTGGAGATCCATGCCGCCAACGGCTATCTGATCGACCAGTTCCTGCGCGACCGCACCAACCGGCGTACCGACGCCTATGGCGGCACGGTGGAGAAGCGCTGCCGCTTCCTGCTGGAGATCCTGGACGCCGTGACCACCGCGGTCGGCCCCGGCCGCGTCGGCGTCCGGCTGTCGCCCACCGGCACCTTCAACGACATGGGCGACAGCGACCCGCTGGGCCATTTCAGCACCATCACCGAGGCGCTGAACCCCTTCGGCCTCGCCTTCCTGCATGTGATCGAAGGGCTGCCCGGCCACCCCATGGCGCCGCCGGACGGGGCGCCGCACGTCGCCGCCGCGCTGCGCCGCATCTTCAAGGGGCCGGTCATCCTGAACGGCGGCTACACCCGCGAGGCGGCGGACGCGGCCATCGCCAGGGGCGAGGCGGATGCCGTCAGCTTCGGCGAGCCCTTCATCGCCAACCCCGACCTGCCGGCCCGCTTCCGGACCGGCGCCGCCCTGGCCGCGCCGGACCGCGCCACCTATTACGGCGGCGGCGCCAAGGGCTACACCGACTATCCGGCGCTGGAGAGCGTCGAGGCGTAACGACAGCCCCTTCGGCGGGGGAGCTTCCCCCGATCCCTCGCCGTGACGGCCGGACGTGCCCCCGAACGTCCGGCCAACAGGCCGGACGCGAACCCCACCGCCCGGCATCGAAGGCCGGACGTTGCTCCATGACGTCCGGCCTTTCCTTTTTCCGCCCTCAGCCCCAGGCGTCGGCACCCTCCACCACCATGGCGAAGCGGTCGGCCAGCGCCGCGAGCGCCGCCCGCTGCAGCTCCGCCGCCGGCACCACCCCGCCGCGGACGTCCGGGAGGTCGCGCGTCGCCGTCGCCGATGCCACCACCGTGCTGCGCCAGCCGAGGTCGAGCGCCGCCCGCACCGTGCTGCTGACGCACATGTGGGTCATGAAGCCGGCGACGATCAGCTCCGTCCGCCCGGTCGCCCGCAGCAGCGCGTCGAGCCCGGTCCCGGCGAAGGCGTTCGGCAGGGCCTTGCTGACCACCGCCTCGCCCTCCAGCGGCGCGACCGCCGGAATGATCGCCGCCATGGCGCCGGCCGGGTCGAACAGCCCGCCACCCGGCTTGCCATGATGAACGACATGGACCACCGGCACGCCGTGGCGCCGCGCCAGTTCCAGCAGCCGCGCGGTCTGCGCCACCGCCGCGTCGATCCCGGCGAGCGGCAGGGCGCCGTCGGTGTATTCGCGCTGGGCGTCGATCAGCAGCAGCGCCGCCGCGTCGAGCGGGGCGGGATGCAGCGGGGCGCCGGCCAACGCCAGCAGGGTCTTCGGATCGGTCATGGAGGGTCTCCTTTTCGGTGCGTCGTGTCTTCGCCGCCGACCCTGCCCGGTTCACATCCGTTCAACCAGTCGCTAATCTCGCACGATGCCTGTTCAAATCCGTTCAATGCCCCTCGACTGGGACGACCTGCGCGTCTTCCTGGAGCTTGCCCGCCGCGGCAGCCTGTCCGGCGCCGCCCGCGCCCTGCGGCTCAGCCATGCCACGGTCGGCCGGCGGCTGGCGGCGCTGGAACAGGCGCTCGGCCAGACGCTGGTGGAGCGGCGGGCGGAGGGCTATGTCCTCACCCCCGACGGCGAGGCGGTCCGCGCCATGGCGGAGGAGATGGACGAGCGGGCCCAGGCGCTGCGCCGGCGCGCCGGCCGGGCGGAGGGGCTGACCGGCACCGTCCGCCTGACGATGACCGAGGCGCTGGCCGACCGTTTCCTGCTGCCGCGGCTCGGCCCGCTGCGCGCCGCCCATCCCGGGCTGGATCTGGAGATCATCACCGACAACCGCGCCCTCAGCCTCGCCCGGCGCGAGGCCGACATCGCCATCCGCCTCGCCCGGCCGCAGGGCGGCGACCTCGTCACCCGGCGCCTCTGCACGCTCGGCTACGCCCTCTACTCGGCCCCCGCCGCCGCCGACTCGGTCATTGCCTATGACGAGACGATGGCGGAGCTGCCGGAGACGCTGTGGATGGCGCGGCACATGGCCGGCCGCCGCGTCGCCCTGCGCACCAACAGCCTGACCGCCCAGGTCGCGGCGGCCGCGGCCGGATTCGGCGCCGCCCTTCTCCCCTGCGTCATCGCGGCGGCGGAACCCGGCCTGCGGCGCCTGCCCTCCCCCGTCCCGCCGCCGGTGCGCGAGGCGTGGCTGCTCGTCCACCGCGACCGCAGGGACATCCCCCGCGTCCGGGCGGTGATCGACGCCGTGACCCGGGTGTTCGAGGAAGAAAGCATCCTGCTGGCCGGCGGCGACGCAGCGTGAGATTGCGGCGAAGGGGCGCAATGCGTAACGATCTTATCAAAACCGTTGAGCGGCGCGCGCGCATCGTCCATTCTCCGCCCTCTCCGTCCGGTCCGGCGACGGTCCGGGAGTCGGCATTTCCGCGGGCAATTGGGCGACGATCATGGGCGAACGCATCTATCTCTACGACACGACGCTGCGCGACGGGGCGCAGACCCAGGACGTGGATTTCTCGGTCGCCGACAAGATCGCGATTGCCCAGGACCTCGACCGGCTCGGCATCGACTATGTCGAGGGCGGCTGGCCCGGCGCCAACCCGACCGACGACGCCTTCTTCGCCGAGGCGCCGGACCTGACCCGCGCCACCTTCACCGCCTTCGGCATGACCCGGCGGCCGGGGCGCAGCGCCGCCAACGACCCGCAGCTCTCCGCCCTGATCCAGTCGCGCGCCAGGTCGGTCTGCATCGTCGGCAAGACCTGGGACTTCCATGTCGACGTGGCGCTGAACATCCCGCGCGACGAGAATCTCGACCTGATCCGCGACAGCATCGCGGCGCTGCGCGTCGCCAAGGGCGAGGCGCTGTTCGACGCCGAGCATTTCTTCGACGGCTACAAGCGCAACCCCGCCTATGCCGCGTCGTGCATCCGCGCCGCCTTCGAGGCCGGGGCGCGCTGGGTCGTGCTGTGCGATACCAACGGCGGCACCCTGCCGCACGAGATCGAGGCGATCGTCCGCACGGTGATCGAGGAGCACGGCATCCCCGGCGACCGGCTGGGCATCCATTGCCACAACGACACCGAGAATGCCGTCGCCAACTCCATCGCGGCGGTGCGGGCCGGCGTGCGCATGGTGCAGGGCACGATCAACGGGCTGGGCGAGCGCTGCGGCAACGCCAACCTCGTCTCGCTGATCCCGACGCTGATGCTGAAGATGGGCTACGAGACCGGCATCCGGCGCGCGGACCTGCCGCTGCTGACCCAGGTCAGCCGGGCCTTCGACGAGCGGCTGAACCGCGCCCCCAACCGCCACGCCCCCTATGTCGGCTCCAGCGCCTTCGCGCACAAGGGCGGGCTGCACGTCTCGGCGGTGGAGAAGGATCCGTCCTCCTACGAGCATGTCGAGCCGGACGCGGTGGGCAACCACCGGCAGATCGTCGTGTCGGACCAGGCCGGCCGCTCCAACCTGATCGTCCGCCTGCGCGAGATCGGCATGGAGGTCGATCCGAAGGACGAGCGGCTGCCCCGCCTGCTCGACCTCGTGAAGCAGCGCGACAGCGAGGGCTACGCCTACGACACCGCCGAGGCCAGCTTCGAGATGCTGGTGCGGCGCGAGCTGGGCGAGGTGCCGAAATACTTCGAGCTGCTGCGCTTCCACGTCACCGACGAGCGGCGCTACAACGCGCTCGGCAAGCTGGTGGTGGAGTCGGAGGCGGTGGTCCGCGTCCGCGTCGGCGGCGAGATCCGGCTGGAGGTGGCGGAGGGCAACGGCCCGGTCCATGCGCTGGACCTTGCGATGCGCAAGGCGCTGGAGCCCTGCTATCCCCTGCTCGGCGACATGCGGCTGTCCGACTACCGCGTGCGCATCCTGGCGGCCAAGGCCGGCACCGCCGCGATGACGCGCGTGCTGATCCGCTCGGCCAACGGCGACGGCACGGAATGGTCCACGCTCGGCGTCTCGACCAACATCATCGAGGCCTCCGTCGAAGCTCTGGTGGACAGCTTCACCTGCAAGCTGTTTAAGACTGGGGCTGAACCGCGCAGGTGACCCTCGCGCGGCCCCCCGGCGTTTCCACCCCATTCGATAGCGATGACCTCCGGCAAAGACCCCAACCGTCCGTCGATCCTCGGCGGCCCGACCGTGATCCTCGTCAACCCGCAGCTCGGCGAGAACATCGGCGCCTGCGCGCGCGCCATGCTGAACTGCGGGCTGACCGACCTGCGTCTCGTCAAGCCGCGCGACGGCTGGCCGAACGAGAAGGCGCAGGCCGCCGCCTCCGGCGCCGATCTCGTGCTCGACAACGCCAGGCTCTACGAGACGACGGCCGAGGCCGTGGCCGACCTGCAGATGGTCTTCGCCACCACCGTGCGCACCCGCGGCATGATCCAGCGCTTCGTCACCCCGCGCGAGGCGGCGAAGGAGATGCGCGCCGGCTACAGCGCCGGCAGCACGGTCGGCGTGCTGTTCGGGCCGGAGCGCAGCGGTCTCGTCAATGACGACCTGACGCTGGCCGGCACGCTGATCACCGTGCCGCTGAACCCCTCCTTCGCCTCGCTCAACCTCGCCCAGGCGGTGCTGCTGATCGGCTACGAGTGGTTCCAGACCGGCGAGGAGATCCCGGCGGAGCGCGTGCTGCACACCGGCCAGACCCGCCTCGCCACCAAGGGCGAGCTGGTGAACCTGTTCGAGCATCTGGAAGAGGCGCTCGACCGCACCGGCTTCTTCACCACGCCGGAAAAGCGCCCCTCGATGGTGCGCACCCTGCGCAACGCGCTGGAGCGCATGGAGATGACCGAGCAGGAGGTGCGGACCTTCCACGGCGTCATCGCCAGCCTCGCTGGAAAGAGGAAAGATCAATTATAATCAACGATTCAATTGAACTACAGAGCTATCGTGTAATATCGGCTTCATCCTGATTCGCTCGTTCATCTCGATTCCAAGATGAAGACTGAGTGGATGCGCAACACCGTGATCTGGTGTTGCGCATCGTTTTAGTGACCGAACTCTTCCTGAGCTCGACGGCATCAGTGCTAAGAGATGCCCGAGCGATTACCGAGAATAGCCACTTTGGCGGGTGAATCGGCCACGGCCCGCCGCCCTTTCAAACGCAATATTGTCGGCAAGTTTGAGCTATAATTAACTATTGAAATTTCCTAGTCTGGATCAGATTCGATATGTTTTGCTCTCGATAGTCCCTCTACTCTATTCCTCAGCGTTATAAGAAGTAAAATGGCTGTTCCAGCGATCAATCTGAGACTGCTGTCCTTCTACACCACGCAAACTGTTCTGCAAAGTTGCCCTCTCGTCAGCACTTGATGCAGTTGCCAACTGACACCGCAGCTTAAACCGCTTCAAGTGCGCCGAGTTGGGGGCGGAAAGACCGCTTGGACGTACAACCACACCAGTAACAACGCCAACTCCGCGACGATACCACTTTTCCTTTTCCTTTTTCGGCTGAAGACCGGCACGGTAAATGCGCTGGCGTATCTGGAACATGACTCGGTCTGGTACGACATCGCCGGAAACGGTCAGGTCATCCATATAGACGGACAGCTTACAACCGTTCTCCGAGGCGATTCGGGCGATCTGCTCCCACATGTCGCAGTGGGCGAAGTACGCCAATATTGAGCTGGCTGGACTTCCGCATGGCAGGTGTCCCTTATAAGTTGTCAGCTCAGTAAGAATGCCGGACACATCCGGTGCGCATTTCAGGATTCTACGGAAAAACCAGTTAACCCGCCGCGACTTTGTAGATGGGAAGTAATCACTAATATCAATGTTTCTAAAATGCCTAGATCCTACGTGATAGGCGGCGTTTGAAATATACAATCTTCCCCTGACAGGGCAGTGAAGAAAATATGGCGGAGTAATACAAGACAGCAATCTATAAATTCGCCTCTGAACTTCTTTAAGAGCAGGCGCTGGATCTTCAATCAGACGAGTCTTTCCTTTTAAATTTGTTTGCGGCCATTCTCTATACAAATCTTGAGAGAGGGCTGATAGCTTTCTTAGCTTTGCTGGAGTAAGACGAAGCAGCTCAGCCAATTTTCGCTTCGTGGTCAACTTGTAGAATGGCGACTGGTTAAGCGGATAGCTTTTGGTCTTCGTCGTCATCCTGTTTCCCCGACCGCTCTGCTATGAACGCCATGAGTCGGAGGACTTTGTCAGACACAAACTGGCGAGCTCTCTCAGCCGTACCTTCTTTGCCGAGATTCTCAGCAAAGAACATGATCGACGACAGCGGCATGCCATACACCTGAGCGTAACGCTCAAGCAACTGTAACGTAGGCTTCTTTTTGCCTGCCTCGATCTCCGATACGTATGACTTCGTCACGCCTAGCTTTGCTGCCAAATCCTTCTGCGACAAGTCATGAAAGACCCGGAGCAGTCGCAAGGCTTCGTTCAACACGGCCACCTCCTCGAATGCATCCCAGGGTAACAAGGCTGGGTGACGTCAGTTCCTTTCGTCAAAGCACTCAATCACCTTCACGACTAGTCGTGCGAGCGCGATCAAAAGCCTTGCCGTCCAGGGATTGCACAAAATGCGCAACACCTGCTTAAGGATCTGCCGCCGCCGTCGTCGGTTGGAACGTGAATCGACCATCGACATGGCGGAATTCTCCTTCTCATTCAAGCGCCTGCGGGATTGCAGAACGCTCGTGCCCTCAACGAGAAGTGGAGAACGACGGCTTTACCCAGCTTGACCCAGCGCGGGGCCAATGTCCTGGCCCCGCGCCGTCTGCGGACGGACGTCGCCGCGTCGCCGCGCCGCACCACCGCCACAGTTTGTTAGGAGGCATTAACACCTCCCACGAGTAAGTCCGATGACTTACTCAGTGAATGGGCGCATCTCCATTAACGTCACCAACTGGATTCGAAGGTAGCGAGCAGTTCTCTGTCAGTCAACATGGTTCGCTGCCAGAGAACCAACTTTTTATGGTTAACGTCCAATAGTATTCGCAGAAAGCGCGAGTCAAGGCCCGCCGGGGCTCAGCCGCCGCGGTGGACCACCCGCCACACCGCGCCGTAATCGTCGGCGATCAGCAGGCTGCCGTCCCTGGCGACCGACAGGCCGCTCGGCCGGCCCCACACCCGCGCCGGGCCGCTGCCGCCCGGCATGCGGAAGCCGGCGGCGAAGATCTCGTAGCCGCCGGTGGGCTTGCCGTCGCGGAACGGCACGAAGGCCACCGTGTAGCCGACGGGGTCGGAGCGGTTCCAAGAGCCGTGCAGCGCCACGAAGGCGCCGGCCCTGTACTTCTCCGGAAAAATGGTGCGGTCGCCGAAGACGAGGCCGAGCGGGGCCGAATGGGCCTGGAACAGCACGTCCGGCACGATCGCCCGCTTCACGAGGTCCGGCCGCTTCTCCGCGAAGTCGGGCTGCGGGTTGGATCCCAGATAGGAATAGGGCCAGCCGTAGAAGCCGCCCTCCTGCACCCGCGTCAGATAGTCGGGGACGAGCTGGTCGCCCAGCCCGTCGCGCTCGTTCACCACGGTATAGAGCTCGCTGCTGCCCGGCCGGAAGGCCATGCCCACCGCGTTGCGCAGGCCGGACGCGAAGGTGCGCTGGTTGCCGCCGTCGATGGAGAAGGCCTGGATCGTCGCGCGCGGCTCCGGCTCCTCGTCGATGTTGCCGTCGGAGCCGATGCCGACATAGAGCGTCCGCCCGTCCGGCGACACCGCGACCGTGCGCGTGTTGTGGCCGCCGCGCTTGCCGAAGGCGCCGTCGGCGGTGATCCTCCGCCGCTCGCCGGCCTTGGCCGCCCCCTCCGTCCAGGGCAGCCGCCACACCCCGGCGAGGTCGCCGACATAGACGGCGCCGTCATGGTAGGCGAGGCCGTAGGGCCGGTCGAAGCCGGTCGCCCAGGCCGCCGCCAGCTCCGCCTTGCCGTCGCCGTCGGCATCGCGCAGCAGGGTGACGGAGCCCGGCCGCTGCTGCGCCACCAGCACGTCGCCGTTGGGCAGGGTCAGCAGGTTGCGCGCATGATCGACGTTGTCGCGGAACAGCGTGACGGTGAAGCCCTCCGGCACCCGCAGCGGATCCCTGGCCGGCCGCTTCACGCTCTCCGCCTGGACGGCCACCGCCGGCGTCTCGTAGGGCTTGGGCAGGTCCTGCACCCGCACATGGATGCTGTCGCCGACGCTCTGCCCCGGCGGGCGCTGGGCAAGGGCCGGCGTGGCGGCGGCGGCGAGGGCCAGTCCGAAGAGGGCGGCGCGGCGGAACGTCATCGGTCGGAGCCTCCGGTAGGGAACGGACGTGCCCGACCATGTGGCGCGCCCACTGCCGCGCTCAAGGGTCATAGCGCCTCCGGCGCTTGAGGGTCATACCGCCTCCGGCGAGGCCCGACCGTGAACTCCCCGTTTGACTCTGCGGCGGGGATCCGTATAGTGCCGGCCTTCACTTCCTGGGAAGGTGGACGAGCGGCAGCGTGCCTTTTCGGCGCGCCCTTCGCCCCGTCCGATGGTCCTGCGGGACCGCCGGAACTACCGGGACAACATCAACTCGTGTTCCAACGAGGCTTTGGAAAATGAGCAAGCGTCAAGAGTCCAAGTACAAGATCGACCGGCGCCTCGGCGTCAACCTGTGGGGCCGCGCCAAGAGCCCGCTGAACAAGCGCGAGTACGGCCCGGGCCAGCACGGCCAGCGCCGCAAGAAGCCGTCGGACTACGGCCTGCAGCTGATGGCCAAGCAGAAGCTGAAGGGCTACTACGGCAACATCGGCGAGAAGCAGTTCCGCCGCATCTACGCCGAGGCCGTGCGCCGCAAGGGCGACACCGGCGAGAACCTGATCGGCCTGCTGGAGCGCCGTCTGGACGCCGTCGTCTACCGCATGAAGTTCGCGCCGACCCCGTTCGCCGCGCGCCAGCTCGTCAACCACGGCCACATCCTGGTCAACGGCCGCCGCCTGAACATCCCGTCGGCCCAGATCAAGGACAACGACACCATCGAGGTGCGGTCGAAGTCCAAGCAGCTCGCCATCGTCCTCGAGGCCGTCGCCTCGGGCGAGCGCGACATCCCCGACTACCTGGAAGTCGACACCTCCGCCCTGAAGGGCCGCTTCGTGCGCGCCCCGCTGCTGGCCGACGTGCCGTACCCGGTCCAGATGGAGCCGAACCTGGTCGTCGAGTTCTACTCGCGCTGACCCCTCGGCCCGCAAGGGACAGGAAGAAAGGCCGCTCCTCCGGGAGCGGCCTTTTCTTTTGGCCGGTTCCTTGTGGGCCGGACCGGCCGGCGGAGCACGCCGTCACGGCGGCAGCGACAGCAGCGGCCCCAGCTTGGCAAGCACCTGCTGCTGCACGGCCTCCGGGGCCGGCGCCGGCGCCGTCTACGCGCACCGCCTCACGCCGCCACGGGCACCCGGCCGTCGCGGGCGCGCATCAGCAGCCACACCACCGACACGCCCAGCAGCTTCGACGCGAAGCTGGCGGCCCACACGCCGGGCTCCCAGATGTCGAGCATGCCGAAGAACAGCGCGGTGTCCGCCGGCACCGACAGGGCGGCGCTCAGCCACAGGCGGTCGCGCAGCGGGCGCTTGGTGACGGTGAAGACGACCCAGTCGATGGTCTCCGACAGGGCGAAGGCGGCGACGCTGGCCGTCGCGACGAACGGATCGGCGAGCAGATAGGACACCACCGTGCCGGCCAGCATGGCGGCGAGCGCCCAATGGCCGAAGCGGACCTGCACCATGTCGCGCAGGATGAAGACCAGCCCGACCCAGCAGGACCAGACGAGGTCGAGGTGGGGGAACAGGCTGAAGGCATAGTTGATGGCAACGATGCTGCCGATATAGGCGGCAAGCCAGATCATGTCGGTCATCCTCCGAAGGCGACCCGCGGAAATACGGGCGCTCAAGACCGGGGCAGACCCGCGTGAATGCGGGCGCCCCGTCCCGGGGATGTAACAGGATCGGCGGCGGATTTGAAGCCCGCCCTACCGGCCGCAGCGCTCCTCCAGCCAGCGGACGCCGAACCGCAGGAGGTCGGCGGCCGGAAGCAGCACGCTGCCGGCGGAGCCGACCTCGCCGGTCCGCCCGCCGCCCTGGTCGAGGAACTGCCGGACGATCGTCCCGAAATAGCCGGGGTCGAGCCCGTCGACCACCGGATCGACGGTGTCGAACTCCTCGATCACCCGCCATTCGACGCGGCCGTCGACCAGGAAGGGCGTCTCCATCCGCCGGACATGCTTGCCGGGGATGCGGGCGAGATGCTCGGCATGGTGAAGCAGGCTGACGGTGTCGAGCGGCGCCCCGACCATCAGCACCTTGCCGCCCGCCTCGACCAGCTTGGCGAAGGGCGAGCCCTCGCCATAGCCGTAGTCCAGCGGGTGGTCGGCGACGAACCAGTCCGCCCGCGCGCCGATGGCGGCGACCGACGCCCCCGGATTGCCGCTGCGCCGCGCGCCGGGATAGGTGCGGACGAACTCGGCGATGACGCCATGGTCGCGGCTGGCCCGCGAGGCGGCCGGGTCGAAGGGCGGGATGTCCGGCTTCAGGGCCGGCGGCAGCATCCCCTCCTCGTCCAGCGCGTCCTCGTACTGGGCGTCCCAGTTCACGTAGGCGAGCAGGGTTCCCCGCGGCCCCACGGCGTCGAGGATGGCGCCGATCAGCGCGTCCGGCCCGTTCAGCATCTCGCCGGCCGAACGCATCGCGGCGTGGATCATCACGCTGTCGCCCGGCTCAACCCCCAGCGCCTCCAGCTGGCTGCGCAGCTCGCGCCGGCTCCAGTACGGGTCCTCTCCGATCTCGATCATTCGTCCCATCCAACCCGTTTCTTGTTGTCCTCAGCCCCGCTTCCAGCTCGTTCCCTGCGGGCCGTCCTCCAGGACGATGCCCTGGTCGGCCAGCGCCTTGCGGATGCGGTCGGCCTCCGCGAAGTTCTTCGCGGCGCGGGCGGCCCTGCGGTCGGCGATCATCTGCTCGACCTCGGCGTCCGACAGGGCGGCGGCCCCCTTCGGGGCCCAGCGGAACCACGCCTCCGGCTCCTGCTGCAGAAGGCCGAGCTGGCGGCCGGCGGCCAGCAGCGCCCCCTTGGCCTTCGCCCGCTCCGCGTCGCTCTTCGCCTTGTTCACCGCCCCCGCCAGCTCGTGCAGGTGGGAGATGGCGAGCGGCGTGTTGAGGTCGTCCTCCAGCGCCGCCAGCAGCTCGATCGGCAGCTCCGCCTCCGCCGCGGCCGGATCGCCGCGCAGCGCCTGGTACCAGCGGTCGAGCGTCGCCTTCGCCTGCCTCAGCCCGTCGCGGGTGAAGTCCAGCGGCTGGCGGTAATGCGCGCTCATCAGCGTCAGGCGGATCGCCTCGCCGGGATGGTCGTCCAGCAGCTCGTGAACGGTGAAGAAGTTGCCGAGCGACTTCGACATCTTCTCGCCTTCGACCGTTACGAAGCCGTTATGGACCCAGTAGCGGGCAAGGGTATCCGTTCCGTGCGCGCAACGGCTCTGGGCGATCTCGTTCTCGTGGTGGGGGAAGATCAGGTCCAGCCCGCCGCCGTGGATGTCGAAGGTGACGCCCAGATGCTCCTTCGCCATGGCGGAGCACTCGATGTGCCAGCCGGGCCGGCCGCGGCCCCACGGGCTGTCCCAGCCGGGCTGGTCGGGGGTGCTGGGCTTCCACAGCACGAAGTCGGACGGGTCGCGCTTGTAGGGCGCCACCTCCACCCGCGCGCCGGCGATCATCTCGTCGAGCGAGCGGCGGGAGAGCTGCCCGTACTCCGTCATCGACGGCACCGAGAACAGGACGTGCCCCGCCTCGGCATAGGCGTGGCCGCGCGCGATCAGCTCGGCGATCAGCGCGATCATGTGGGCGATGTGGTGCGTGGCGCGCGGCTCGACCGTCGGGCGCAGCGCGTTCAGCGCGTCCATGTCCGCATGGTACTGGTCGGTCGTCCGCCGGGTCAGATCCTCGATCGGCTCGCCGCTGTCGCGGGACCGGTCGATGATCTTGTCGTCGACGTCCGTGATGTTGCGGACATAGGTCACCGACGGGTAGAGCCGCGACAGCAGCCGGAACAGCACGTCGAAGACGACGACCGGCCGGGCGTTGCCGATGTGCGCCGTGTCGTACACGGTGGGACCACACACGTACATGCCGACATGGTCCGGGCGAAGCGGCTCGAAGCGCTCCTTGCGGCGGGTCAGCGTGTTGTAGAGGTCCAGCGGCACGGCCTCGGTCTCCTTGGGTGTGGTGGTCTCGGCGGACGGGGGCCCGGCGAACGGGTGTCCGGCGAACGGTCAGGCGGTCTCGCCGGCCAGCCGGCGCAGGGCGCGCGGCCGGCCGATCAGGGGTAGCAGGTTCTTCAACTCCGGTCCATGGTCGCGGCCGGTCAGCGCCCGGCGCAGCGGCAGGAACAGCTCCTTGCCCTTGCGCCCGGTCGCCCCCTTCACCGCATTGGCCCAGGCGCCCCAGGTGCCGGCGTCCCACGGCTCGCCCGGCAGCAGGGCGGCCGCCTGCTCCAGGAAGGCGGCGTCCTCCACCACCGGCGTCACCGGGGCGTGGGTCACCGCCCACCAGTCGGCGGCGTCGGCCAGCCGGGCCAGGTTGGGGCGCACCGCCTCCCAGAAGGCGGCGTCCGCCCCGGCCAGCCCCAGGGACTCCAGCCGGCCGCGGACGCTCTCGAAGGGCATCAGGTGGAGCAGGCGGGCGTTCAGCCGCATCAGCTCCTCCGGGTCGAACTTCGGCGTCGCCCGCGACACCTTGGCGAGGTCGAAGTCGGCCGCCAGCTCGTCCAGCGTCAGCCGCGCCTCGATCGGGTCGGAGGTGCCGAGCTTGGCGAGCAGGCTGTTCAGCGCCATCGGCTCGACCCCCTCCTCGCGCAGGCTGCCGATGGCGAGGCTGCCCAGCCGCTTCGACAGCCCCTGCCCCGCCGCGTCGGTCAGCAGCGGCAGATGCGCGAAGACCGGGACGCCCGCCCCCATGGCCTCGAAGATCTGGATCTGCACCGCCGTGTTGGCGACATGGTCCTCGCCGCGGATGATGTGGGTGATGGCGAAGTCGGCGTCGTCCACCACGCTGGTCAGGGTGTAGAGCGGCCGGCCGTCCTCGCGGATCAGCACCGGATCGCTCAGCGCCGTGCCCTCGAACCGCACCGGGCCGCGCACCAGATCCTCCCAGGCCACCGGATCGGGCGCCAGCTTGAACCGCCAGTGCGGCCGGCGGCCCTCCGCCTCCAGCCGGGCGCGGTCGGCGTCGCTCAGGCGCAGCGCGGCGCGGTCGTAGATCGGCGGGCGGCCCTGCGACACCAGGCTGGCACGCTTGAGCGACAGCTCCTCCGCCGTCTCGTAGCAGGGGTAGAGCCGGCCGGCGGCCTTCAGCGCCTCCGCCACCTCGTCGTACCGCGGATAGCGGTCGCTTTCGCGGGCGAAACGGTCCCAGGTCAGGCCCAGCCAGGTCAGGTCGGCGGCGATGGCGTCGGCGAACGCCTGCGTGGATCGTTCCTCGTCCGTATCGTCCAGCCGGAACAGGAAGCTCCCGCCGGTCCTGCGCGCGAACAGCCAGTTGACGAGCGCCTGCCGGACATTGCCGACGTGAAGGCGGCCGGTCGGGCTGGGGGCGAAGCGGACGGCGGTGGACATGGCGGAACTCACCTGACGGGTAGTCGGGCGGCGAGTCCTAGCACGGGCGGCGGCGGTCCGGAAGCCATGTGCTCCGGCGGCGGCGCCCGAACGGGGTGCCGCACCCCTTTCGCGCAATGGTCGCGCAATAGTTCGTTAACCATAACGGCCGATGCTCGGCCCCGGATGCACCCTCTGGATTACGGGACGAGGACGGCGATGACCTGCATTGTGGGCTTGGTGGACGGCGATCGGGTGTGGATGGGCGGCGACAGCGCCGGCGTGAACGGGCTGGACATCACCGTCCGGGCCGACAGCAAGGTGTTCCGCAACGCCGACTTCCTGATCGGCTTCACCAGTTCCTTCCGGATGGGCCAGCTCCTGCATTACCGGCTGGAGGCGCCGCACCGCGATCCCGAGGCCGACGTCTTCCGCTACATGGTGGTCGATTTCGTCGATGCCGTGCGCGGCTGCCTGAAGGACGGCGGCTACGCCCACCGCTCCAACGACGTGGAGAGCGGCGGCAACTTCATGGTCGGCTACGAGGGGCGGCTGTTCTCCGTCCAGTCCGACTATCAGGTGGGCGAGGCGGTCCGCGGCTATCACGCCATCGGCTGCGGCGCCGACTATGCCCTGGGCTCGCTGGCCTCCACCGCCGGCCAGCCGCCGGAAGAGCGCGTGCTGAAGGCCCTGGAATGCGCCGAGCTGTTCAGCGGCGGCGTGCGTGCGCCCTTCACCATCCAGTCGCTGATGCGCCGGCCGCATCTCGCCCTCAGCGAGGCCGCCTGACCCCGATTGGTTGCAGAGTAGACGTATTACTGGTCATACCAATATCCCGCTGGCTATTGCGTCACCCATGGCTTATGAAAAATCCCGCCTTGCAAAGAAAGGCACGGGGAATAACCACAAAGACATTGGGTGATAGAGATGACGGATCAGGTTGTTGGTGGTGCTGACTATCTCATCGGGACCGACGAGCACGCGGATCTTGCCGGCGGCTGGGGCAACTCGCCGTTCACCGTGTTCCCGGCGCTGGTTCTTCTGCTGATCATGCCGCTGGCGATTCTGTTCCACCCGACCTGGATCGTGCTGCCGGCCGTGCTCGGCGCCTTCACGATGCTCGGCATCATCGTCAAGCTGACCCGCGGCTGAGCCGCCTGCGGCCGGGATCACCGAAGGACCGGCGGCCCCACCGGTGGAGCCGCCCGCCCTTCCCCTCAGCCGCCCTTCCCGTTACCCGGCCGTCCCGGACCCGGCGATGAAGCCGTTGGCCAGGGGGTAGCGCCGCTCCCGGTCGGACGGGCGGCGCGTGATCCGCGGGCCCGGCGGCGCCTGCCGCCGTTTGAACTCCGCCTTCTGCAGCAACGTCCAGACGGCGGTCACCGTCGCCTCGTCATGGCCGCGGGCGACGATCTCTCTCAGGCTCCGGTCGCGGTCGACGAGACCCGCCAGGATGTCGTCCAGCACCTCGTAGGGCGGCAGGCTGTCCTGGTCGGTCTGGCCGGGCTTCAGCTCGGCGGTCGGCGCCTTGGCCAGCACCCGCTCCGGCACCACGCGGCCGGCCGGACCGCGGCCGATGGCCGGCATATGGGCGTTGCGCCAGCGCGCCAGTTCATAGACCGTCGTCTTGTAGACGTCCTTCAGCACGGCGAAGCCGCCGCACATGTCGCCGTAGAGCGTGGCATAGCCGACCGATCCCTCCGACTTGTTGCCGGTGGACAGCAGCAGCGCGCCGAACTTGTTGGACAGCGCCATCAGCGTGACGCCGCGGATGCGCGCCTGCAGGTTCTCCTCGGTCACGTCGGGGTCGCGGCCGGCGAAGGCCGGGGCGAGCATGGCGTCGAACGCCTGCATGGCCGGTGAAATCGGAATCGTATCGATCCGGCACCCCAACAGTTCCGCCGTTTCGGCGGCGTCCTCGCGGCTCTCGGCGCTGGTGTGGGGCGAGGGCAGCATCACGCCGTGCACCCGCTCGGCCCCCAGCGCATCCACCGCGATGGCGGCGCTCAGCGCCGAATCGATGCCGCCGGACAGGCCGAGGATCACGCCGGGAAAGCGGTTCTTGTTCACATAGTCGCGCAGCCCCAGCACCAGCGCGCCATAGACCGCCTCCGCCCCCTCCGGCGGGGCGGCGGTCCCGGCCTCGCGGCACTGCCAGAGGTCGTCCTCCCCGCGCTCCCAGCGGGTCAGCAGCAGATGCTCCTCGAAGGCGGGGGCCTGGGCGGCCAGCGACCGGTCGGCGGCGATGACGAAGCTGGCGCCGTCGAACACCAGCTCGTCCTGCCCGCCGACCTGGTTGACGTAGAGCAGCGGCAGCCCCGCCTCGGTCACCCGGCGGACGACGAGCTGCAGGCGCCCGTCCGATCCGTCCGCCGCGAAGGGGCTGGCGGCGGGCACGATCAGCATCTCCGCCCCGCTCTCCTGCAGGGTTTCCACCACGTCGGGCGAGCGGAGGTCGTCGCCGACCGGAAGGCCGAGCCGCACGCCGCGGAGATTGACCGGCCCCGGCATCGGCCCCGGCGCGAAGACCCCCGCCTCGTCGAACGGCCCGTCGGACGGCAGATCGACCTTGTAGCGCGTCGCCGCGATGCCGCCCCGGTCCAGCAGCAGAACGGCGTTGCGGCAGAGCCCCTCGTCGCGCCACGGCGCCCCGACCAGCAGGGCGGGGCCGCCGTCGCCGGTCTCCGCCGCCAGCGCGCGCACCGCCTCCTCCACCCGGTCGAGGAAGAAGGGCTTCCGCACCAGATCCTCGGGCGGGTACCCCGTCACCGACAGTTCCGGAAAGGCAACGAGGTCGGCGCCGCGGGCCGCCGCCTCCGCCCGGGCGGAGCGGATGCGGTCGATGTTGCCGGACAGGTCCCCGACTCCCGGGTTCATCTGGGCGAGCGCGACGGAGAGGCGGCCGGTGGTTTGGGGGTCGGACATGGCGGTTCCGCTCGATGACGACGACAGCAGTGTACAAATCCTAACAGCGCCGGAAGGCCGGAGGAACCGCCGCCACGGCGATGCGGCATCGCGACCCTCCCGCCGCTTGGCAAGGGCCCGCCGGCACCGTCCCGGCAAATGCTTCGAACTCGAAGTATTGCCTATCTAAGGTTTCATTTTAACCACAACAATTAACCTGCGGTAAAGATTTCCGGCAACACCATGACCGCGCGGGAGTAGCGATCTTACGGGAGGAGGCCATGTATTACTCGGAACTGTCGGGGCCGACCGGCACAGTCACCACCCAGACCATCAGCCTCGTGGGCAAGGAGAAGGCGGGCAAGGACAAGCCGGCCATCGAGAAGTCGGCGGCCGACAAGCAGGGCGCCGACAAGACCGATGCCAAGGCCGGCGGCAAGTCGTCGGCCTCCCCCGCCTATACCCTCAGCCAGTCGATGGAAAGCCTGCTGGACAGCATGACCGGCCAGGGCGGCAAGGCCGGCGCCGGCGGCGGCGCCAAGGAGGCGGGCGACCATGACGGGCTGCGCCGCGCCAAGGAGGCGCAGTCGCTGATGCAGTCGGCGCTCGACCAGGGCAAGGGCGGCCTGCCCGGCGCCCTGAAGGACGCCATCGGCAACCTGAAGAAGGGCCTGGGCGAGGTGCTGAGCGCCTTCGGCATGCCGGACGAGGCGGTGGGGGCCGTCACCGGCAGCTTCGGCGACCGGCTGAACTCCAAGCTGGCCGACCTCGACTTCAGCTCCATGGCGCTCGACATGCAGTCGGCGCGCTCGCAGTGGTCGATCGAGTCCCACGGCATCGAGCTGACCATCGCCGACGGCGACCGCAAGGTGCAGATCTCCTTCGCCAAGTCGACGCTGGACTTCCGCAAGGAGGAACAGTCGCTGCAGGCCTCGCTCGGCAAGGGCGGCGACCGGCTGTTCGGCCTGTCCCAGTCGGTGACCACCGCCTCGGGCAAGGCGACGGGCATCATCGTCCGCGGCAACGGCTTCAGCGAGGACGAGATCAAGGGCATCCTCGAAAAGCTGAACGGCATGGCCGCCAAGGGCGGCCCCGGCGCGGCCGGCGGCATGGCCGGGCTGGCGGTCCTGAAGCCGTCGACCGACAAGAACGGCGTCACCCACCTGACCCTCGACCTCTCCGTCCCGGTGGAGGGGCTGAGCAGCGGCAAGCCGGCCGCCGCCGCCACCGAGGCCGCGGCGAAGACGGACGGCGCGGCGAAGCCGGCGCCGGTCAACGTCGTGGCCTGAGCGTCGCTGCCTGAGCGTCGCTGCCTGAGCGTCGTGCCCGGGGGCGGGCCGCGCCCGGCGGACGGGCGCGCGCCCGTGACCTTGCCGGGCGCGCCCTCACGGGAATCGCATTTGAAAAAGAGGAGTAGCGTCGTGGGTGGAAATGGATTCTGACTATCGGCCCAAGGCAGAGGAACTGTGTCGATGGCCGGTGTGTTTCGCATTTCCTTTCAAGGGCTACCCGATCCGCGAACGGGCAATGCCCGGCGTCACGACCTGCTGGAGGTGCTGACCATCGCGCTGACGGCATCGATCTGCGGGGCGGAAAGCTGCGTGGACTTCGCCCTGTTCGCCCGCGACCGGCGGGCGCTGTTCGCGGAGTTTCTGGAACTGGCGGGCGGGTTGCCCAGCCACGACACCTTCTCACGCATCTTCCGCTTGCTGGACCCGGCGGCGCTCGCGCGCTGCTTTGAGCAATTTCTCGGCCAGTTGGGCGAGGATGGCGCCGGAGTGCTGGCGATCGACGGCAAGACGCTGCGCGGCTCCTTCGATCGGGCCGCCGGCCGCTCGGCCCTGCATGTCGTCACCGCGTTTGCCTCCGGCGCCCGGATGGTGGTGGGGCAGCGGGCGGTGGCGGCGGGCGAGAACGAGATCACCGCGGCGCGGGCGTTGCTGGAACTGTTCGACCTCAACGGCGTGCTGGTCACCGGCGACGCCCTTCATTGTCAGGCGCAGACCGCGCAGACCATTCTGGAGCGGGGTGGCGACTGGCTGTTCCCGCTCAAGGACAACCGCCCGGCGCTGCGGGCCGAGGTGGAGCGCTACTTCGCCGACCCGGCGGCGGCGTTGGGCGACGCCCACGTCACCACCGACGCCGATCACGGCCGCATCGAGGTTCGCCGGCACTGGACCAGCCCGGAGGTGGCGTGGCTGGCCTCCGACCGCCGCTTTCCCGACGAGGCCGCCCTGCCGGGCCTGAAGACCCTGGGCCTGATCGAGCGCACCGTCACCGCGGCCGACCAGCGCACGACGACCACCCGCACCCTCTATCTCTCCTCCGCTCGACTGGATGCCAAAGCCCTGGCCCGCGCCGTGCGCGCCCATTGGAGCATCGAGGCCGCCGTCCATTGGGTGCTCGACACCAGCTTTGACGAGGACCGCGCCCGCAACCGCAAGGACCATGGCCCCGAAAACCTCGCCATCCTGCGAAAGCTCGCCCTCAACGTCGTGCGCGCCGCGAAAAACGACGACTCCATCCGCGCCAGACGCAAGCGCGCCGGATGGTCCGACGACTACGCCCGTTCAATCCTCGCTCAAATGCGATAGCCGTGGGCGCGCCCTCCCGCAGGCTTGCACGGCCGGCGGGTCTTCTCTAAAAGCACGGGCGACGCTCCGTCGACCTCCGCCCCGAGACGGCCCGCCATGACCGACCGCGACACGCTGCTGGCCCTCAACCAGGCCTTCTACCGCGCCTTCAACGGCTGCGACCTGCCGGCCATGGAGGCGCTGTGGGCGGAGACGCTGCCGGTCTCCTGCATCCATCCGGGCTGGACCGCGCTGTTCGGGCGCGAGGCGGTGCTGGACAGCTGGCGGGACATCCTGCGCTCCGAGAACCCCTCCGTTCACGCCCGCAACGAGCGGGTGACGATCCACGGCGATACCGCCCTCGTCGTCTGCGAGGAGGTGCTGGGTCCCGCGGTGCTCGCCGCCACCAACCTGTTCGCCCGCGAGGACGGCTCCTGGCGCCTCGCCCACCATCAGGCCGGACCGGTGGCCCACGCCCGCGCCGACGTGGCGCCGCCCGACCAGCCGCCGCGCCGCCTGCACTGACCTCCCCCGGCACCCAGCCCGGCCCCCGCCGGCCGCCGGCTCACCGCCCGTTATAGGCCACCTCCGGCCTGCTCTCGAAGCCGCGGACGATGTCGGCGACGATGCGGTCGGCCGCCACCCGGTCGGGATCGCTGCCGGTCAGCGCCACCACCGCCCAGCGATGCGCCCGCGAGAAGGCCATGTAGGCGTTGAAGCCGCCGGTCGATCCGGAATGCCAGAGAATCGGCGTGCCGTCCGCCGCCCAGGCGACGAACCAGCCGAGCGCCATCGCCCCCTGCCCCAGCGCGCCGGGATCGCCCAGGCTCCGCCCCTCCACCTGCACCGTCTGGGCAAGGGCGAGCGTCACCGCCGTCGCCGGATCGCAGCCGGCGGGGCCCGGCGGGGTGCCCGGCGGGGCCGGACAGTCGCCCAGGTTGGCGCGCAGCCAGCGCAGCAGGTCGTCCACCGTCGAATAGACCCCGAAGGACGGCTGCATGGCCGGCGCCTCCCAGTCCGGCACCGTCTGGCCGCGGGCATGGCCGGCCGCCTTGCGGGCGCGCTGCGCGGCGGTCGGCGACAGGGTGGTGTCGGTCATGCCGAAGCGCTCCGTCACCACGCGCCGCAGCAGCGTGTCGTACCCGGTCCCGGCGGCGGCGGACAGCGCCTCGCCCAGCAGGGCCATGCCGACGTTGGAATAGCGGAACACCGTGCCCGGCGGCACCGGCAGGGCATAGCCGGCCAGCCAGCGCCGCACCTCGTCCCGCGTCAGCGGCTTGTAGGGGTTGCGCGGGTCCTCCAGCCGGTTCCAGGAAAAGCGCCGCGTCTCCGGCACGTTGGGCAGCCCGGCGGTGTGGGTGGCGAGGTCGCGCAGCCGGATCGGCCGCCCGTCATAACGCGGGGCCTGGACGCCGCGCGGCAGATGGCGGTCCAGCGGATCGGCGAGGGAGACGCGGCCGCTGCGCATCAGATCGGCCAGGATGGTGCCGGTGAAGGGCTTGGTCAGCGAGGCGATCTGGAACAGGGTGCGCCCGTCGGGCGGTCCGCCGTCGGGCCGGCCGCTGTCGCCGCGGCCGACCACCAGGGTCTGGCCGTCGCGGATGACGCCGACCACCAGGCTTCCCGGCCCGGCCTCCGCCAGCCGGGCATCGGCAAGGGCGGCGACCCGCTCCGCCAGGGGATCGTAGCTGACGGCCTCCGTCGGCCCGGCGGGCATGCTCCACAGCGCCAGAACCAGCGCGACGCCCTGCCAGACCCGCCGCATTCCCCCGCTCCCCCTGCCGTTGACGGTCAGAGGACAGTGGGGGCGCCGGACGCCCGGCGGTACGGCCGCGGACGGAGATCAGGCGAAGGAGCAGCCGGCGCCCGCCCGGCTTACGTCCGGGCGAAGCGGTGGTAAGCGCAGCGGCGGGGCAGCCCTACCCGGCCGCCTCCGCTTCGTCCGCCTCCGCTTCGGCCGCCTCCGGTTCGGCCGCCCCTATTCGGTGGGCGGATCGGCGGAGGGCCGGCGGCGGTCCTTCACCACCGTCAGCGGCACGTCGTCGGCGGCGATCTCGAAGATCGGATGGCCGTCCAGCAGCGAGGGGCAGCGCTTCACCTGGGTGAAGGCCAGGAAGAAGTCGGCCTTGCGCCAGTCCGGCTCGATCCCGTTGACCAGCCGCAGCCAGGGCGGCAGCTCGAACCGCACCGCCAGCGTGTTGCCGCAGACGGTCAGCGTGTACTGGCGCGGCGGCGGGTTGCCGTCATTCTCGCGCTCCACGAACTCGATCAGTTCCTGGATCGCCTCGTGCATCGAGTTGCCCCAGTAGTCCAGCTCATACTTGCCGTCGGCCCCCTTCACCCCGCCGACGAGCTGGTTGTAGTAGACATACTGGTTGGGATGCATGGTGCCGAGCTGCCAGGCATAGACCACGGCGATCACCGTCAGCGCCGCGGCGAAGGCCTGGCCGAAGGCGCGCCCCGCCCGCTCGGAAATGCTCCACAGCCGGTCGGCGGCGATGCCCGCCAGCACCACCATCGGCGGCACCAGGAACAGGAAATGGCGGATGCCGTTGTAGACCGACGGCCGCATCAGCAGGAACAGCAGGATCGGCAGGAAGGCCGACAGCGCCAGCGGGACATAGCGCACCGCCATGAAGGCGCCGGTGTGGCGCCAGCCGCCGCGCAGCAGCCAGACCGCCGCCATCACCACCGACACCGCCACCCCCAGCAGCACCGCCTCCGGCAGCTTGATCGCCAGATAGACCGGCAGATAGAGGGCCGGCGGGTCGTTGGAATGGACCATCTGGCCCATGAACAGCGTCTGGATGTCGATCGGGAAGCGCGAGACGACGCGCAGCGCCTCCAGCGGGTTCAGCGGCTTCTGCACCGCCCAGGGCCAGAACAGCGCCATCAGCCCATAGGCCACGGGCACCGCCGGCAGCATCGCCACCACCGTGTGCCGCAGGTCCTGCAGCGCCCAGCGCCCCCCCTCCTGCCGCGCGATCAGCGCGTAATAGAGCAGCGTCGCCACCAACAGGTAGAAGATGCTGAGCACCGCCCCCACGCGGATCGCCAGCGTCAGGCCCAGCACCAGCCCGAACTTCAGCACGGCGCTGCGGCCCGGCTTGGGAAGCTGCTTCAGGATGCGGGTGCCGAAATAGAGCGTCCACACCATGCCGGCGGCGAAGGGCACGTCCTTGGTGTTGTTGAACATCGCCCCGTAATAGACGCCGGTCAGCGCCAGCAGCGCCGCCGCGACGAAGCCGGCGCGCGGCCCCGCCAGCAGACGGGCATAGCGCCAGGTCCCGGCGATGCCCAGCACGCCGACCAGCGCGCAGAGCAGGTGCCGCGTCTCGTACTCCTCGAAGGGCGAGACGTGGACCAGCACGGCGACGACCAGGTCGAACAGCCCGCCATACAGGTACAGGTCCTTGAAATGGAAGGCCGACCGGTCCTGGAAGCCGCTGAGGTAATAGGACAGCAGCTTCTTGCCGTAGATGTGCTGCACCTCCTCGTCGGTGCTGACGCCGTAGCTGAGGAAGGTCAGCGAGGCGAGGATCAGCAGGCCGAGCAGGAGCGCGCGGGCAAGGTCGTCCCACAGCGCGCTGCTGCGCTGCAGGGTCAGCCCGCCGGCGGTGCCGGCGGTCCGGCCGGGCGAGACGTAGTTCATCGGCGGCCGTCCTCGCCCCGGGCATCCTGCCGGCAGGGCACCGCAGGCTCCTCCTCGAACCCGTGCGCCGGGCGCCCGTCGTCAAACCCGTGCGCGGAGCGCACGATGAACAGCGGGCGGCCCTTCACCTCGTTGAACACGCGGCCGAGATAGTCGCCGATGATGCCCAGCGTGATCAGCTGGACGCCGCCCAGGAACAGCACCGCCGCCAGCAGCGATTCATAGCCGGGCACGTCGATGCCGAAGAGCAGCGTGCGGAGCAGGCGGATGACGATGTAGACGAAGGCGAAGCCCGACACCGCCATGCCGACCAGGCTCCACACCCGCAGCGGGAAGGTGGAGAAGGCGGTCAGCCCGTCGAAGGACAGGCGAAGCAGCTTGACGAAGCCCCATTTGGTGTCGCCGCCGGCCCGCTCGCCCTGTTCATAGGGGATGCCGGTCTGGCGGAAGCCGACCCAGGCGAAGATCCCCTTCATGAACCGCGTGCGCTCCGGCATGCGGTTGATGATCTCCACCACCTTGCGGTCCATCAGGCGGAAGTCGCCGACCTCGCGGGGCAGCTTCACCTCCGACAGATGGTCGAAGACCCAGTAGAACATGCGGGCGAACAGGCGGTGCTTCAGGCTCTGCCCCACCCGCGCGTGGCGCACGGCCACCACCACGTCGTAGCCCTCGCGCCACTTGGCGATGAACTGCGGCAGCAGCTCCGGCGGGTGCTGCAGGTCGGCGTCCATCGGCACCACGGCGTCGCCGGTGGCGTGGGTCAGGCCGGCGGACAGCGCCAGCTCCTTGCCGAAGTTGCGCGACAGGTCCACCACCTTGATCCGCGGGTCGCGGGCGTGCAGCTCCAGCAGCCGCTCCAGCGTGTCGTCGCGGCTGCCGTCATTGACGCAGACCACCTCCCACTCCATCCCGCACTCGCTCTCCACCCGGCCGAGCACGGCGGTCAGGCGCTGGTGGAGCGTCGGGATGTTGGGCCCCTCGTTGTAACAGGGGATCACCACGGACAGGCGCCGGCGGCGGCCGCGCGGGCGGGCGGGAACCGGCCCGTCGGCCGCTGGCCCGTCGTCAGGGGACGGGGCAACCCGGAAGGGCGCGTCGGAGAGGGACATGGCCAGCCGTCGGATCAGATCATCGGGTGCCGGAGCGGAACGGGCAAGGCGGCGCCCCCGGCTGGCCGCATCGCCTCGCGGCGTATATCACGATCCATAGTGATGAGCAAAACGCCTCTCTTGTGGACAATGCGGGGCGAAAAGATGGGCACCGCCCGCTCCGGTCCATCCGCACGCCGCGGGTGGTCAAGGCGGGAAAACACACCATTGCGCTTTTTATTCCGTTAAGACGGCGGGGCCTGCCTGGGGCGGGACGCCGCACCGATGCCCCTTGCGCCGGCGGGCGGGGTTGGGCAAATAGGCGCCATGATCCTGACCCCGATTCCCGCCGAGCAGATTCCGCAGGCGCTCGCCGCCTTCGCGGCGAACCTCGCCGGCGAGCCGGTGGCGCTGGCGGCCTTCCGCCGCATCGCCGCCACCTGGGACCCCGCCGCGCCGGCCGACACGCCGGCGCACCGCGCGGACGCCGTCCGCCTCGCCCATGCCCACGGCATCGATACGCTGGACGAGCCGCCCAGCCGCTCCTTCATGTGGGACGGGCGGGTGATCCGCACCGACGTCGAGGCGACGGTGATCGTGCACGAGGTGGCGCACTGGCTCTGCGCCGCGCCCGAGCGCCGGCCGCTGATCGACTTCGGCCTCGGCCCGGGGCCGGAGACGACCCTGCGCAGGGAGGCCCGCGCCGACAAGCGCCTGACCTTCGAGGAGTGCATGCACGAGGAGCAGCAGACCTCGCTGCTCGGCGTGCTGTGGGAGGCGGAGCTGGGCCAGCCGGCCATCCTCGCCTTCCTGGAGCAGAACTGGATGGAGCATTGGGAGCGGCCGAGCACCGCCGCCTTCTTCCTCCGCCACGTCACCGAGCTGTTCGGGCGCGGCCTGATCGACGCCGACGGCCGTCCGGCCACCGCCCGCCCCTGGGCCGACGCCCGCCGCGCGGCCTGAGCCGGGACCGGCGCCGCGCCCGGTCGCCGCGAACATCCCCCTGTCCCATCCCGCGCCGCGTGTGCTAGCATGCCGCCGGCTGCCGCTGCCGTGCGAGCGGTCCGGTACGCGAAAAACCCCCGGACCCGCTCGCAGCGGCCGGAGCTTTGATTTTACGGGGTTCTTGGACATCGTTGAGAACGAAAGGGAACCGGATTTCCTGACCATCCGGTCAAGATCCCGGACCGCTCGAATCCGCCGCCGATTCGCGCGTCTTTTCAGCATGGTACAGGGTACCCTCTCTTCCTGGGCAGTAATGCCCAGGCCTCATTGAAGCATGCGCACGCGCATGTATATGCATGTCCCTGGAAACTCTTCCTGGGCAGTAATGCCCAGGCCTCATTGAAGCAGGCGAGACAGAACCTCTATCGCGGTGGGCTGCGCGGCCTCTTCCTGGGCAGTAATGCCCAGGCCTCATTGAAGCATCCAGGCCTGCGACATACCCGTCTTGCGGGCCACCTCTTCCTGGGCAGTAATGCCCAGGCCTCATTGAAGCGCCGTTGATGTCCTCCTCGTAGGCAGTGCGCCCCTCATCTCTTCCTGGGCAGTAATGCCCAGGCCTCATTGAAGCAACGTGCCCTCCCCGACATTCACGTCGAGGTCGCCGACCTCTCTTCCTGGGCAGTAATGCCCAGGCCTCATTGAAGCGACAGGTTTACCATTGTGCTCCTCCTGCCGCCCCTCTCTTCCTGGGCAGTAATGCCCAGGCCTCATTGAAGCCTCCCATACGGCGCGTGAGCTATCGGAGAAGATGACGACGCTCTTCCTGGGCAGTAATGCCCAGGCCTCATTGAAGCTGGGTGATGTCGGATAGTTCTGCGGCGGCTTTGATGCGCCTCTTCCTGGGCAGTAATGCCCAGGCCTCATTGAAGCTGACCGTACTCACCGTGGGACTCCAGGTACGCATTCTGTCTTCACGGGCAGTAC
The DNA here is from genome assembly GCF_003130795.1 of Azospirillum thermophilum. Taxonomy (NCBI): domain Bacteria; kingdom Pseudomonadati; phylum Pseudomonadota; class Alphaproteobacteria; order Rhodospirillales; family Azospirillaceae; genus Azospirillum; species Azospirillum thermophilum. Next base: position 1,888,992 of record NZ_CP029353.1, read on the forward strand.
TGACGCCGCCCCTGGAGCCCCCCTTGAAGCTCCCCTTGAAGCTCCCCCTGAAGCTTCCCGGCGGCGGCGGCGGAGCGGCCGTCCAACGTGGTTCCCCCTCTCCCTCTCCTTCGCCGGGGTTGGGCGGCCGATTGACCGTGCCGCCGCTTGGGGCCAGAAAGGAGGCCTGCCGCCGGGCGCCCCGCCCCATCCCGTCGCGCGTCAACCGAGGACTCCCATGTCGCCTTGTCCCTGCGGCTCCGGCCGCTCCTTCGCAGAATGCTGCGGTCCCATCCTGGCCGGGGAGCCGGCACCGACCGCCGAGGCCCTGATGCGGTCGCGCTACACCGCCTTCGTCCGCGGCGACCTCGACCATGTCGAGCGCACCCATGCGCCGGAGATCCGCGACGACTTCAACCGCGGCGAGGCCGAGCGCGCGGCGGCGGAGTCGGAGTGGCAGCGGCTCGACATCCTGCGCGCCGGCGAGGAGGGCGACAGCGGGACGGTCGAGTTCCTCCTCCATTTCCGCCGCGACGGCACCGACCTGCGCCACCACGAGCGGGCGACCTTCCGGCGGGAGGACGGGCGGTGGCTCTATGTCAGCGGCGAGGTGAACCCCAGGGGGGAGCCGCGCCGCGTGGTCAAGGTCGGCCGCAACGAGCCCTGCCCCTGCGGCTCGGGCCGGAAATACAAAGCCTGCTGCGGCAAGTGAGCGGAGGGGGGACGCCGTGGAACCGCGCTTCTCCTGCACGGCCTGCGGCGCCTGCTGCCATGGCTGGCTGCCGCTGACGCTGGCGGACGCCGTGGCCCATGCCGGCCGCTTCCCGCTGGCGATGGTGTGGACGCCGGTGCGGCCGAACGCCCGCTCCTACGATCTGGCGACCCGGCTCGGCGCCACGCTGCGCCTGCCCAATCGCAAGACGGTGGCGGTGCTGATCGTGCCGACCGCCTATCTGCCGCCCTCCCATCCCTGTCCGGAGCTGCGCGACGACGGCCGGTGCGCCATCCACGGGACCAAGCCGTCGCGCTGCCGCACCATGCCCTTCTATCCCTACCGCGAGGAGCGGGATCAGGCCGACCTTCTGATCCCCCGCAAGGGCTGGGCCTGCGACGTCTCCGCGGCGGCCCCGGCCGTCTACCGCAACCACACGATCCTCGACCGCACGGATTTCGACCGCGAGCGGGCGGAGCTGCTCGACCAGGCGCCGGTGATCCGGCGCTATGCCGACTACATGGTGAAGTACATGCCGTGGATCCTCGGCGAGCTGGCGAAGTTGCCCCCCGGACCTGCCGGCGGCTCCCTCGTCACCAGCCTGTCCTCCTTCCTCACCGCCACCCGCCGGCCGGACGCCGCGCAGATCGCCGCGGCCCAGGCGCCGCTGTTCCAGGCGATGGCCGGGCGGACCCGCGACGATCCGGCGCTGCGCGACTATCACCGCAACTACGCCGGATGGGCCCGGGAGATGGAGGCGCTGGCGCGGCGCGCCTCGGCCCAGCCCACGCCCCCACCGGCTCAGGACGCGACGTAGCGCACCGGGTCCGGCAACCCGGCCTCGGCGAAGCCCTTCAGCCGCAGCAGGCAACTGTCGCACCGGCCGCAGGCCGCCCCGTCCGGCGCCGGGTCGTAGCAGGAATGGGTCAGGCCGTAATCCACCCCCAGCTCCAGCCCGCGCCGGATGATCCCCGCCTTGTCGAGCCGCATCAGCGGCGCGTGGATCTTGAACCGGCTGGTGCCCTCGACCCCCGCCCGGGTGGCGAGGTTGGCCAGCGTCTCGAAGGCCTGGATGAACTCCGGCCGGCAGTCGGGATAGCCCGAATAGTCCAGCGCGTTGACGCCGATGAACAGGTCCTGCGCCCCCAGCACCTCGGCCCAGGCCAGCGCGAAGGACAGGAAGACGGTGTTGCGCGCCGGAACATAGGTGACGGGGATGCCCTCCCCCGGTCCGGCGGCTCTGTCATGCTTGGGCACCGCGATGTCGTCGGTCAGGGCCGAGCCGCCGAAGGCCCGCAGGTCGATGTCGGCGACGACGTGGCGCTCCACCGCCATGGCGGCGGCCACCCGCCGGGCGGCCTCCAGCTCCACCGCATGGCGCTGGCCGTAGCGGAAGCTCAGCGCGTTGACGCGATAGCCCTCCGCCCGGGCGATGGCGATCACCGTCGTCGAATCGAGCCCGCCGCTGACCAGCACCACCGCGTCCCTACCCATTTCCGCCTCCTTATTCCCCTGGCTCTTTTCCCCTGGCCCCGGACGGCGCCATACTGGCCGGCAGAACCGCTGCAAGGGAAGAGACCGTTGACCGTTCCCCCGACCGACCGCGGCATCTATCGTGGAATGGACGCCGCCGAGATCGACCGCCAATACAATTTCCGCAGGATGGTGCCCGACCATCCCGCCGCCTTCGCCCGCTGGACGGAGGCGAGCGCCGCGACCCGCGCCGCCCGCCGCGCCCTGCTCGATATCCCGACCGGGCCGCACCCGCGCCAGCGGCTCGACCTCTTCCCGGCCGGCGAGGGGGCGCCACTGCTCGCCTTCATCCACGGCGGCTACTGGCGCGCCCTGTCGAAGGAGTATTTCTCTTTCCTGGCCGACCCCTGGCTCGACCGCGGCGTGGCGGTGGCGCTGATCGGCTATGGCCTCTGCCCCGACGTGACGTTCGGGACGCTGATCGACCATGTGCGGGGCGGCGTCGCCTGGCTGGCCGGCCATGGCGCGGCGCATGGGGTGGACCCGGCGCGGATCGTGCTCTCCGGCCATTCGGCGGGCGGCCACCTGACCGCCCTGCTCGCCTCCACCCCCGGCGCGCCGCTGGCCGGCGGCGTCTGCCTCAGCGGCATCTACGACCTGGAGGCGATGCTGTCCTTCGAGGCGAACGAGGCGCTGCGTCTCGACCTGCCGGCCGCCCGCCGGCTGAGCCCGCTGACCCTGGTGCCGCAGGGCGAGGCGCCGCCGCTGGTGCTGGCCCTGGGGCGGAGGAGAGCCCGGACATGCACCGCCAGCAGGACGACTATGCCGCGGCCTGGAGCGCCGCCGGCCACCGGGTCGGCAAGTTGGACGAGCCCGGCGCCAACCACTTCACCGTGGTCGACCGCCTCGCCGATCCCGCCAGCGCCCTGTTCGCGGCGACGATGGCGCTCCTGAAGGGGTGAAAGCGCCGGCCGGACCGGGGCCGCCGTGGATCACCGCGTCGGCCCGCCCTCTTCCCGATCCTGGGCGCCATGCCAGATGCGCAGGATCTCCACCGCGGCCGGCGTGATCCGGTACACGATGACATAGGGCCAGATCGTCATGATCTCGCGCGTGCCGGGCACGAGGCCGGGACGTCCGCGTTCGGGCAGATACTCCAGCCTGTCGCAGGCGGACAGGATCTGCACGGCGATCCGGGAAGCCGCTGCCGGGTTCCGTTCGCCGATATAGGCACGGATGGTGGCGAGGTCGCGCTGCGCCGCCCGCGTGACGACGATTCTCATGCCGGCGGCGGCAATTCCCGGTCGGTTCCCCAGGACAGCAGCCAGCGGCGCACCTTTTCATAGGGCACCACCTGCCCGGCATCCGCGTCGGCCAGCCCCTCCCGCACCGCGTCGGCGAAGGCTTCAGTCCCTGAGTCGCAAGACCGGTCGCAAGACTGGTCGGCAGGATGCGGTTTTGCCATGGGGGCCTCCCTCTTCCCATGAAGGTAAGGGGAGACGGCGCCGCCGGCAACCGCCATGCCATGACCGCCGCCGCCAGCCGGAACAAGCCGGCCAAAACAAAAAGGCGCCATCCCGAAGGACAGCGCCTTTTTTGTGTGCGACCCCGGCTCCACAGGAACCAGATGGCGGATGGGGGGAGATTCGAACTCCCGATACCCTTGCGGGTATGCCGCATTTCGAGTGCGGTGCATTCAACCGCTCTGCCACCCATCCGCGGCACCCTGGTTGCGGGGTGGCGCGGAACCTAGCGGAACGGATCGGGGTGTGCAAGCGTTTCTTTGCGGAAAAATGCACCGCTGATACACGCCAAGCCTGTTGACTCCGGGGGGCTCCTGCGTATAAATCCCCGCTCTCACGAACGGGCTTGCACCTCAGACGGTGGGCGAGCGGCCCGCCGTTTGTTTTGAAATAGGCAGTGACGACGATGTTTGCAGTGATCCGCACCGGCGGCAAGCAGTACAAGGTCGCCAATGGCGACGTGATCCGCGTTGAGAAGCTCGAGGCCGAGGCCGGCGCTTCCATCACGCTCGACGACGTGCTGATGGTGAGCGACGGCGGCAACGTTCAGGTCGGATCGCCGACCGTTGCCGGCGCGGCTGTGGTGGCCGAGGTGGTCGCCCAGGATCGCGGCCCGAAGATCATCGTCTTCAAGAAGAAGCGCCGCCAGAACTACCGCCGCAAGAACGGCCATCGCCAGGACCTGACCGTCCTGCGCATCACCGAGATCAAGGGCGCGGCCTGACCGGCCGGCGTCGCTTCCAAGAGACCAGGAGTAACACCCCATGGCACACAAAAAGGCTGGCGGCTCCTCGCGCAACGGCCGCGACTCCGCCGGCAAGCGCCTCGGCGTGAAGCGCTTCGGCGGTGAGGTCGTCCTCGCCGGCAACATCCTCGTGCGTCAGCGCGGCACCCAGTTCCACCCGGGCGAGAACGTCGGCATCGGCCGCGATCACACCCTGTTCGCCCTGGTCAACGGCCAGGTGGCGTTCAAGCGCAGCTCGGGCGGCCGCACCTACGTGCAGGTCGTCGAGGCTGCCAACGACGCGGCTCCGGCGGTCGCGGCCGAGTAACTTACTCGTCCGGCCCGTACGCAAGCCCGTACGTTTTGCGATGAAGTCGGGGGACCGGGCGACCGGCCCCCGATTTTTGTTTTTGATTTGCGCGCCCGCCGCTCCGATCTATCGGGGATCGGGCCGGTGTCCGGCGCGCGGCGGTTCTCTTTGACGGGCACGGGTCCCATGAAGTTCCTCGACCAGGCCAAGGTGTACTTGAAGAGCGGCGACGGCGGCCCCGGTGCCGTGGCGTTCCGCCGCGAGAAGTTCATCGAGTTCGGCGGCCCCGACGGCGGTGACGGCGGGCGCGGCGGCGACGTGGTGTTCGAGGTGGTGGACGGCCTGAACACCCTGATCGACTACCGCTACAAGCAGCACTTCAAGGCGCCGCGCGGCCATCACGGCATGGGCGCCAACCGCAACGGCGCCCGCGGCGCCGACGTGGTGCTGCGCGTCCCGGTCGGGACCCAGATCCTGGACGAGGACCAGGAGACGGTCCTGCTCGACCTGACGGAGGCCGGGCAGCGCGTCGTCTTCCTCAAGGGCGGCGACGGCGGCTTCGGCAACGCCCATTACAAGACCCCGACGAATCGGGCGCCGCGCAAGTGCCATCCCGGCTGGCCGGGGCAGGAGCGCTGGGTCTGGCTGCGGCTGAAGCTGATCGCCGACGCCGGTCTGGTCGGGCTGCCCAACGCCGGCAAGTCCACCTTCCTGGCCGCCACCACCGCGGCGAAGCCCAAGATCGCCGACTATCCCTTCACCACCCTCACCCCCAACCTGGGCGTCGTCCGCGCCGGCGGGGAGGAGTTCGTCATGGCCGACATCCCCGGCCTGATCGAGGGCGCGCACGAGGGGCACGGGCTGGGCGACCGCTTCCTCGGCCATGTCGAGCGCACGCGGATCCTGCTGCACCTGATCGACGGCACCGCCGACGACGTGGCCGGCGCCTACCGCACCATCCGCACCGAGCTGGAGGCCTATGGCGGCAACCTTGCCGACAAGCCGGAGATCATCGGGCTGAACAAGGCCGACGCCCTGCTCGACGAGGAGATCGCCGGGAAGAAGGCGGCGCTGGAAGCCGAATCGGGGGCCGAGGTGATGGTGCTGTCGGGCGCCACCGGCCAGGGCGTGCAGCAGGTGCTCTACCGTCTGCTGACCGCCATCAAGGAGTCGAAGGCGGCGGAGCCGGGGATCATCAACGCTCCCGCCACCCGTTCCATCCCGCGCCCGCCGGTCGGCCAGAAGATGGCCGAGGAGACGGAGGACGGTCTGGTCTGGGACGAGGAGCTCGGCGACTGGGTCGAGGTCGACCAGGGGGCCGCCGGCGGGTCGCCGGCCGCCGCGGACGACCTGGAAGACGATCTGGACGATGCCGATCTGGAAGACGGCGATCTCGACGAGACCGATATCGACGAGGATGGGGCCGGGGACGCCGGTTCCGACGATGAAGACGAATCCGGAGACGATGATGGCGACGCCGACGGGGCAAGTGGCCACGATGGGGACGGCGAAGGAAAGCACGGGGACGGCCGCTGAGCCCCCCACCCTGCTCGATGCGCGGCGGCTGGTCGTCAAGATCGGCTCCGCCCTGCTGGTGGACGGCGCCACCGGCCGGATCCGGCGCGACTGGCTGGATGCGCTGGCCGACGACGTCGCCGCCTGCCGCCGGCGCGGACAGGAGGTGGTGATCGTCACCTCCGGCGCCGTCGCCTGCGGGCGCGAGCATCTCGGCCTCGTCGGCCGGGCGCTGCGGCTGGAGGAGAAGCAGGCCGCCGCGGCCACCGGCCAGATCCGCCTCGCCCACGCCTACCAGGAAACGCTGGCCCGCCACGACGTCACCGTCGCCCAGGTGCTGGTGACGCTGGAGGACACCGAGGTGCGGCGGCGCCACCTGAACGCCCGCAGCACCATCGACACGCTGCTGAAGCTCGGCGCCGTCCCGGTCATCAACGAGAACGACACGGTCGCCACCGCGGAGATCCGCTTCGGCGACAACGACCGCCTCGCCGCCCGCGTCGCCCAGATGATCAGCGCCGACACGCTGATCCTGCTCTCCGACATCGACGGGCTCTACACCGCCGACCCGCGCAAGGACCCCGACGCCCGCCACATCCCGGTGGTGCGCGAGCTGACCCCGGAGATCGAGGGCATGGCCGGCGAGCCGCCGCCCGGCTACAGCTCCGGCGGCATGGTGACCAAGATCGCCGCCGCCCGCGTGGCGCTGTCGGCCGGCTGCCGCATGGCGATCGCCAAGGGCAAGCGGATGAACCCGCTGGCCGCGCTGGAGAAGACGGCGGAGGACGGCGGCGCGCTCTGCACCTGGTTCCTGCCCTCGGCCGAGCCCTCCAACGCCCGCAAGGCCTGGATCGCCGGCCATCTGAACGCGTCGGGCGTGCTGGTGGTGGACGATGGCGCGCTGCGGGCGCTGTCCCACGGGGCGAGCCTGCTGCCGGCCGGCGTGAAGGAGGTGGTGGGCCAGTTCGACCGCGGCGACGTGGTGATCGTCCGCACCCCCGACGGCCGCGAGGTCGCCCGCGGCCTCAGCGCCTACGGGGCGGAGGACGCCCGCCGCATCGCCGGCCGCAAGAGCCACGAGATCGAGACGATCCTCGGCTACCACGGCCGCGACGAGATGATCCACCGCGACGATCTGGTGGTGCGCTGACCGACCGCCCGGCTCAGCCGGCCCGGGCGCCCCGCTGCGTCCGGGCCGGAGTCAGCTCCGCATAGGGCACGCTGCTGCCGCAAGGTTTGCAGACCGCCAGCAATTGGTTCCCTTCCTGGCGGACGATGCGCGCGCAATCCGGCTTGTCGCAGGCCAGCGGCAGCCTGCTCTTCCCGTCACACGCCCTGCAGTGCAGGTGGAAGCTGTAGCCCCGCTGGACTTCCACATCGCTGCTGCCGCAATGCCGGCATCTCTTTTCCGGCAGGGCACAGGCCGCGGGCGCGGGAGGCGTCGGGGGGACCGCGGCAGGCGGCTGCGTGGTCGGCGTTCCCGCCACGGACGAGAAGGGCCGCCTCACCGGAGGCCGTCCGGCCGGAACGGCCGGATGCACGACCGCGGCGGCAGGGCCCGGGACGGCTTTGCCATCGAGCGGAGGCGTGACGGTGAAAGTCACCGGCATCCTGACCGCCGGCAAGGCCGGCCCAGTTGCGGCTGCCGGCTGCGCCGGCCGCATGATGGTTGCCGGCTGCGCCGGCCGCATGATGGTTGCCGGCTGCGCCGGCTTGGGGGCCGGCTGCCGCACCGGCGCGTCCGACGGATGCAGCGGGCTGTGCCGCTCGCGCAGGAACCCCGCGACCGCCGACAACTGCTCCTGCGACCAGCCCTTGAACCGGGAGGCCAGAGACCCGAGCAGACCGCCGCCGCCTGCCTGATCCGTCAGCAGATCGAGGATCCGCTCAGTCACCTGGTCGGCCTTCAGCAGCTCGGGCAGAGGCGGATTGGCCGGCCGCCCGATGATCCCCTGGTCGGACACGGCGACGAGGATGTCGCAACGCAAAGTGGTGAACGGCCTCCTGAACCCCTGGCGGGTCCGGAGTTCGGCGGGCACCTCCGCCTCCAGGTACTTCAGCAGGAAGTCCGCCTGCAGGCGGGCCTGGATAATGGGCGACTGCATTCCGTGCCAGTCGCCGTCGTGGAACCGGCTCCACTCCTTATGCTCGTTGACCTGGATCCGGGTCGAAACACTCTTGCTCTCCACGATGATCACGCCGAACCGGCTCAGGACCAGATGATCGATCTGCGCCGCATCGCCGCCACGCACCAGTCGAAGCCCGTTCAGGACGACGACGTCCCGGCGATCTCCGAAGACGCGCCGCAGGTAAAAGGCCATCTGCTCCTCGGCCTTGTGGCCGGCACGCGAAAAGCGGTCGTTCCCGGTCGGCCGATCGGGTTCCTTGAGGATCATGATCTGTTGCAAGCCCGTTGCTGCCCAGTGACTGATTACAAGAGTATTCACGTCATCTCCGCCATGCGGAGAAATGGGACAGAATTACCTATCCGGGACTTTATCTACGCGACAAAGTAGCGCAACCGCAAGGGACCGGCCCCATATAGGACGGATTATCCGCTGAAGAAGGAATTTTGTCAGGTGGTCAGACGCCCTCCCCTCCAGGCCGTGCTGTGGGACATCGACGGGACGCTGCTCGACAGCGAGCCCTGGCACCAGCGCGCCACCATCGCCGTGTGCCGCCGCCACGGGCACGAGATGACCGAGGAGGATTACGCCGGTTCTCTCGGCATCGCCTTTCCGGAATTCTACCGGCAGATCACCGCCGTCCGCCCGATGGCGCTCAGCTTCCGCGAATGGGCCGACGCCATCACCGACCTCTATCTGGAGCGGATCGACGAGGTGGAGGTGCGCGAGGGTGCCATCGCCCTGGTCGAAGGCTTCGCGGCGCGCGGGCTGAAGCAGGCCTGCGTCTCCAACAGCGGCCGCCGCGTCGTCGAGGCCAACCTCGACCGCATGGGCGTGCCGCATTTCGACTTCGCCATCAGCCGCGACGACGTCGCCAACGGCAAGCCGCATCCCGAGCCCTATCTGCGGGCGGCGGAGCGGCTGGGCGTCGCGCCGGAAGCCTGCGCGGTGATCGAGGACAGCCCGACCGGCGTGCGCAGCGCCATGGCGGCCGGCATGCTGACCATCGCCTGGCCGCAGCACCCCCATGTGGTGTTCGAGGCGGTGGACCACTGGGTGGAGGACCCCGCCTCGCTCGACTGGGACGCGCTGTGCGGCCTCGACCGTGCCGCTCAGGCCTTCTCGATGAAGAAGTAGACCGTCATCACCACGCCGACGAGGATGACGAACTTGCGCAGGATGGGCGGCGGGATGCGGCGGGCGACCGACGCCCCGGCATAGCCGCCGGCCATCGCGGCGACCAGCATGATCAGCCCCTCGGTCCAGTAGACCGCGCCGCCGACGACGAAGGCGACCACCGCCACCGCGTTCAGGCAGCCGGACACCAGCGCCTTCAGCCCGTTCATCGCGTGCAGGTCGGTCAGGCCGAAGACGCCGAGAGTCGCCAGGATCAGGATGCCGATCCCGCCGCCGAAATAGCCGCCGTAGATGGCGATGAGGAACTGCGCGACCAGCACCGCGCCATGGCCGACATGGAAATTCTGCCGGACCCAGGTGGAGATCTTCGGGCCGAAGGCGAACAGCACCGTGGCGAACAGCAGCAGCCAGGGCACGATCGCCTCGAACAGCCGCTCCGGCGTCCACAGCAGCAGCAGCGCCCCCAGCAGCCCGCCGACCAGGCTGACCCCCAGGAAGACCGGCAGGTCGATCTCGGTGATCCGCCCCAGCTCGCGCCGGTAGCCGTAGGCGCTCGCCAGCGCGCCGGGCGACACCGCGACGGTGCTGGTGGCGTTGGCGTTCAGCGGCGGCACGCCCGCCAGCACCAGGGCGGGAAAGGTCAGGAAGCTGCCGCCCCCCGCCACGGCGTTCAGCACGCCGGCGAAGAAGGCGGAGACGATCAGCAGAAGGGTCAGCATCGGCGGGCGGCGTCCGGCGGCAGGTGGGCGGGGTGGGGCCTGGACTATGCCTTGAACCGCGCCGGTTGTGTCATGCCTTTTCTTCTCCCCCGTCTTCTCCCCCGTCTTCTGCGCCTGCCCCCGCCTCAGCTCCGCGGCGGCAGGGTCCGCAGGAAGGTGACCAGCCGGTCGAGGTCGGCCGGGTCGATGGATTTGTAGAAATGGAAGGCCATCGGCGGCCCCAGCCGCGTGCCGTCCGGCCGGACGCCCTCGGTGACCGCCCGCTTGATCTCGGCGTCCGACCAGCGGCCGAGCCCCCGCTCGGGGTCGGAGGTGATGTTGCGCGCCACCGTCTCGCCCCAGGGGCCGCGGAAGACTTGGCCGCCGGCCCCCGCCCGCGCCATGTCGCGCCGGCCGCCGGGCAGCATCGGCGTGTGGCACTCCAGGCAATGGCCGAGCGGCCCGGCCATGTAGGCGCCGTAGCGGACCGGATCGTCCTTCGGCACGTCCGGCACCCTGCCGGTCGGCGGGCCGTAGGAGGCCGGCATCGGCATGGCGTATTCCGACCGCGGGACGAGGTTCTTCACCGGCCGCACGCTGCGCAGATAGGCGACGATGGCCGCCGCGTCGCTGTCGGAGATGCCCTTGTAGAACTCGAACGGCATCGGCGGGCCGATCAGCGAGCCGTCCTGCCGCACCCCGTCGCGGATGGCGCGGACGAGCTGCGCGTCGCTCCAGCGCCCGATTCCCGTCTCGGGCTCCGGCGTGATGTTGGACCCGTAGGCCGTGAAGGCCTGCTCGACGAAGGGCGTGCCGCCCGCCAGCTCCATTCCCGGCAGCGGCCCGTCCGGCCCCTGCGGGGTGTGGCAGTTGCCGCAGGCGGCGATGCCGTTGACCAGGGCACGGCCACGCTCCACCAGGTCATCCGCCCGCACCGCCGGAACGCAAGCCAGCAGCAGGGCGGCCGCGGCAAGGCCGCAGCGCAGGGTGATCATCTCTCTCCTCACCGTTTGTCGGGTTATGGAAGGGACGCTACGCACGCAATCGACCCCGCGCCACACGCATTGTAGGTATGCGGATTATCTGTCTTTCAAATAATCTCGACCGGGATAGCGCACGGTCTCCCGGCACCGCATGGCAGGCACGACTTCCCCCGCGCCGCCGGACGGGATACTGTCTCGCCCTCTTCCACGGAGACGAGTGCCATGTCCGCCCTGAATGACTCCGCCGACCTGACCAGCGCCAGCCTGCACGACCGGATGCTCGCCCTCGGCACGGCCGCCCGCGCCGCCGCCGCCGGGCTGGCGACCGTGCCAGGACCGGCGAAGGACCGGGCCTTGCGGGCGGCGGCGGCGGCGCTGCGCTCCCGCAAGGCGGAGATCCAGGCGGCCAACGACCGCGACGTCGCCGCCGCGGCCGCGCGCGGCCTCGCCGGCCCGATGATCGAGCGCCTCACCCTGAACGACGCCCGGATCGAGGCGATGGCCAAGGGGCTGGAGGACATCGCCGACTTCCCCGATCCCATCGGCACGGTGCTGGCCGAATGGACGCGGCCCAACGGCCTGCTCATCCAGCGCGTGCGCGTGCCGCTCGGCGTGATCGGCATCATCTACGAAAGCCGGCCCAACGTGACCGCCGACGCCGGCGGGCTCTGCCTGAAGTCGGGCAACGCCGCCGTCCTGCGCGGCGGATCGGAGAGCTTCCATTCCTCCCGCGCCATCGCCGACTGCCTCGTCCAGGGCCTGCGCGAGGCCGGGCTGCCGGAGGCGGCGATCCAGCTCGTCCCCACCACCGACCGCGCCGCGGTGGGCGAGATGCTGACCATGCGCGACCACATCGACGTGATCGTGCCGCGCGGCGGCAAGTCGCTGATCCAGCGCATCGCGGAGGAGAGCCGCATCCCGGTCATCAAGCATCTCGACGGCAACAACACCGTCTATGTCGACGGCGCCGCCGACCTGGAGAAGGCGCGCAAGGTGGTGCTGAACGCCAAGATGCGCCGCACCTCGATCTGCGGGGCGGCGGAAACCCTGCTTGTCGACCGCCGGCTGGCCGACAGCGCCCTGCCCGTCCTGGTGAAGGACCTGCTGGATGCCGGCTGCGCCGTGCGCGGCGACGCCGCCGCCCGCGCGGTGGATCCGCGGGTGACCCCGGTGTCGCCGGAGGACTGGGACACCGAGTATCTCGACGCCATCATCGCCTGCGGCGTGGTCGACGGGGTGGACGCGGCGGTGGAGCACATCAACCGCCACGGCTCCCACCACACCGACAGCATCGTGACCGAGGATCCGGCGGCGGCGGAGCGGTTCCTGCAGCGGGTCGACAGCGGCATCGTGCTGTGGAACGCCTCCACCCAGTTCGCCGACGGCGGCGAGTTCGGCATGGGGGCGGAGATCGGCATCTCCACCGACAAGTTCCACGCCCGCGGCCCGGTCGGGGCGGAGCAGCTCACCAGCTACAAGTATGTCGTGCGCGGCGATGGGCAGACGCGGCCCTGACCGCCCGGCGCCGCACCGCTACTCCGGGCCGCGCTACCGGGGGCTGGCCGTCGGCCTGCTCGGCGGGTCGTTCAACCCGGCCCATGCCGGGCACCGGCACGTCAGCCTCTATGCGCTGAAGCGGCTGGGGCTCGACCGGGTGTGGTGGCTGGTCAGCCCGCAGAACCCGCTGAAGTCGCCCGCCGGCATGGCCGCGCTGGCCGACCGGCTGGCGGAGGCGCGGCGGGTGGCCGCCCATCCGCGCATCGAGGTGACGGCGCTGGAGACCACGCTCGGCACCCGCTACACCGCCGACACGCTGCGCCGGATGACGCGCCTGTTCCCCGGAACGCGCTTCGTCTGGCTGATGGGGGCGGACAATCTGCGGCAAATCCCCCGCTGGCGGGCCTGGACGGCGATATTCCGGATGGTGCCCGTTGCAGTCTTCGCCCGGCCCACTTATTCTTTGGGTGCGCTGAACGGCCTTGCCGCTCGGCGTTTTGCCCGTAGGCGGGTGACCGTGCACGGGGTCAAGCGGCTGGCGCGCCGGAAGACACCGGTCTGGGCGTTCCTCCGGAACCCTTTGCACCCGGCCTCCGCCACGGCGATCCGGAGGGCGCGTGCCCCCGGGTCGTGACCCTGTATCAACGAGGTTGGTCCCATCAGTACTCAGATCGAACAGGCCGCTTCCACCTTGCGGCCATCAGCCGTCCCGCAGGCCCTGGAGCCGCAGGACCTCAAGGCGCTCATCGAGACGTCCCTGGACGAAGACCAGGCGGACGACGTCGTGGCGATCGATCTCGCCGGCAAGACCACCATCGCGGATTACATGATCGTGGCCTCGGGCCGCAACGCCCGGCACATCGCGGCCATGGCCGCCAAGATCGCCGACAGGCTGAAGCAGGCCGGCGTCCGCGGGGTGGAGACGGAGGGCCTCGCCCAGTGCGACTGGGTGCTGGTCGATGCCGGCGACGTCATCGTCCACCTGTTCCGACCGGAGGTCCGGACCTTCTACAACATCGAAAAGATGTGGGGTCTCGACCTGCCGCGGCCGTCCACCGCCAGGATGAGCGCCTGACCGGCCCCGGCCGGACGGGCGCCGCCTGAGGGGACCCCGGAAGAACGAAGGGGGACGTCGATGCGCCTTTGGCTCGCCGCCGTCGGGCGGTCGCGGGGCGGACCGGCGCGCGACCTCTACGAGGAGTATGCCGGCCGGCTGGGCTGGCCGCTCACCCTGCGCGAGGTCGAGGTGAAGAAGCGCCTGCCGCCGGACGAGCTGAAACGGCAGGAGGCGGAGCTTCTGCTCTCCGCCATCCCCGCCGGCGCCGTGGTGGTGGCGCTGGACGAACGGGGCAGGACCATCACCAGCGAGGATTTCGCCACCCGCATCGGGGGGTGGCGTGACCGCGGGGCCGGCGACATCGCCTTCCTGATCGGGGGGGCGGACGGCCATGGGGACGCGGTCCGGACGCGCGCCGACTTCCTGCTGGCTCTCGGTGCCATGACCTGGCCGCACATGCTGGTCCGGGGCATGCTGGCCGAGCAACTCTACAGGGCGCAACAGATTCTGGCTGGACATCCCTATCACAGGGCATAGACCACAAACAGACCGATCCTCCCATTCCACGGGCGATCCCCTTTGCGCGGCGCCCCCTAGCCAAGGCATCAAGAGGTTGCGATGACGTCACCCACCACTGGCAGTTCCCGGCCCCGCCCCGTCGTGCTGTGCATCCTGGACGGTTGGGGCTACCGCGAGGAGCGCGAGGACAACGCCATCGCGCAGGGCAGCACCCCGAACTGGGACCGGCTGTGGCAGCAGGGCCCGACCGCCTTCCTGGAGGCGAGCGAGGAGGAGGTCGGCCTGCCCAAGGGCCAGATGGGCAACTCCGAGGTCGGCCACATGAATCTCGGCGCCGGCCGCGTCGTCATGCAGGACCTCGTGATGATCGACCACGCGATCGTCGAGGGCGAGCTGGAGCGCAACAAGGCGCTGAACGACCTGATCGCAACCCTGCACCGGACCGGCGGCCGCTGCCACCTGATGGGGCTGCTGTCGCCGGGCGGCGTCCACTCCCACCAGGACCACATCGCCGCGCTGGCCGGCGTGCTGTCGCGCGAGGGCGTCCCGGTCGAGGTCCACGCCTTCACCGACGGCCGCGACGTGCCGCCGCAGAGCGCCAGGGACCAGGTGGCCGAGTTCATGGCCGACATCCACGAGCTGGCCGGCGTCTCGGTGGCGACCGTCAGCGGCCGCTACTACGCCATGGACCGCGACAAGCGCTGGGACCGCGTCGCCAAGGCCTATGCCGCCCTGGTGCGGGCGGAGGGCGAGCGCGCCGCCGACCCGATCCAGGCGATCGAGCAGAGCTACGCCGCCGGCAAGCATGACGAGTTCATCCTGCCGACCGTGATCGACGGCTATGCCGGCATGAAGGACGGCGACGCCATCCTGATGGCCAATTTCCGCGCCGACCGCGCCCGCGAGATCCTCGGCGCCTTCGTCGAGGAGGGCTTCGACGGCTTCGACCGCGGCACGGCGCCCAAGCTGTCGGCCGCCGTCGGCATGGTCGAGTATTCGGCCTCGCTCGCCAGGCTGATGACGACCATCTTTCCGCCCAAAACCCTGACCAACGTGCTGGGACAGGTGGTCAGCGAGGCCGGATTGACGCAGTTGCGCATCGCCGAGACGGAGAAGTACCCCACGTCACCTTCTTCTTCAACGGTGGCGAGGAGACGGTCTATCCCGGCGAGGACCGCATCCTGGTCCCGTCGCCCAAGGTCGCGACCTACGACCTGCAGCCGGAGATGTCGGCCGCCGAGGTGACGGACAAGGTGGTCGCCGCGGTGGACAGCGGCAAGTACGACCTCGTCGTCATCAACTACGCCAACCCGGACATGGTCGGCCACACCGGCATGCTCGACGCCGCGATCAAGGCGGTGGAGACGGTCGACCGCTCGGTCGGCAGCCTGGCCGAGGCGGTGCGGCGCCAGGGCGGCGTGATGCTCGTCACCGCCGACCACGGCAACTGCGAGCTGATGAAGGACCCGGACAACGGCGGCCCGCACACCGCCCACACGCTGGACAAGGTTCCGCTGGTGCTGGTCAACGGCCCGGCCGGGGCGGCGCTGACCAGCGGCCGTCTCGCCGACGTGGCGCCGACCCTGCTCGACCTGATGGGGCTGCCCAAGCCGGCCGAGATGACCGGCCACACCCTGCTGGTCCGCAGCGCCGCCCGCGCGGCTGCGGAATAACGCATGGCCCGTCCCCTCGCCCGTCCTCTTCCCCCTCCCCTGTCCCGGTTCGCGGCGTCCGCCCCTGCGGCAGGCGCCGCGGCGGTCCGGGAGGAGGCGGGAAGGCCCCTCTCCGTCGAGGGGCGGGGGACGGGGCGAGGGGGCGGCTCCTCGCCCTGTCCGTCCTTCTGGCATCGCCCGCCCTCGCCCTCGCCCCCGCGCCCGTCCTCGCCCAATCCCCCCAGCCCCAATCTTCCCAGCCCCAATCTTCCCAGCCACAGGCCGACTCGCCCGGACAGTCGCTGAAGCGGGTGGAGCAGGAGCTTCAGGCCGACCGCGCCCGGCAGAAGCAGCTCGAACGCCAGTCCCAGTCGATCCAGGGCGAGCTCGAAACCTTGCGCGCCCGCCTGATCGGCCTCGCCGACGAGGCCCGCGCGCAGGGGGCAGAGCTGGACCGCCTCGAACAGTCCCTCGCCGGGCTGGAGCAGGAGGAGCGCGAGCGCAGCGCCCGGCTGGAGGGCGAGCGCCAGCAGATCGCCACCCTTCTCGGCGCGCTGCAGCGCCTCGCCCGCATTCCGCCGGAGGCGGCGATCGCCCGGCCCGGCGGCGCGGTGGACACGCTGCGCTCCGCCCTGCTGCTGCGCGACACGGTTCCCGAACTCAAGGCGCGGGCCGACGCCCTGTCCGACGCCCTGACGGCGCTGGCCGCAACGCGCGAGGCGCTGGAAGGCCAGCGCCGCCGCGCGCTGGACGCCCGCAAGGCGCTGGAGGCCCGGCAGGCGGAGATGGCGCAGCTCGTCGCCCGGCGCGAGGAGCTGTCGCGCCAGACCGACGAGGAGCGCATCCGCGTCGGCCAGCACATGGCCAGCTCACCAACCAGGCCGGCGACCTGCGCCAGCTCATGGACCGCATCGAGGCGGAGCGCCGCGCCGCCGCCGAGGCCGCCGCCCGCCGCGAGGCCGAGCGGCGCGAGGCCGAACGCCGGGAGGCGGAACGCCGCCTCGCCGAACAGCGCGAGGCCGAACGGCGCCTCGCCGCCCAGAAGGAGGCCGAACGCCGCGAGGCGGAGCGCAAGCTGGCCGAACTGAAGGCCGCCGAGCAGCGCGAGGCCGCCCGCAAGGCGGAGGAGGAGCGCAAGGCGCGCGACGCGGCGGAGGCGGAGGCCGCCATCGCCCGGCGGGCGCCCGACCCGCCGGCCGGTCCCCGCCTGCCGGTGGGCGGCCGCATCCTCGTCCAGTACGGCGAGACCGACCGTTACGGCGCCACCAGCCGCGGGCTGACCATCCAGGCGCGCGGCGGCGCCCCGGTGGTGGCCCCGCAGGCCGGTTCGATCATGTTCGCCGGCCCCTTCAAGGGCTATGGCCAGATATTGATCGTGGAACACGGCAACGGATATCATAGTCTTATTGCGGGATTGGGCCGGATCGACACGGCCGTGGGCAAGCGGGTGGCCGCCGGGGAACCGGTCGGACTCATGCCGGCGGACGGGTCTCCGGATCTGTACTTCGAGCTGCGACGCAACGGTCAGCCGATCAATCCGCAGCGCGGGTTCGGCGCCCCGGAGGGGAAAGGACAAGGCTAGATGAGGATGATGAAGCGTGCCGTCACCGCGGCGGCCCTGGTTTTCCTGGGCGCGGGTGTGGCCACCGTGACCGCGCAGTCCGGCAGTTCCAACACGTCGGAGACCTACCGCCAGCTCAACCTGTTCGGCGACGTCTTCGAACGGGTGCGGGCGGAATATGTGGAACAGGTCACCGACGAGCAGCTGATCGAAACCGCGATCAACGGCATGCTCACCTCGCTCGACCCGCATTCCAGCTACCTGAACAAGAAGAGCTTCCAGGACATGCAGGTCCAGACCCGCGGCGAGTTCGGCGGGCTCGGGATCGAGGTCACCATGGAGAACGGCCTGGTCAAGGTCGTCTCGCCGATCGACGACACCCCGGCCTTCCGCGCCGGCCTGCAGCCGGGCGACCTGATCGTCCAGCTCAACGGCGAGCCGGTGATGGGCCTCAGCCTGAACGAGGCGGTGGAGAAGATGCGCGGCCCCGTGGGCAGCGAGCTGAAGCTGACCGTGCGCCGCGGCGAGGCGGGCGAGCCCTTCGAGGTGACGCTGAACCGCGCCGTCATCAAGGTGCAGTCGGTCCGCTTCCGCACCGAGGGCGACATCGGCTACGTCCGCATCACCAGCTTCAACGAGCAGACCCAGCAGGGGCTGGAGAAGGCGATCTCCGCGATCCAGCAGCAGGTGGGCGACAAGCTGAAGGGCTACGTGCTCGACCTGCGCAACAATCCGGGCGGCCTGCTCGACCAGGCGGTGTCGGTGTCCGACACCTTCCTCGACAAGGGCGAGATCGTCTCGACCCGCGGCCGCAAGTCGGAGGAAGGCACCCGCTTCAACGCCAAGCCGGGCGACCTGACCAAGGGCCTGCCGCTGGTGGTGCTGATCAACGGCGGCTCGGCCTCCGCGTCGGAGATCGTCGCCGGCGCGCTGCAGGACCACAAGCGCGCCATCGTCATGGGCACCCAGTCCTTCGGCAAGGGCTCCGTCCAGACCATCATCCCGCTGCCCGGCCACGGCGCGATGCGGCTGACGACGGCGCGCTACTACACGCCGTCGGGCCGCTCGATCCAGCAGCTCGGCATCACGCCGGACATCGAGGTGCACGCCGCCCGCGTGGAGGACCTCGACCAGAACATCATCCGGCGCCGCGAGTCCGACCTGAAGGGGGCGCTGCGCAACCCCGACGCCGCCAACCAGAACCAGCCGCCGAAGCCGGCGACCACCAGGCCGGCCCCCGGCCAGCCCGGCGCCGGCAACGCCCCGGCTCCCGGTGCCGCCCCGAACGGCGCCCCCGGTGCGGCCCCGGGTGCGGCCCCGGGAGCGAATGCGCCGGCCGATCCGGACGCGCCGGCCGCGGCGGCGAACGGCCAGCAGCCCTTCGACAACCAGCTCGCCCGCGCGCTGGACCTGCTGCGGGGTGTCGCCCTGTTCCAGGCCCGCGCCAGCGCCCGCTGACGCCGAGGGGAGCGCCGACCGGTGAACGCCGCCGCCCTGCTGGGCCGCCTGAAGCTCGTCCCGAAATTCCCCCGTCCCAGGCTGCGGATGGGCAAGCCGGGGATGGGATGGCTGTCGCGTTTCAGGCGGCCACGGCCGGGCGGCGGGCCGGGACAGGGCGGGCCGAAGGCCCCTCTCCCCCGGGCGGCGCTGGCCGCCTGGGGCGTCTTCCTTCTGGGGCTGGCCGGCATCGCCGGCTGGCTCGCCTATGAGGCGCCGCACACGCTGGAGGCCCGCGAGGCCGCCATGCCCAAGGTGACGGTGGCGGTCCAGGGGCTGCCCGCGCCGCCGCCCGCCGCCCAGCCGCCGGCCCCGCCCGCCGCTCCGGCCCAGACGGCGCAGGCTCCCGCCGCGGCGCCGGCCCAGCCTGCCCAAGCGCCCGCACCACCTCCCGCCGCACCTCCCGCCATGCCCCTGCCCGACCCGGCGGCGCCGGTGCAGCTCACACCGGCCCCGGTGCCGGGGCTGGTGGAGGACAGCCGCAACGGCCCGCTGCCCCGCATCGCCGAGGACGGGCGCAAGCCCTGGCAGGTCTATGCCCGGCCCTTCCCCCTCGCCGACAAACGGCCGCGCATCGCCATCGTGATGACCGACATGGGGCTGAGCGGGGTGACGACCGGCAACGCGCTGGCCAAGCTGCCGCCCGGCGTCACGCTGGCCTTCGTTCCCTTCGCCGAGCGGCTCGACAACTGGGTGGAGCGCGCCCGCGGCAAGGGGCACGAGGTCATGCTGTCCATCCCGATGGAACCGCTGACCTACCCGCGCGACGATCCCGGCCCCAACGCGCTGCTGACCATGCTGGCGCCCGACCGCAACCTGGAACGGCTGGAATGGTCGCTGGGCAAGGCGATGGGCTATGTCGGGATCACCAGCACGACGGGCAGCAAGTTCACCGCCAATCCCGACGCCATGCGGCCGGTGATCGACGTGCTGAAGGCGCGCGGCCTGCTCTATCTCGACGCCCGCGTCAACCCGAAGAGCGCCGGGGCGCCGCTCGCCACCCTGGCCGGCGTGCCGCGGGCCATCGCCGACAAGGTGATCGACCGCGACCTGTCGCGCGGCGCCATCGACGACCAGCTCCGCGAGCTGGAGACGATCGCCAGGGCCAACGGGGCCGCCGTCGGCATCGGCTCCCCCTATCCCACCACGGTGGAGCGCATCGCGCTGTGGATGACGGCGCTGGCCGACCGCGGCTTCGTGCTCGCCCCGGTTTCCGCCGTGGTGAACCTGCAGAAGCAACCGTGAGCCCCACCGCCATGTCCTCCCCGGCCCCCGCTTCCACCCCGGCCCCCGTTTCCACCCCGGTCGACCGCGAGTCCCTGCCCTACCGCCCTGCGTCGGCGTCATGCTGCTGAACGACCGCGGCGAGGTGTTCGTCGCCCGCCGCCACGGCTCCGCGGCCGACTGGCAGATGCCCCAGGGCGGCATCGACGAGGGCGAGACCGCGCGCGAGGCGGCGATGCGCGAGCTGGAAGAGGAGATCGGCACCGGCAAGGCCGAGATCCTGGCGGTCTCCGCCGGGCTCCACCGCTACGACCTGCCCGACCATCTGCTGGGCAAGGTGTGGAAGGGCCGCTGGCGCGGCCAGGAACAGGTGTGGATCGCCGCCCGCTTCACCGGCAGCGAGTCCGACATCGACCTCGCCACCGCGCATCCGGAGTTCGACGCCTGGAAATGGATCGACCCGGAGACGCTGCCGGCCCTGATCGTCGCCTTCAAGCGCCCGGTCTACGAGGCCGTGCTCGCCGAATTCCGCCCGGTCATCGCCCGCCTCAGGACCGGCTCCTGAGGACCGGCTCCTGAGGCTGCCGCCCGCTCCGCCGCCCGTTCCAGCACAAGCGGGGCGGGGGCGGAGACCTCATGCAGTGTCTGACGCATCGTAACGATCGGCACGATATTGCCGCGTGCTGGTGACATTGTTGTGCACGTCAAAACGAAAATTCCATACGGCGCTTGAGGTTAGTCGCCGGCGGCTGACGTTTTGACGCAGGCGATCTCCCCTGACTTAACGAATCCTTATCCGGACCTCTGGCACCGTTTGGCCGAATGCCACCCGGTTGAAGAAGAGGCACCCTCCGTGACCCTGATCAAGTGGAGCGAGGAGAACGGACAGGTCCGGCTGGGCCTGCCGGGCGACCTCGACCTGCCGATGGCGCAGCCGCTGGCCGACAGCCTGCGGGCCGCGGCTGCCGCCGCCCCCTGCGTGCTGGTCCAGGCCGACGCGGTGGAGCGGGTCAGCACGGCCTGCGTCCAGGCGCTGGTCGTGGCCGCCCGCGATCTGGCGGAGCATGGCGGGATCTTCGCCGTCCTGTCCCCGTCGGAGGCGCTGACCGAGGCCTGCGAGGATCTGGGACTCGCCTCGTGGCTGAAGCAATGGAGCCAAGCGTGAAGAAGAAGGTTCTGACCGTCGACGATTCCCGCACCATGCGCGACATGGTGGCGTTCACGCTGAAGAATGCGGGCTACGAGGTGGTGGAGGCCTCCGACGGCCAGCAGGCCCTGTCGGTCGTCGCCGCCAACAAGGTGGACCTCGTCATCACCGACCTGAACATGCCGGTCATGGACGGGCTGACGCTGATCCGCCGCCTGCGCGCCACCCCGGCGCACCGTACGACCCCCATCCTCATGCTCACCACCGAGGCGGACGAGAGCAAGAAGATGGAAGGCCGCTCGGCCGGTGCCACCGGCTGGATCGTCAAGCCGTTCAACCCCGACAAGCTGATCTCCGTCGTGCAGAAGGTCTGCGGCTGACGCCGCGGCGACCGGGAGCTCGGGAATCGAAGGAGGCGCCGTCCGTGGAAGATCTCAGCCGCTTCAAGCAGACCTACTTCGAGGAGAGCGCCGAGCTGCTGGCGATCGCCGAGGCCGGGCTGCTCCGCCTCGCCCCCGGCGAGGTCGACATGGACGAGGTCAACGCCATCTTCCGCGCCGTCCACTCCATCAAGGGCGGCGGCGGCGCCTTCGGCTTCACCGACCTCGTCGCCTTCGCGCACGAGTTCGAGACGGTGATGGACGGGGTGCGCAACAGCGACATCCCGGTGACCACCCCGCTGGTCGACACGCTGATCCGCGCCAACGACCTGCTGGCCCAGCTCCTCGCCTATGCCCGCGAGGAGGGGGAGGTGCCGGCCGGCCTCACCGACGACACGGTCGCCGCGCTCCGCCGCATCCAGCAGAACCGCGGCGCCGCGCCCGCGCCGGCTCCGGCCGCCGCGCCCGCCGCGTCCGCCGCGCCCGCGGCCCTGCCCGACGAGGAGGATGCCGAGGCCGGCATCTTCGGCGACGCGCTGGCCGCCATCAACGCCGCCCGCGCCGAGCAGGAGCCGCCCGCCGACCCGGCGGCGCTCCCGGAGGACACCGCGGAGCCCGGCCGCCTGCGCTGGACCATCGTCTTCCGCCCGCGCGGCGACCTGCTGATGTCGGGCAACGAGCCGGCCTTCATGCTGCGCGCTCTGAAGCGGCTGGGCGAGGCGGAGATCACCTGCCACCTCGACCGGCTGCCCTCCCTGCAGAACCTGGAGGCGGAACAGCTCTATCTCTCCTGGACCGTCACGCTGCTGACCGATCCCGCGGTCGGCCGCGACCGGATCGAGGACGTCTTCGAGTTCGTCGCCGACGAGTGCGACATCGCCATCACGGTGGAGACGCCGCCCGCCCCGGCCGCGATGCCGGCGGGGCCGGACGCCGCCGCGCCGGTCGCCGTCACGGATCCCGTGCCGGCCCCCGCCACCGCCGCCGCCTCCTCGGCCGCTGCCACCTCCGCTGCCACCTCCGCTGGCGTCCCCGCGGCGAAGCCCGCCGAGCCCGGCGCCGGCAAGTCCGGCGGCGCGCGCCCCGGCGGCAACGGCGGGGCGGACCATGCCGGCATCACCAACCACACGATCCGCGTCGACCTCGACAAGATCGACCGGCTGGTGAACATGGTCGGCGAGATGGTGATCACCCAGGCGATGATCGCCGAGCATGTGCGCGAGCTGCCGCAGGGCCAGTTCCAGGAACTGCTGGAGGGGTTGGAGCAGCTCGCCCAGCACACCCGCGAGCTGCGCGAGAGCGTCATGTCGATCCGCGCCCAGCCGGTCTCCAGCGTCTTCTCGCGCATGCCGCGGCTGGTGCGCGAATGCGCCGCCGCCACGGCCAAGGAGGTGCAGCTCGTCACCTCCGGCGAGACGACGGAGGTCGACAAGACGGTGGTGGAGAACCTCGTCGATCCGCTGACCCACATGATCCGCAACTCCATCGACCACGGGCTGGAGCCGCCGGACGAGCGCGAGCGCATCGGCAAGCCGCGCGCCGGCACCGTGCACCTGTCGGCGCAGCACCGCTCCGGGCGCATCGTCATCGAGGTGACCGACGACGGCCGCGGCATCAACCGGCCCAAGGTGCTGTCCAAGGCGATCGAGAAGGGGCTGGTGCAGCCCGGCGCCAGCCTGACCGACGAGGAGATCGACAACCTGATCTTCCTGCCGGGCTTCTCCACCGCCGACCAGGTGTCGAACCTGTCCGGGCGCGGCGTCGGCATGGACGTGGTCCGGCGCAACATCACCTCGCTCGGCGGGCGCATCGGCGTCTATTCCACCCCCGGCGAGGGCTCGCGCTTCGTGCTGTCGCTGCCGCTGACCCTGGCGGTGCTCGACGGCATGGTCATCTCGGTCGGGGAGGAGCGCTTCGTCCTGCCGCTGACCAACATCGTGGAGAGCCTGCGGCCGAAGCCCGCCGACCTGCACGGGCTGGTCGGCAAGTGCGAGGTGATGATGGCGCGCGGCGACTATGTCCGCCTCGTCCACCTGCACGCCCTGTTCGGCATTCCCGGCGCCGAGCGCGACGCCACCCGCGGCCTCGTCGTGCTGGTCGAGACGGAGGACGGCTCCCGCCTCGGCCTCGTCGTGGACGAGGTGCTGGGCCAGCAGCAGGTCGTCATCAAGAGCCTGGAGGCCAACTTCCGCCGGCTCGACGGCGTCGCCGCCGCGACGATCCTCGGCGACGGCCGGGTGGCGCTGATCCTCGACGTCGCCGGCCTGCGCGAGATGAGCCGCCACACCGATCCGCAGGACGACGCCCCGCGCGACCGCAGCGCCGGCGCCGTCCTGGCGCCGCCGCCCGCCGCCCTTCCCGCCCCCCGTCAACGCGAAACGGTCTGAGGCCACAGCGATGAACACGTCCACAGCACTCGCTCCCGTCGCGGGCATCCGCAACGAAGCCGCCGCCGTCAACGGGACGGAGGAGCAGTACGTCACCTTCACCGTCGGCAGCGAGGAATACGGCGTCAACATCCTGGCCGTCCGCGAGATCCGCGGCTGGACCCCGGAAAGCCGCCTGCCCAACCTGCCGGACTATGTCCGCGGCGTGATCAACCTGCGCGGCATCATCATCCCGATCTTCGACCTGCGCGCCCGCTTCGGCGGCGGCGCCACCGAGGTGACCAGGCGCCATGTCGTCGTCGTCGTCCAGGTGGGGGAGCGCACGCGCGGCATCCTGGTCGACGCCATCTCCGACATCCTGGCCATCGGCCACGACGCCATCAAGCCGCCGCCCGACGTGGACAGCGGGCTGATCGACGCCGAGTACCTCAGCGGCCTCTACACCGCCGACGACCGCATGGTCACCCTGCTGAACGTCGAGCGGCTGTTCGCGGTGGAGGTCCACGAGGCCGACGCGCCCGCCAAGACGCCACCGGCGCTGGAAAAGCCCGTTTGACCGGGACGGTCCGGACGGCGGCGGCCGGTTGACGGCCGGTTGACGACGAATAAGAAGAAGACGGAGGAGGAGGCCCCATGTCCAGGATCGAGGCAGGGACGGCGATGGCCGGACGGACGGCGACCGCGACCGGCATCGCCGGGTGGCTGAGGAACATGCGCATCGCCGGCCGGCTGTGGATCGCCTTCGGGCTGCTGCTGGCGCTGCTGGTCGTCCAGGGGGCGATCGGCGCCTTCGGCCTGAACCGGATGCAGGACGACGTCGGCTCGATGGCCGGCACCGCCCGCCTTGCCGTCTTCGCCAAGGACCTGGAGGCCCGGCTGGTCAACCAGCGCGTCCACGGCCGCGACTACCTGAACACCGGCAACCCGGCCTCGCTCGACCGCCAGCGCGCGCTGCGCGACTCCTTCAACAAGGTCCTGGCCGACAATCGGGCCGCCATCGCCGCCTCGCCCAGCGCCGCGAAGTTCGCGGAGCTCGCGCGCCTGCACGCCGACTACCACGACCAGTTCGAGGCGGTGGCGGAGGCGCGGCAGCGCTTCGACCGCATCGTGCAGGACCGGCTGGACGAGAACGGCGGCCGCGTCGCCGCCCTGCTCGACCAGATCGTCGCCGCCGCCCGCGCCTCCGGGACCGGGGAGGCCGCCCTGCTGGCGCTCGACGCCGACCGGCAGTGGTCGCAGCTCCGCTTCCAGGCGGGCCGCGCCGTAGGGCTGAAGGACGCCAAGGCGGCTCCCCTGGTCGATCCGCTCGCCGAGCGCCTCGCCAAGGCCCTGCAGCCGCTGGAGACCATGCTGAACGGGCCCGCCGCCGCGGCCCTGTCCGAGGTCGGGCGGCGGGCCGGCGATTTCCGCGCCGCGGTGCCGGACGCGCTGGCCGTCGATGCCGACATCGCCCGGCGCACCGCCGCGGCGGTCAGGACGGTCGGCCAGCTCACCGAGACCATCGAGGCGATCGTCGCCGCCGCCCGCGCCGACCAGGACGCCATCGCCGCCGCCGCCGCCGAGCAGGCGACCGCCGGCATGCGGCTCTCCGTCCTGCTCGGGCTCCTGTCGGTCCTGCTGGGGGCCGCCGCCGCCGTGCTGATCGCCCGCTCGATCATCGGGCCGGTGACCGGCATCCGCAAGGTGATGGCCGACCTGTCCGACGGCCACCTCACCGTCACCGTGCCGCACACCGACGCCGGGGACGAGCTGGGCGACATGGCCCGCGCCGTCGCCGCCTTCAAGGACGAGGCGGTGGAGGCGGTGCGCTCGCGCATCGCGCTCGACCGCGTGGCGACCAACATCATGATGGCCGACCCGGACGGGGTCATCACCTACTGCAACGACTCCATCCTGAAGATGTTCAAGGCGGCCGAGGCGGACCTGCAGGCCTGGCTGCCCGGCTTCGACAGCGGCCGGCTGATCGGCCGGAACTTCGACGAGTTCCACCGCGACCCGTCGCACCAGCGGCGCATCCTCGCCACCCTCACCCAGACCTATGTCGGCTCGGCCAAGGCCGGCGGCCACACCTTCCGCGTGGTGGCGAGCCCGGTCATCGGCCGCCACGGCGAACGGCTGGGCACCGTCGTCGAATGGCGCGACCTGACCGAGGAGCTGGCGATCGAGGAGGAGATCAGCCGCATGGTCGACGAGGCGGTGCGCGGCGACTTCACCCGCCGCATCGCGCTGGACGGCAAGACCGGCTTCTTCCGCATCGTCAGCGAGGGCATCAACACGCTGGCCGCCAACGTGGAGAACGTGACGGAGGAGCTGGCCTCGATGCTGGAGGCGCTGTCGCAGGGCGACCTCACCCGCCGCATCGACCGCGAGTACGAGGGCGTCTTCCAGCGGCTGCGCGACGACTTCAACAACACCGTCTCCCGCCTCTCCGACACGGTCCGGCGCATCGACGCCGCCGCGGCCGCCATCGCCACCGCCAGCCGCGAGGTCGCCGCCGGCAGCATCGACCTGTCGGAACGGACCGAGCAGCAGGCCTCCTCGCTGGAGGAGACGGCGGCCAGCATGGAACAGCTCGCCGCCACCGTCCGCTCCAACGCCGAGAACGCCCAGCAGGTCAACAGCTTCGCCATCGAGGCGCGCGCCGCCGCCGCCCGCGGCGGCGAGGTCGCCGGCAACGCCGTCTCGGCCATGCAGCGGATCGAGCACTCCTCGCAGAAGATCTCCGACATCATCGGGGTGATCGACGAGATCGCCTTCCAGACCAACCTGCTGGCGCTGAACGCCGCGGTGGAGGCGGCGCGCGCCGGCGACGCCGGCCGCGGCTTCGCCGTGGTGGCGCAGGAGGTCCGCCAGCTCGCCCAGCGCTCCGCCCAGGCCTCCAGGGAGATCAAGGCGCTGATCCTCGACAGCGGCAGCCAGGTGCGCGAAGGCGTCGATCTGGTGCGCAGCGCCGGCGCCACCCTCACCGGCATCGTCGCCGGCATCGGCAGGGTGGCCGACCTCGTCGCCCAGATCGCCCACGCCTCCGCCGAGCAGACGGCCGGGCTGGACGAGGTGAACACCGCCATCGCCCATATGGACGAGATGACGCAGAAGAACGCGGCGCTGGTCGAGGAGAGCACCGCCGCCGCCAAGTCGCTGGAGGAGCAGGCGCAGGAGCTGCGCGCCCAGATGGGCTTCTTCATCCTCGACCAGGGTGCCGCGGCGCACCGGTCGGCGGCGTGAGGCGGACCGTGCGGGCCCGCCTTCCCTTATCCCGCCCCCTGCCCGGCCCCGGCCCCGGCCCCGGGAACGCCCCGCTGTCCTGCGAGGACATGGACGATGCGCCGCCCGCGTCCGCCCGCCCCTCGCCGCGCGACCTGCCGGGGTCGGGGCGGCGCGAGTTCCCCTTCCACCGCCGCCATTTCGACCTGATCGCCCGCATGCTCTACCAGCTCGCCGGCATCGCGCTCGCCCCGCACAAGGTCGAGATGGTCTATTCCCGCCTCGCCCGCCGGCTGCGCGACCTGCGGCTGCCCGACTTCGACAGCTACTGCGCCCTGCTGGAGGGCGAGGACGGCGCGGCGGAGGTCGGCTATCTGGTCAACGCGCTGACCACCAACCTGACCAGCTTCTACCGCGAGGCCCACCACTTCGAATTCCTCGCTCATCACGCCCTGCCGGAGTTCCGGGCGCGCAACGCCCGCTCCCACATCCATCCCGGCCCCCATCCCGGCTCCCCGGCCCCCCACCCCACCCGGCCGCGGCTGCGCATCTGGTCGGCCGGCTGCTCCTCGGGGCCGGAGCCCTACACCATCGCCATGGTGCTGGCCTCCACGCTCGGGGCGGAGCTGCCGCACTGGGACGCCCGCATCCTCGCCACCGACATCGACACCCACATGGTCGAGACGGCCCGCCGCGGCGTCTATCCGGCGGAGATGACCTCCGGCATCCCCCCGGCGGTACGCGACCGCTTCACCCACCGCACCCGCGACCGCGGCGAGCCGGCGGTGGCGATGGACGACGCCCTCAGGCGGCTGATCACCTTCAAGCCGCTGAACCTGCTGGAACCCTGGCCGATGAAGGGACCGTTCGACGCCATCTTCTGCCGCAACGTCCTGATCTATTTCGACCGCCCCGGCCGCATGAAGGTGATCGACCAGTTCGCCCGCATGCTGCCGCCCGACCGCTACCTGTTCCTCGGCCATTCGGAGAGCCTCTACGGCGTCTCCTCGCGCTTCCGGCAGGTCGGCCCGACCATCTACCAGAGGGTCTGAGGATGAACGACTATGCCCGCCGCCGCGCGACGGTCGTCCCGGACGCCCCTCCCCCGCGTCCCGCCGACCTCCACCCGCCGCTGCACGGCCGCCGCCGCCACCGCCTCCTGCACGATCCCCTGCAGGGCCGCTCGCCCTGCGCGCCGCATCCGGTGGAGCCGGCCACCGGCCCCGCAACCGGCCCGGCCGTCCCCCCGGCGGCCATCGGGACGGAGACGGTGAAGATCTTCCTCGGCGACCATGCGGTCAGCGGCCGGCCGGAGGTGATGATGGCGACCACGCTCGGCTCCTGCGTCGCCGCCTGCGTCTACGACCCCCGGCTCGGCGTCGGCGGGATGAACCATTTCCTGCTGCCCGAGGTGCCGGAGTCGGAGCTGCAGGGCGCCGGCGCCGCCGCGCGCTACGGCTCGGTCGCCATGGAACGGCTGATCAACGCCCTGCTGGCGCTCGGCGCCCGGCGGGAGAGGCTGCAGGTGAAGCTGTTCGGCGGCGCCCGCGTCATCGAGTCCAGCCTCGACGTCGGCGGGCGCAACGGCCGCTTCGCCGTCGAGTATGTCCGGCGCGAGGGGCTGACGCTGGCCGGCCAGGATCTCGGCGGCAACTCGGCGCGGCGGGTGCATTTCTTTCCGCACTCCGGGCGCGCAATACGGCGGCTCTTGCATCCGGAAGCTGTCTCGGACACGGTACGCACCGAGGTAAGTTATATGACCAGCCTGCACCGCTGCCCGATCGAGGGCGAGGTGGAGCTGTTCGGAGACAACTGAGCCATGCCCAGGCCGATTCGCGTCGTGGTCGTCGATGACAGCGCTCTGATGCGCGAGATGCTGCGGGACATGCTGTCCCGCGAAGCGGGGATCGAGGTGGTCGGCATGGCGCGCGACCCCTTCGAGGCGCGCGAGATCATCAAGGCGACCAACCCCGACGTCATCACGCTCGACGTGGAGATGCCGCGGATGGACGGCCTCTCCTTCCTGGAAAAGATCATGACGCTGCGCCCGACGCCGGTGATCATGGTGTCCTCGCTGACCCGGGAAGGGTCGGAGGCGACCATCCGCGCGCTGGAGCTGGGGGCGGTGGATTGCGTCGCCAAGCCCGGCGGCTCCGACGGCCACGGCTTCGAGGCGACGGCGCGCGAGCTGATCGACAAGATCCGCGTCGCCGCCACCGCCCGGCTCGCCATGCGCCGGCCGCCGGTCCCGGCCGGGCTGCTGCCGACGCCGCGCCGCGCCGGCTCGGGCACGCGGCTGATCGCCATCGGCGCCTCGACCGGCGGGGTGGAGCGCATCCGCGACGTGCTGACGGTGATGCCGGCCGACTGCCCGCCCATCGTCGTCACCCAGCATATGGGGCCGAGCTACGTGCCCAGCTTCGCCGCCCGGCTCGACCGTCTGGCGGCACCCTCGGTGCAGGTGGCGACCCACGGCGCCCGGCCGGCCCAGGGCCTCGTCCTCATCGCCCCCGGCGACCGCCATCTGGCGATCGCCCGCGACGCCCACGGTTTCGTCTGCCACATCCAGGACGGCCCGCCGGTCAGCGGCCACCGCCCCTCGGTGGACGTGCTGTTCGGCTCGGTCGCCAAGGCGGCGGGAGCCAGCGCGGTCGGCGTCATCCTGTCCGGCATGGGCCGCGACGGGGCCATCGGCCTGAAGGCCATGCGCGACGCCGGCGCCTACACGATCGGCGAGCAGGAATCGAGCTGCGTCGTCTACGGCATGCCGCGCGCCGCCTTCGAGGCGGGGGCCGTCGCCGTGGAACTGCCGCTGGCCCAGATCCCGGCCGAAATCCTGCGCGCCTTCGACGCCCTCGGCGAGCGCGCGCGGCCGACTGGAGGAGTGTGATCATGTCTATCGCCGGTTTCCCGCTGACGCGGGAGGTTCCGCCGCCGGCCGCCCTGCCGGAGGAGGTCTCCGACGGACGGATCGCCGTCTCCGCCGACCTGATGTCCACCTGGCTCGGCTTCGCCGACGTCCAGCGCCGCACGCTCGACGCCATCCAGACGGAGCTCGGCCGCACCTCGGCCCAGGTCGAGGAGGCGACGCTCGACCTGTCGGTGCGCTTCCGCCAGCTCGCCGACAAGGCGATCGAACAGTCGGAGCGGGTCGGCGAGATCGTCTCGATGGCCGGCTCGGTTGCCATCGACGGGCAGCGGGTGCCGCTCGACGATCTGGTCACCGGCATGCAGGACATGATCACCGACATGGTGACCAACATCGTCACCCTGTCGCGCCACGCCATGAGCATGGTCTATCTGCTGGACGACGTGCAGAAGGACGTGGCGGAGCTGGAGAAGTCCATCGGCGACATCGACGCCATCAACCGCCAGACCAACTTCCTGGCGCTGAACGCCACCATCGAGGCCAGCCGGGCCGGCGAGGCCGGGCGCACCTTCGCCGTCGTGGCGCAGGAGGTCCGCCACCTCTCCCGCACCACCGCGGAGCTGGCCGAGCGCATGCGCTCCAAGGTCACCGCGGTGGTCAAGGGCGTGCGCAACGGCCACGACATCCTGCGCGAGATCGCCAATACCGACATGTCGCCCCAGATGCTCGCCAAGGAGCGGGTCGACAAGACCATGGACAGCCTGGTCGACCAGACCAACCACTTCCAGTCGGTGCTGGAGACGGCGGCCAGCGTCTCCTCGGAGATGTCGGCGACCATCGCCCACGTCATCACCGGCATGCAGTTCCAGGACCTGACCAAGCAGCGGATCGAGGCGATCAACGACAGCCTGTCCGTCATGACCGTCGGGCTGGCGGAGCTGGAGACCCGCACCCGCGACGAAGTGCCGCCGCATGTCGCGGCCCGCGAACCGCGAGAGTGGTTGGACCAGTTGCTCGGGCGCTTCAAACTGACGGAGATGCGGCAGCGCTTCGTGCGGCGCCTCCTGCTGGAGGGATCGGCGCTCGACGAGCACGGCGTCCTCGACCTCGACGCCGGCTCGCCCGGCGACGCCGGGGGCGACATCGAGCTTTTCTGACGCCCGCGCCGGTTCCGGCACCGGTCCGCCCTCCGGGCGCCGCGGGATGCCCCGAGGCGGATTCATTCAGGCAGATTTCTTCAGGAATACGGAATTCATGGATTACGCGATCGAGACCAGGGAGCAGACGACGGTGGTGCGCATGCGCGACCGTCTGACCTTCAACGACCACGCCAAGCTGCGCGAGCTGATCCGGGAGTTGAAGGCCGGCCCCGCCAAGCGCCAGGTGCTCGACCTCGCCTCGCTGACCTTCGTGGACTCGGCCGGCATCGGCATGCTGCTGATCGCGCGGGAGGAGCTGTCCGCCGCCGACAAGCAGTTGGTGCTGCGCGGCGCCGTCGGACAGGTCAAGCGCGTGCTGACCGTCGCCCAGCTCGGGAAGATCGTGACCATCGAGGACTGACGCCTTTGCCGCCCTCCGCCCCCCAGGCCCGCTCCCGCTTCGCGTCGCTTCGCGGCTCGGGCCTGCCCGCCGGCAGGCTGCAGGCGCTGGCCGGACGGCTCGGCCTGCCGCCGGGGCGCGACGGCGCCGCTCCCGGCGCGGCGGGGGTGGGGGAGCCGGAGGCTCCGGCCCTGCTCGTCTTCGCCGTCCCGCCGGAGATCCGCGATCCCGCCTGCTGGGCGCCGCCCGTCGCCGCCTGGATCGAGGCCGGCGACCTGGAGGACGCGGCGCTGGCCGATCTGGCCGGGCGGGCGGCGGCGGCCGACCTCTTCGTCTCGGTCACCACGGCGACGGCCAACACGCTGCAGGTCGCCCGGCTCGTCGTCCAGGCGCTCGCCGCCCGCCGCGCCCTGACGGAGGAGCGCGGCGGCGACATCGAGTTCGCCCTGCACGAGGCGGTCAGCAACGCCGTCGTCCACGGCAACCTGCAGGTCCAGGGCATGAAGGGGCTGACGGTCGCGGCGCTGGAGCGCTTCTCGCAGGATCTGGCCGACCGGCTGGCCGAACCCGCCCTCGCCCGCCGCCGGGTGGAGATCGGGTTGCGGATCGCCGGCGAGACCCTGTGGATCGACGTGGCGGACGAGGGCGAGGGCTTCCTGCCCGCCGCGCCCGATGCCCCGGCCCCGCCGGGACGGGTCGCCGGCTGCGAGTCCTCGGGCCGCGGGCTCGACCTCATCGGCTCGGTCGCGCGGTCCCTGCGGCTGCTCGACGGCGGCCGGCGCATCCGGATGGAGTTCGCCTTATGAACGGACCGCGGGACGGCAGCGGCGCTTCCTCCGGCAGCCGGCCCGAGCGGGCCGATGGCCGCCAGCCCGACTGGGCCGACGGGCGGATGCCGGTTCACGACTGCCCGATCCTGGTGGTCGACGATACCGACTTCAACCGCATGCTGATCGGCGCCTTCCTCGGCGAGGCCGGCTTCCGCGACGTCTCCTTCGCCAAGAACGGGGTGGAGGCGCTGGAGATGGTCGCGGCGCGCCAGCCCGACCTGCTGATCCTCGACATCATGATGCCGGGCATGGACGGGTTCGAGGTCTGCCGGCGCCTGCGCGCCGATCCGGCCACCGCCGACCTGCCGATCCTGGTGCAGACCGCCCTGACCTCGGTGGAGGACCGCAACCACGCCTTCGCCGCCGGCACCACCGATCTGGTGTCCAAGCCGCTCGACCGGGCGGAGCTGCTGGCGCGCGTGCGTCTCCAGCTCGAAAGCCGCCGGCTGATCCGCGACCTGCAGCTCTACCGCTCGCGCATCGAGTCGGAGATGGCCATCGCGCGGTCGATGTACGACCATCTGCTGCCGGGCGCCGCCGCCTGCGAGGCGCTGCGGCGCGACTGCGGCGTCCTGCTGCTGTCGCACACGGTGATCTCCTCCAACCTCGGCGGCGACCTGTGGGGGCTGGTGCCGCTCGGCGGCGGGCGGTTCGGCGTCTATCTGCTGAACGCCGCCGGCTGCGGCGTTTCGGCGGCGATGAACGCCTTCCGCCTCCACACGGTGATCCAGGAGCTGGGGTCGCACTGCGGCGGCGACCCCGCCGCCTTCCTGCACGCCCTGAACGGCCGGGCGGTCGAGCTGTTCGAGCGGGGGCAGCAGGCCACCATGCTCTACGGCGTGGTCGACTCCGCCGCCGGCCGCTTCGTCTACGCCGCCGCCGCCGCCGCGCCGCCGCTGGTCATCGCGCCAGACGGCAGCCATGCCTTCGGCGGGGCGGCCGGCATCCCGCTGGGCATCGCCGACGGCACCCGGACGGAGGCGGTGACGGTCGATTTCCCGCCGGGCGCCGTGCTGGCCCTCTATTCGGTGGCGGTGCTCGACGCGCTGGACGCCGGCGGCACCGGCATCGGGCTCGGCTGGATGTTCGGCCGGGCGGTGGCGGAAGGCGGCGGCCGCGCCGGCTTCGAGCAGGTGGCGCGCTCGCTGACGCTGGCGCTGGGGGACAAGCCGGGGGACGACCACACCCTGCTGTGGATCGAGCGGAGCGCACCATGACGGCAACCGGCCCTTCCCCCGCCAGCGCGCTCCTGCTCGACCCGGCGGTCGCCGACGCCCGCATCCTGGTGGTCGACGACAACCGGGTGAACCGCAACCTCCTGGTGGCGCTGCTGGAGCGCGGCGGCATCACCCGCATCGACCAGGCGGAGGACGGGACGGACGGGCTGGCCCGCGTCGAGTCCTTCAAGCCGGACCTCATCCTGCTCGACCTGATGATGCCGAACGTCGACGGGTTCGAGATGTGCCGGCGCCTGCGCGCCGACCCCCGCTGGAAGACCCTGCCGATCCTCGTGCAGTCCAGCCTGAACCGCTCCGAGGACCGCGCCCGCGCCTTCGCCGCCGGGGCGACCGACTATGTCGGCAAGCCGCTGAACGCCAGCGAGCTGCTCGCCCGCGTCCAGATCCTGCTGCGCCGCAAGGCGCTGGTCCAGGATCTGGAGCAGTTCCGCCGCCGCGCCGAGGCGGAGCTGGATCTCGCCCGCCGCATGCAGGAACGGCTGATGCCGGCCGCCGGGCGGCTGGCCGAGGTGGAGCGGTCGCACGGCGTCGCCATCGCCGCCCATTTCGCCCCCTCCTCCGAGCTGGGCGGCGATTTCTGGGGGCTGTACCCGATGGGGCCGGGGCGGCTCGGCGTGCATCTCGTCGATTTCTCCGGCCATGGCGTCGGGGCGGCGCTCAACACCTTCCGGCTGCAGGTGCTCTGCCAGCAGATCGCCGCCGGCGGGCCGCCGGGGGCCGGCCCCGATCCGGCCGACTATCTGGCGCGGATCAACCGCCGGCTGTGCACGCTGCTGCCGGCCGGGCAGTTCGCCACCATGCTGGTCGGCGTCATCGACACGCGGGCGGGGGAGTTCGTCTACGCCTCCGCCGGCTCCACCCGCCCGATGGCCTGGAGCCTGGACGGATCCGCCGCCGGTGCCGGGCCGCTGCTCGGCGACAGCGCCGGCCTGCCGCTCGGCCTGCTGGCGACGGCGGAGTACGAGACGCGCCGGCTTCCCCTGCCGGCCGGCGGGCGGCTGTTCCTCTATTCCGACGCGGCGATCGAGATCCCGGCGGGCGACGACGTGCTGGACGATGTCGGGCTGGCGGCGCTGGTGTCCCGCCGGATGGCGGAGCGCGACGGCGCCCGCTTCCTTGCCGGCATCCTCGACGACCTGCATGCCGCCGGCCCGATCGACGACGACCTGACGGCGCTGGTGCTCACCCGCCTCGACTGAGGGCGCGGCTCAGAGGTTGGAGAGCGAGCGGCGGATCGCCTGGCGGAAGGCGTCGAGCGAGGTGATGTCCAGCAGGAACAGCGCATGCCCCCGCGCGTCGCCGGCGGCCAGCGCGATGTCGATGCGGACGAACAGCACCGGCGTGTCGTCGGTGCCGATGAAGCTGCGCGCCGGGCCGCTGTCATAGACCGCCAGCGTGCCGGCGATCTCGCCCTCCACCAGGTTCGACAGGCTGGCGAGGCAGCCGTTCATCAGGATGTTGCCGATCTCCGTCAGCACATCCTGCTCCATCTCGCCCGGCGCGTCGGCGGCGGGATCGACGGGGACGAGGCGGCTGGCCAGCGCCATGGTGCCGCGCTCGGGGAACAGCAGCATCGCCTCGCCGGTGAAGGGGCCGCTGAAGGCGCCGCGCACCGCGCAGATGCGGGCGGCGTCGCCGGACGCCACCTCGGGCTCCAGCTCGCTGGCGATGCGGCGGCGGCTCGACACCGCGAAGGCCGGCACCGACAGCACGACCTCCTCGCCCAGCACCGCACCGACCGACGCGGTGGCCTCGCCCATGCCGATGTTGAACAGCTCGCCGATGGCGTCCGCTTCGTCGTCGGTGAGGTGGAAGAGCCCGGGCTCGGCCATCGCGGTCACTGCCCCGCCGCGGAAAGGAATTCCCTGATCTTGTCCGAGGTGATCGGCTTGGTGATGAAGCGCACGCCCTGCGCCTCCGCCTTCTTGCGCAGGGCGTCCTGCACGTTGGCGGTCAGCAGCCCGATGGTCAGCCCCTCGTACAGCTCCTGCAGCCGGGCGGCCAGCGTCAGCCCGTCCATGCCCGGCATGTTGTAGTCGACGATGGCGGCCATCGGCGGCGCCTCCGGCAGGTTGGCCAGGGCCTCGTCGCCGCTGGCGGCGCTGACGATGGTCAGGTCCGGGCGCAGCGAGAGGATGACGCTTCCGACCATGTTGCGCGCAAGGCGGCTGTCGTCGACGACAAGAATGCTGGCCATACCCGAATACCCGCCCTTCAAGACAGTGTTGACGCCCGAGGCGGCTTCTTACAGGAAAGACCCGAAGCCCACAAGAAAGGCTCGTCCGGCGGGAATTCCCCGCCGCCCGCCCCCCGTTCCGCCGCGCCTGGACCCTCCCCCGCCGATGACCCAGCCAATTCCGCAGCCGGATCCGGCCGCTCGCCA